>JBBSHJ010000069.1:0-17634 GCA_038253135.1 Mycobacteriales bacterium | reverse complement strand
CTCACCCAGGGCCTGCACGTGGCCACCGGAACCGCCTCGATCCCGCTTCTGCTGGTCAAGCTCTGGTCGGTCTACCCGAACCTCTTCCGGTGGCCGCCGCTGAAGTCGGTCAAGCACGCCGTCGAGCGGCTGTCGGTAGGGTTCCTCGTCGCGTCGTCGCTGCTGCAGCTGAGCACCGGCTTCCTCAACGCTCTCGGCTGGTATCCGTGGCCGTGGTACTTCGTCACAGTGCATCGGTTCCTCGCCTATGTCGTCGTCGGCTCGATCCTGCTGCACGTCGCGGTCAAGTTGCCCGACATCAAGTACGGCCTGCAGAGCAAGGTCGCGGCCGGAGACGTGCTCACGGAGGTCCCGTGGAGCGAGAATCCTAAGGCCCACAGCAACGCCGGTCCGGTCGCGCCGCCCATGCCGGCCGGACTCTCGCGGCGAGGGCTGCTCGTCTCCACCGGCGCCGGCATCGCGGTCGTCGTCATCACCTCGGTGGGCGAGACGGTGACACCGCTGCGCCCGGTCGGAGTCCTGGCGATCCGCCAGTCCGACAAGGGACCGCAGGGCGTCCCGGTCAACAAGACCGCCGAACAGGCCAAGGTCATGGACCTGGCGCGCTCCGCGACGTGGCAGCTGCACGTCACCGGGCCGACGCCGTACTCCATGACGCTGGCCGAGGTCGAGGCCATGGCCGGGCACGAAGAGAGTTTCCCGATCGCCTGCGTCGACGGGTGGAGCGTCGGCGCGCGCTGGCGCGGGATCCGGCTGCTCGACGTCGTACGCCGGGGCGGTGGGCACGCCGGCTCGCGCGTGCGGGTCGTCTCGCTCGAGCCGGACGGTGCCTATAACAATTCCGTCGTCGACGGGCCGCAACTCTCACGCGCGCTCCTCGCGACCCATCTCAACGGCGAGCGGCTCAACATCGACCACGGCTACCCACTGCGCCTGATCGCGCCCGACCGTGCCGGTGTGCTCAACACCAAGTGGCTCGCCACGGTCGAGGTGATGTAGATGCGGCTTCGTCTCGTGATCGGCGCCGTCGGCGTCGGGCTCGGCGGGTTCGGGATCTTCCGGCTCCTCACCCAGGTCCCGTTCGGCGATCTCATCTGGCTGGTCATCTGGCTGGCCGGCGCGGTGGTCATCCATGACGGCATCCTGTCGCCGCTGATTCTCGCGGTTGGTGCGGCGATCGCGCGTTTCGTCCCTCCGGGAGCCGGCCGCTTCCTGCAGGCCGCGTTGGTCACGGGCGCGCTGGTCACCGTGATCGCCCTCCCGATGATCTACCTGAGGGGCAGCCAACCGCGCAGCAAGGCGATTCTGCGGCAGAATTTCGGCGGCAACCTGGCGTTGCTGCTCGGCATTATCGCCGCGGTCTGCCTCGGGATGTACGCCGTGCGCGTGGCGCGGGAGCGGCGCGGCCCGCGGCGCAGCGGTGGGTTGCCGTGATCGGGCTGCCGCTTGTCCAGGAGGCGGTGCTGGCGCTGTGCGGTCCGTCGGATCCGGTCGAGGTCCCGGCCGGGCGGGCGATCGGGTGCGTGTCGGCGTCCGACGTGGTGTCCGGCGTTTCGGTGCCGCCGTTCGACAACAGCGCGGTCGATGGCTACGCCGTACGCCGGGGCGACATTCCGGCCGTGCCCGCCGCGCTACCGGTGCAGGCCGCGGTGCTCGCCGGCTCGCCCGGCGAGGCAGCTCTGTGGCCCGGCCACGCCTGCAAGGTGATGACCGGGGCGCCGGTGCCGGCCGGCGCCGAGTGCGTGGTGATGGTGGAGGAAACCGAGCCGGGTGCGGGGGATCGGGTCATCGTCAGGGCGATCCCGGGCGCGGGCTCCCGGTTGCGCCGGCGGGGCAGCGATGTCGCGGCGGGCGATGTCGTCCTCCCTGTGGGTACGCCGATCCGGCCCGGCGTCGTGGCCGCGCTCGCGTCGATCGGGCGGCGCTCGGTCCTGGTGCATCGCCGTCCTCGCGTCGGCGTCGCCGCCACCGGCGACGAGCTCGTCACGGAGCCGCGGGCGCTCCGAGCCGGCGAGATCTACGAGTGCGCCGCGGACATGCTGGCCGCGCTGGTGAGAGGGGCCGGCGGCGTGGCGATTTCCCTCGGCGTGATACCGGACGAGCCCGGCGTACTGGGCGAGACGCTCGCGGCGGCCGCCGCCCAATGCGATCTGATCGTCACGACCGGTGGGGTGTCGATGGGTGACGCGGACTTCCTGCCGGACGTGCTCGCGTCGCTCGGTTCGGTACGCCGCTTTCAGGTCGCGATCCGGCCGGGCAAACCCTTCGCGCTCGGGCTCATCGGCGGCACCACGCCGGTGCTCGGTCTGCCGGGAAATCCGGTGTCGTCACTCGTCACGTTCGAGCTTCTGGTCCGCCCGGCGGTGCGCGCACTGTTGGGAGATCCACGACCGATCCCGATTCCCGTGCGGGCGGTCGCCGCCGAGCCACTCGACGCGACCGACTGTCCCGACCGGGTCAGTTACCTGCGCGTGATCACGGACGTGGTCGACGGAAGCCTGTCGGTCCGGCCGGTGGCCGGTCAGAGCTCGCACCAGATCTTCCGGGCCGCCTCGGCCGACGGGCTGGCCGTGGTGCCGATGGGCGCGCGCATCGACGTCGGCGCAGGGGTCGACGTACTGGCTCTCTAGCCGCGCCCGCGTCCGTCGATGCCGACCCACTCCCGTGAGCCGTCGGTGAAGACCTGCAGTTTCCAGATCGGCACCGTGGACTTGATGGTGTCGACCAGCTCGGCCACGGCGCGGAACGCGGCCTGCCGGTGCGTCGCGCCTACGGCGGCGACGAGAGCCACGTCGCCGACCCGCAGGGTCCCGATGCGGTGCGACACCGCGGCGACGACCCCGTGGCGCTGCTCGATCGTGTTCGCGGCCTCGACCAATCGGTCGGGTGCGCTGGGATGCGCGGTGTAATGCAGCTCGGTCACTCCGCGACCGTCATCGTGGTCCCGCACGACGCCGAGGAACGACGCGATCGCGCCGAATCGCGCGGCCGATAGCTCCCGGAGGTGGGCGTCGAGATCGAGCGGCGTCTCGAGCACGTCCCGGCGGCGGGCGGCTTCCTGCTGATGGTGATCGTGCTGACGGTGCTGGTGCGAGCCGCGCAGCTGCGCCAGGGCATGCGCGAGTAAGGGGCACAACACGTCAAGCCCGTCGCGCACCCCGCCGGGGGTGCCGGGCAGGTTGACGACCAGCGTCGAGCCGCGCGCGCCGACGACGCCTCGGGACAGGGCGGCCGTGGCCGGCCCGCGCCGGCGGATCTCTTCGGCGACGCCGGGGATCTCCCGCTCGATGATCGCGCGCGTCGCTTCGGGGGTGCGATCATCCGGCGTAACGCCCGTGCCGCCGGTCGTGACGATGAGGTCGGACCCGTCGGCCAGCGCACGGGAGAGTCCGGCCGATACGCCGCCGTCGGCCACGACCCGGACGATCACCTCGGCGAAACCCCAGCTGTGCAGGCGATCCTCGAGCAGAGGACCCGTTTCGTCGGGGCGGCCTCCGGTGGCTCGCGACGTGCTCACCACGACGACGGTGGCCCTCACGTCGGTCCCGCCCGGTGCCAGTCTCCCGATCGTCCGCCGGATTTGCGCTCCAGCCGGACGTCGGTCACCGCGGCCGCCGGATCCATCGATTTCACCATGTCGTGCAGGGTCAACGCACAGATCGCGACGGCGGTGAGAGCCTCCATCTCCACCCCGGTGGCGGCCCGGGTGCGCGCCGTCGCCACGATCGCGACGCGATCGTCGTCGAGCTGCAGGTCGATCTCGATCGAGTCCAGCGGGAGCGGATGGCACAGCGGGATCAGGTCCGATGTGCACTTGGCCGCCATGATGCCGGCGATCCGGGCGGTGGCCAATGCGTCCCGTTTCGGCAGGCCGTCGGCCCGCAGCAGCCGGACGACCTCGGGGGTGCTCCGCAGGGCGCCGCTGGCGGTCGCCACCCGGGCGGTGATCTCCTTGGCGGACACGTCGACCATCCGCGCGGATCCGGTGGCATCGAGATGGCTCACTGCGGGTCCCTTCGTCGTCGGCCCGGCCGGGCGCCGCCATCATCACGACCGCGGCCGCTTACGGCGACGGTACGCCGGTGAGGTCGCGGCGAGCCGCGAATGAGCCCGCGCCGCCGTTGCGACGGGTGACGAGGAGCGCGGCGCCGCCCACCGAGCCGATGAATGCGGCGTACCGCAGACCTTACGAGGCGCGAACGCCGGCGCGACCGCGCGGATTCTGGCATTACCGTGACGGCGTGGTCGGGCGACGGGAGCGGGCCGCGTTGGCGGGTGCGTCGGTGGCGCTCGGTGCCGCGATCGGCTGGGGCGCGTGGCTGGCCCACCACGGTGCGGCGATCCTGCTCAGCGGGGCGCAGCCGCTGATGGGACCCCTCGGCGTGCACGTCGGGCCGGCGACGGCAGCCTGCGTCGTCTTCGGTGTCGCCGCCGCGTGGTGGCTGCCGGGGGTGATGGCCCGGCTGCGATGGCCGAAGATGCTGGTGACGGCGGCGGCGGTGACCGCGGTCTGGTCGGTGCTGCTGGCGTTGGTGCCCGGCGTGCACGACGGGCTGATCAAGCCGATCATCGCGCGGGACTCATACCTGTCCGATGTGCACGCCTGGCATGGCGCCTTGTTGGCGCACTTCATCGACCGGATTCCGGTCGGCGCTCCCGGCCAATGGGCGACGCACGTCGGCGGTCACCCGCCCGGCGCTCTGCTCTCCTTCTGGGCGCTGGACCGGGTCGGCCTCGGAGCGCCGGGATTCGCGGCGGCGCTGTGCATCGCCGGGGGAGCGGCCGCGGTGCCGGCGGTCCTGGTGAGCGTGCGGGTGCTCGCCGGTGATGGACCGGCGCGGGCGCTGGCGCCGTACCTGTGCCTGCTCCCTATCGCCGTGTGGATCGCGGTGTCGCCGGACGCGTATTTTGCCGGCATCGCCGGGTGGGGGGTGGCGCTGCTCGCGATCGCCGGCAACCACCGCGGGTGGCGCGGCGCCATCCCGGCGCTCGCCGGCGGGCTGTTGCTCGGATGGGCGTTGCTGCTCTCCTACGGGCTGGTGTTGATCGCACCGGTGGCGGTTGCGGTCGTCCTGGTGCAGCGGCGGTTCTGGCCGCTGGTCGTCGCCGCGCTGCCGGTGGCGCTGGTGGTGGCGGGGTTCGCGTGGGGCGGCTTCTGGTGGTGGCACGGGCTGCGGGTCACCGAGCAACGGGTGCACGACGGGCGCGCCGGCGCGCGGCCGTACGGCTATTTTGTCCTCGCCGACGCGGCCGTGGCGGTGATCGCGCTCGGCCCCGCGGTGATCGCGGGTGCCACCCGCATCCGCCGCCCGCTCGGCTGGATCGTCGGCGCCGCCGCCACCGCGGTCGCACTGGCCGCGGTGTCCGGTCTGGCCCGGGGCGAGGTCGAACGCATCTGGCTGCCGTTCTATCCCTGGCTGGCCGTGGCCGCCGCCGGGCTGATCGGGCGGCGGCCCGGCGGCTGGCTCGGCGCCCAGATCGGCGTCGCGATCGTCGTACAAACCGTCATCGTGGGGCATTGGTGACTCAGCCGGGAATGAAGGCACCGGCGGCATAACGATGTCCGAACTCGGACCGCGGCGCCGCCAGCACGGCGGTGGGCGATCCCTGGTGGGTGATCCGACCGCCCTCGATCAGGACGAGCCGGTCACCCAGCAGGAGCGCGTCGGCCGGGTCGTGGCTGACGATCAGGCTGGCGCGGTGCGGCCGCCGCGTGGTCTCGGTCCGCATGCTCTGGGTCAGTGCGGTACGAACGTCCAGGACCGTGGCGGCATCGAGCGCGGCGAAGGGTTCGTCCAGGAGCAGCAGAGCGGGATCGACGATGAGCGCGCGCAGCAGGGCCACCCGCGCCGCCTGCCCTCCGGAGAGCCGGTCCGGCCGCCGCCGGGCCAGGTGGTCCAGACCGGCGGCGGCCAGCAGCGTCTGCGCGCGTAGCCGAGCGGCGCGCCGTCGTACGCCGCCCGCGCGGAGCCCGTAGCCGACGTTGTCCCGCACGTCGAGATGCCCGAACAGCGTCGGGCTCTGCGCGAGCATGGCGATCCCGCGACGGTGCGCCGGCACGTGCAGTCCGCGACCCCGCGCCAGCAGCCGGTCATCCAGGACGATCTCGCCGGAGTCGATCCGGACCTGACCCGCGATGGCCGCCAGCAGCGTCGACTTGCCGGCGCCGTTGGGTCCGGCGATCACGACGACCTCACCCGGGGCGAGGTCGAGATCGACCCGCAGCCGGAAGCGGTCCCGGTGCGCGGCGAAGGACGCGTGCAGGCTCACGATCCGGACCGCCAGACCAGGACCAGCATCCCGAGGGCGACGGCGACCAGGATCAAGGACATGCCGACGGCGGAGTCTGCTCCGGTCGACGTGATGGCCAGGTAGATCTGGGACGGCAACGTCCGGGTGACGCCGGGTGCGCTGCCCGCGAAGGTGACGGTGGCGCCGTACTCGCCGAGCGAGCGGGCAAACGCGACCGCCGCCCCACTCACGATGGCCGGGCGCACCATCGGCACGGTCACGGTCCAGAAGACGCGGGTGGGGCTGGCGCCGAGGCCGGCCGCGGTGGCCTCATAGCGGCGGTCGACGGCTCGCAGCGCGCTCTCGACGGACAGCGTGAGAAAGGGGAGTGATACGAAGGTTTGCGCCAGGATGACGGCCGCCTGGGTGAATCCGATGGTCACACCCCAATGCGCGAGCGGCCGCCCGAGCAGGCCGAGCCGGCCGAAGAGAAAGAGCAGGCACAACCCGGATACGACGGGTGGCATGACCAGCGGGAGTGTCACCAAACCCTTGAGCAATGGGCGAAAACGGCTACGGCCGCGGGCGAGCACGACCGCCAGCGGCACTCCCGCGAGGAGACAGCACGCCGTTGCCGCGGTCGCGGTCCGGAGCGAGAGCGATAACGCCTGGCGGGCCGCGGAATCCGAGAGCTGACTCGTCAGGACGGACCATCGGGCGTGCAGAGCGAGCGCGACGAGCGGCAATACCAGGAACGCGAGGCCCGCGGCGGCGAGCACGAGGAGCCAGGCCGGCGTCGTACCGGAGACCGGGGGGTCGCGCTCCTCAGGGCGCACCGAAGCCGGCCTTTCGCAGGACCGCTTGCGCGGCGGCGGACCGAATGAAATCGGTGAATCCGGCGGCCTGACCCCGATGCTTCGAGCCCCGGAGCGGGACGATGGGATACCGGTTCACGATGCGCCTGGCCTGCGGCACGGGTACGCCGGTGATGTGCTTGGCCTGCGCGCGGACGTCGGTGACGTAGACGATGCCCGCGTCGACCTGACCGGTGCTCACCTGCGTGATGACGGCGGTGACGTTGTCTTCCTCGGTGGTCGGGTCCAGATGGACACCACTGGCCCGCTCGAGCTGGCGGGTCGCCGCCCCGCAGGGCACGGGCGCGGCACAGACGGCGGTCTGGGCTGACCTCAGATCGGCGAGTCGCGCGATGTGCCGCGGGTTGCCCCTGCGGACGGCGATTTCCAGGGTATTGGTCGCGAAGACTTCCGGTGTGCCGTCGAAGTGGCTGTTCACCAGGGCCATGGTGCGCTGATCGGCCGAGGCGAAGACGTCGGCGTCCGCTCCGGCCAGGATCTGCTGGGCCAGCGTCGAGGAGCCGCCGTAGTTGAGGTCGAGGTGCACGGCGGGGTGCGCGTGCTCGAAACTCCTGGCGAGGGTGTCGAATGATTGCTGCAACGAGGCGGCCGCGAAGACGTGCACGGTGGTGCCACCGTGCCGGCCGCATGCCGGGACGAGCCCGAATACCGCTGGCACGAGCAGGAGCCGCGCGAGCCGATGCTTCATGGGGCTCGACGCTACGTCCGGCCCGCCGTCTCGGTCAGGGCCGGCGTGATCCGTCATCACCCGGTAATCATTGCCGATACCGGCGCGTGGCAGGGTGAGGGCGATGGAGCTGCTCGATACCTACGGACGGATCGCTCGCGATCTGCGGTTGTCGGTCACGGACCGGTGCTCGCTGCGCTGCCACTACTGCATGCCGGCCGAGGGCGTGCCGTTGATCCCCCGCCCCGAGCTGCTGACCGCGGATGAGATGGTGCGGCTGGCCGGCATCGCCGTGGGCGATCTCGGTGTCAGCCGGATCAGGGTGACCGGCGGGGAGCCGCTGGTCCGCCGGGACCTGGCCGCCATCGTGGAACGCCTGGCCGATCTGACCCCGCGGCCGGAGCTGGCCCTGACGACCAACGGGGTCGGCCTCGCCGGGCGGGCGCACGAGTTGGCCCGGGCCGGCCTCGACCGGGTCACCGTCTCGCTGGACACGCTGGACCCGACGACCTTCGCGACGCTGGCCCGCCGGGACCGGCTCAGCGACGTGCTTGCCGCGATCCGCGCGGCCGTCGCGCTGTGGCCCGGACGGGTGAAGATCAACGCGGTCGCGTTGCCCGAGACCCTGGCCGAGGCGCCGGCGCTGCTCGATTTCGCTCGCAGCGTCGGCGCCGAGCTGCGCTTCATCGAGGGAATGCCGTTCGCGGCCGGGTCGGTCGAGCGGGTCGTCACCGCGGCCGACATCCTCGCCGAGCTGGGCCGGCACGTCACGTTGACCCCGGATGAAGCCGGCCGGGACAAGGCTCCGGCCGAGCGCTGGCGGGTCGACGGCGGGCCCGACCGCGTCGGGGTGATCGCCTCGGTGACCCGACCGTTCTGCCGCGACTGCGAGCGGACCCGGCTCACCTCCGACGGAATGGTCCGCTCCTGCCTGTTCGATCATGTCGAGACCGACCTGCGCACACCGATGCGGGCCGGCGCCACCGACGCCGTCCTGGCCGCGGCGTGGCAGGCGGCGATGTGGGCGAAGCCCGCCGGGCACCGCATCGGCGCGCCGGATTTCCGGCCGCCCGAGCGGCCGATGAGCGCGATCGGCGGGTGAGCGGCGTGGCCGGCAGGTGCACGGTGCGGTTCTACGCCGGCGCCAGGGATGCGGCCGGAGTGGCCGAGCGGGACGTGGATCTCGAGCCCGGCGCGACGGTGGCCGAGGTGCTCGCCACCTTCGGCGACGCCCCCGCGCTGGCGAGGGTGTTGCCGCGCTGCTCGTTGTTGCTCGATGGTGTCGCCGTCCGCTCGCCCGCTCTCCGGGTCGCCGCCGGGTCGTGCCTCGACGTGCTGCCGCCGTTCGCCGGCGGTTGAGAGCGACGATGACGCGTGTGCTCGTGACCGGCGCCGCCGGCTTCATCGGCCGGCACGTCGTCGAGGCCCTGCTCGCCGACGGCGATGCGGTGACGGCGTACGACTCCCTCGCACCCGATCTGCATGCAAGCGGTGAATTCCCGCACCGGGATCGGGTCACCGCCTGCCGTGTCGGCGATGTACGCGACGGCGCCGCCCTGGCCGACGCGCTCAGGGATGTCGACGTGGTCTGCCACCAGGCCGCCAAGGTCGGCCTGGGCGTCGACATGAGCGATGCCCCCGACTACACGTCGGTCAACGTGACCGGCACGGCGACGCTGCTGGCGGCCATGGCGAGCGCGGGTGTACGGCGGCTGGTGCTCGCATCGTCGATGGTGGTCTACGGCGAGGGCGGCTACCGCTGCGCCCGCCATGGCACCGTGCGGCCGGGAACCCGCTTCCCTACGGCGTTGGATGCCGGCCGGTACGAGCCCCCGTGCCCGCAGTGCGGGGCACCGCTGACGCCCGAGCCGATCACCGAGGACGCAACGACCGATCCCCGCAACGTCTACGCCACGACCAAGCTCGCCCAGGAGCACCTCGCCGCGGCGTGGGCGCGCGGCTGCGCCGGCTCGGTCGCGGCCATGCGCTATCACAATGTCTACGGCCCACACATGCCCCGGGACACGCCCTACGCCGGCGTCGCCAGCATCTTCCGGTCCGCCTTCGAACGAGGCGAGGCGCCGCGGGTCTTCGAGGACGGCAAGCAGCGACGGGATTTCGTTCACGTCCGCGATGTCGCGGCCGCCAATCTGCGCGCGATCGACTGGACAGGGCGCACCGCGGGCGTGCGCGCCTTCAACGTAGGGTCGGGAACGGTGCACACGATCGGTGAGATGGCCAACGCGCTCGGGGAGTCGTGCGACGGACCGGCGCCGATCGTCACGGGGGAGTATCGGCTCGGGGACGTCCGGCACATCACAGCATCGTCCCAGCGGGCAATGGACGAGCTGCATTACCGGCCCATCGTCGACTTCCTCGATGGTGTGCGGGAATTCTCGTCCGCGCCCTTACGGGATTAAGTGGGCACCCGGCACGGCGGGCCGCCCCATCACCCCGAGTGGACATTTCGCGAGCGGCGCGAACGGCACTCGACCGGGCCTGACGTACATCCGAACAATACAATGACGCTCAGTCATTGCCTCACCCAGGGGGATTTGCGGCGGGGATCATGGAGACGTTCGTCGACCGTAAGAACTATCCGAGCGCACCTTGTCTAGCCTGCGAAACATGGCCTCTTCGCAAAACGGAGCGTCGGTGGACGTCATTCTGCCGTGCCTGGACGAGGCGGCTGCGCTACCGTCCGTCCTTGCCCGGCTGCCGCCCGGATACCGCGCGATTGTTGTTGACAATGCCTCGACCGACCATTCGGCGGACGTTGCTGCCGCGCATGGAGCTCTGGTCGTGCCCGAGCCGCGCCGTGGTTTCGGCGCCGCCGCCCATGCCGGGCTGGTCACGGCCACGGCTGACGTCGTGTGTTTCTGCGACGCCGACGGCTCGCTCGATCTCGCCGAGCTGCCCCGGGTCGCCGACGCCGTCCGAGCTGGGCAGGTCGACCTCCAGCTGGGACGTCGCCGCCCGGTCTCAGCACGGAGCTGGCCGGTACACGGGCGGCTCGCGAACGCCGCATTGACGGCGTACCTGCGCCGGCGCAGCGGTGTGCCGCTGCACGACATCGGGCCGATGCGCGCCGCCAACCGCACCCGCCTGCTCGAACTCGAGCTGACCGACCGGCGCTCGGGTTATCCGCTGGAAATGATCCTGTCCGCCCATCGCGCCGGCTGGCGGATCGGCGAGGTCGATGTCCGCTACCTGCCGCGGATCGGACGATCCAAGGTCACGGGCACCCTTCGTGGCACCATGCAGGCCGTCCGCGACATGCAGGCGCAGCTGGCGGAGTCGTGATCGACACCGTCATCGTCACGGCAAAGGCCCCGGTGGCCGGACAGGTCAAGACGCGGCTGTGCCCGCCGCTGCGCCCGCACGACGCGGCCCGATTGGCGGCGGTGTTCCTCGAGGAGACCCTGGCACAGGTCACCTCATGGCCGGCCACGCGGCGGGTGCTCTACCTCGACGGCCCCGCCGAAGCGGTACGAGGACTCGATGACGGCTGGGAGATCTGGCCGCAGCCCGGCGGCGGGTTGGACGAGCGCCTGGCCGCGGCTTTGACCCGCGCAGCCGCCGAGACCCTGCTGATCGGGATGGACACGCCAACGCTGAGCTTCGCCGACGTGCGCGCCGTCTTCGCGCCCGACGCATGGGAGGCGACCGATTGCTACCTGGGACCGAGCTGGGACGGTGGCTTCTGGTCCCTCGCCATGGCCCGGCCCGACGGCACGCCCCTGCTCGGAGTTCCGATGTCGACGTCACGGACCGGAGCGCTCACGCTGCGCCGGCTGCGGCGGGCCGGGCTGCGTACCCGCGAGCTCCGCCGGCTGCGGGACATCGACACGGCCGCCGATGCCGATGCCGTCGCCGACGCCCATCCCGATCAGGCCTCGTCCCGGGAATGGCGGCGCCTGCGCCCGGACAGCCGCGTGGACGGCGCCTTGGACGGCCCCCTTGACGGCGTGAAGAGTGCGGAGTCATGACGGCGTACGCCGCCGACCCGTACGGTCGCGCGCTTGCCGACGGCTCCTCGCAGCTCTGGATGATCGACCAGGCGGGACGGCGCTCGCCGCTGCCGGTCGGGCGCTGGCGGGCCAGGCCGGATCCCGTGGATCAGATGGTGATCCGTGCGTGTGACGGACCGACGCTGGACGTGGGATGCGGCCCCGGCCGGATCGCGGCCGGGCTCACCGCGCGCGGCGTCGCGGCGCTCGGCGTCGACGTCCATCCCCAGGCGGTGCGACACGCCTCCGACCGCGGCGCCGCGGCGCTGTGCCGATCCGTTTTCGACCGCCTGCCCGGCGAGGGCCGCTGGCACACGGTCATTCTCCTGGACGGCAACATCGGCATCGGGGGTGATCCGATCGCGCTGCTGGCTCGGTGCCGCACCCTGATCCATCGGGGCGGGCGGATCATCGTGGAGGCCGACCCGCGCGACATCGACGACAGCTCGCCGGTCTACCTGCAGGCCGGGCGAGACGTCAGCGCCCGATTCCCCTGGGCCCGCAGCGGGACGTCGGCCATCCGGCGCGCCGCGGGCGCGATCGGGCTCGTCGTCGAATGCGAGATCCGCGTCCACGGCCGGGTCGTGCTGCACCTGAGAATCGACGACGACGAACCAACGATGTTGCGCGCGGCCGAGGCGCGCACGCCGCAGCGGGTACGGCGGTGAGCGGCGCGGCACGGTACGGCGTACACACCGGTTGACGCGCTGACCGTCAAGGGTGACCGGCTCGAGCGCGCCGCTCGGCTTCGGCCCGCACGGTGGTGAGCGCGTCGCGGACGGTGCGCTCCCACCTGGTCGCGACCACCTGCCCCCACACCAAGTCGCTGCCGCGGGCGAGGACGCGAACCTTCTCCGCCATCGCCCGGGTCGGGCGGCGCGAGTACGGCGCGGCCAGCAGGTCGAAGACCTGCTCCCGGCCGGCGTCGATGTCGATCCCAAAGGGCCCGAGGGGCCGCACTCGCCGCCCGATCCCGAGATCGATCGGTACGGCGCCGGTCACCAGCCCCAGATAGCCGGCGGCGACAGCCATGCCGCCGGTGCTGAGTGCGGCCGCGGTCCACGCGAACCGGCGGGAGGGACGACGGTGAGCAGGCATGCCGCCATCCTCGCCGCCGTCCGCACCATCCACAATCGGGCCCCAGCCGGACCGGCAACCTGCGCGGCGACGTCGCCGCGACGCGCGCGCCGCGGGACGTCCGGCGCCGGGTGAACCGTGAGCCCGCTCGATGCGAACCTGCCATGAAGAACCAGCCAGTGCGGTGATCATCGGCCGGGTCCCCGCCTGAACGCGGATGACCCTGAGTCCCTCGAAGCCCGGTTGCCGGCCGACGGAGGCGATGCTCGGTCGTGCGGCCGCTGCGAGTCCGGCCGCTGCAGCTGCAGCCATAGAGTTTGCCTGAAGCGAAAGGTGCGTTCATGCGCGTGGCGTTGCTCGACAGTCGACGAAGGGTGCTTGCCACCACGGTCGCGATCGTGCTGGTGATCGTTGGCGTGACCCTGCTGGTGGTCGCGTTACAGGCTCAGAAGTCGGCGCCGCAGCCACCGCGGTCGGCGGCCGGCACGCTGCTCGAGTCGACCCACCCCCCTACTCGCCCCGACTCCTCTGGCCCTCCGACCCCATCGCGATCGTCGCGCCCGATGAGCCCGCGCGCCACGGGGACCGTGTCCTCACCGCATCGGTCTCCGTCGGCGTCCCGCCCGACCGCGACCCATCCGGTGATCGGCCCGATCGTGCCCATCAACGGTCCGGTGCTCGCCGGCGCCGTACCGACGCAGCTGTCGATTCCGAAGATCGGCGTCACCTCGCGCATCATGAAGCTCGGCCGGCTGGCCGACGGCTCGATCGCCGTGCCGCCTCTGTCGGACCCGCATTCGCCGGCCGGCTGGTACACCGGGTCGCCGTCGCCGGGCCAGCTCGGACCGTCGGTGCTTCTTGGCCACGTCGACTCCAAGAAATACGGCCCGGGAGTGTTCTACAACCTCGGGAAACTCCGCCCGGGCGATACGGTCAACGTCGCTCGAGCCGACGGAAGGGTCGCGGTATTCCGGATCGACGGGGTTGTCGCCTATCCCAAGGACAAGTTCCCGACCATGGCGGTCTACGGGAATATCGACCACGCCGGCCTGCGGCTCATCACCTGCGGCGGCACCTTCAACCCGACCAGTGGTCACTATGAGAACAACACCATCGCCTACGCCTCGCTGGCGTCCTCACACCGCACGTAGGTTGAGCCGCGGAGCCGGCCTCACGGTTGTGCAGCCGACTTGCAGAGGCCGGTCAGCCCACCGAGATTCACGCCCCGGTTGAGCTCCGGTCTCGCCGCTAATGTGCGGCCGGACTTGGCCGCTTGTCGACGCTCGGTTCAGCCTGCCAATAAAGCCAGCGCGGCACGCGAGGATAACCGTGCGATGCCCACCCCGCCATCCGGACGCGGCAGCGATCGGATGGGAACCAGGGCACGTGAACCAACCATCGGCCGAGACGGATGGGCGCCGCACCGCCTCCGCTGACCGGGGCTTTCATCCGGGGTTGAGGAACAACGGAACAGCCATTAGCGCTGAGAACGATCTTGGTCGAGTTCTCCCTCGTGGTGATTTCTTGGGACGCAGCGCGCGTCGCGGCTACGGTCGTGATTCATGCCGGTCGAGTTCCTCAGCGACGAGCTGGCTGCTGCCTATGGCGCCTTCACCGGCGACCCATCGGCAACCGAGGTGGAGCGGTTCTTCTATCTCGACGACGCTGACCGGGATCTGGTCGCGCAGCGTCGATCGGATTCGCACCGGTTGGTGTTTGCAGTGCGGCTGGGCACGGTCCGGGCGGTGGGCCGCTTCCTGGAGGATCCGCTGGATGTGCAGTGGTCGGTGGTGGAGTTTGTGGCTAACCAGCTGGGGATCGCGGACGCGTCGTGTGTGAAGAAGTACGTCGCCCGGACGCAGACGCCCCCGGTTCCTGGACGGTCGGGCGTGGACGCATACCGAGGGCCCGGTGGCGTTGTTCGAGCACGCGGTGCGCTGGTCGCGTCGTCACCGGGTGCTGCTGCCGGGTGTCACGGTGCTGGCCCGGCGAGTGGCCAGCGCACGGGATGCGGCCGAGGCCCGGCTCTACGAGACGCTGGCTGCGGCCGCGAGGCGCGCCGACCCTCGGCTGCCGCGCCGGTTGGCCGAGCTGTTGCAGGTGCCGGACGGGACACGAATCTCGGCGCTGGAACGGCTGCGGCAATCGCCGCGGCGCAGCTCGGGACCGGAAATGGTCAAGGCATTGCAGCGCGCCGAGCAGATCGCGGCGCTGGGTGTTTGCCGGGTCGAGGTCGACGACGTACCGATGAACAGGCTCAAGGTGCTGGCCCGCCCCGGGTTGGGCAGCAAGGCCCCAGCATCGCCCGGTTGAGCGAGCCGAAGAAGACCGCGACGCTGCACCGTGGGCACGTCCGGCGCTATCGCGCCAACCTCGACGAGGTGCTGGCGGAACAACATCAAGCCCTGTCGAAAGATGACCTGCCGGCCGCGGCCACGTCGGCGCTCAGCGACGAACTCTTCGATCTCCGCACAACCCAGCTCGTCTACCGCCAAGCCGCGTGCCGCCATCCACGGCCCAGTCGCCCGACCGCGCCGACTGGTTGCAAACCGTTCCAGACGTGTAGCCGAGCTATGCGAGCTGGTGCCGGTAGCCATCCACGAATGGCGCTAACACGCAATCCCTTCTCTGCCGACCTGTCATGACCTGCCTCCATCCCGGAGCAACGTGCTCCTCGATGGGAAAGCATCAGCCGAGACGTGGAACTATGCCGACGTCATCGCAGCCAGCACTCGAGGAAAGCCCACCACAGCAGCCGCTCCAGCATCCGCGCGGTCGGCAGGCGGGCTAATCCCGAGGTCGGCATAAAATCCACCTATGCCGAGGTCGGCATAAATCGACGAGACCGGATTTTGAAGAAGGGCACGAAGTCCGCCGGGGTCGCCCGACAGTACGCCGGGACCGCGGGCCGCATCGAGAACTGCCAGATCGGTGTCTTTCTGGGCTACGCCACCGCAGCCGGGCGCACGTTTGTGGACCGCGAGCTCCACCTTCCCCAGGTCTGGGCCGAGGACCAGGCCCGTCGCGCCGAGGCGCGGGTCGCGGACGGCGTGGAGTTCGCGACCAAGCCCGAGCAGGCGATGGACATGATCGCGCGTGCGCTGGACGCGGGTGTGCCGGCGGGATGGGTCACCGGCGATGAGGTCTATGGCCAGCACGCCAAGCTCCGGATGATGCTCGAAGATCACCAGATGCCTTATGTGCTGGCGGTTCCGGTCAACCAGCGGGGGTGATCGCCAACGTCGAGGGCAAGGTCGTCGAGTTGCGCGCGGACGCCTTGGCAACGATGCTGCCGGCGCAGGCATGGAAGAAGATCTCCGCCGGTGCCGGCGCCAAGGGCCCGCGGATCTATCACTCGGGCCAGAGCAGCGATGCGGCCCCTGCAGGACGCCGAGAGCTATTGGCTGCTGGTTCGGCGCAATCTGACCGACCCCACCGACTTGGCGTACTACCTGTGCCACGGTCCCGAGCACACCCGGCTGCGTGAACGTGCCCGGTGCCCGCTGGGCAGCTGCGCATTGACCGACAGCGGCGGCCGCGACGTGGAGCATTTGAGGATCTCGGCGAAGAACTCCTGCCCGGCGATGACCTTCTTGTCCTCCAGCAGGCTCATGTAGGTCGGCAGGTGGCTGCCATCTCACTGTAGGTTTTCTGCCCCTCCGGGCCGGTCATGTACCTGATGAATTTCCAGCCGCCCTCGGCGTTGGCCGGCCCCCTTGGGCATGACCATCGCGAGGCCGCCGCCCCACGTGAACGGTGGATCGCCCTTCTTCACGACTGGCAGGTAGGTCGTGCCGTAGGGCAGCTTCGGCGGGTACTGCTTGAGCCCGGGCAGCGCGAAATTCTCGTCGACCGACATGGCCAGCCGACCGGTGTACAAGGTGCCCTGCTGCGGCGGCGAGCCGGGCGGCTGGTAGGTCGCGTTGAAGGCATCGACCTTGCTGAAGTCGAACTTCTTGTCCCAGATCTGGAAAAGCGTGAAGACGTCGACCATCCTAGGCGCCGTCAATGCCATCTTGCACGTGGCGTTGTCGAAGAAACTTCGCGCCGTACATCAGGCACCAGGTCGCCCAGAATCCCTGACCCCGCCAGGGATGAACCCGACCTGGGTGTAGTCGCACTTCGAATCCTTCTTGTGCATCCGCAGGCCGTAGTCGACGGCCTGCTCGATGCTCATCGGCCCGCTGCTGCGCTCGATGATCTTGGCTACGGCCTTGGGGAACTTGGCACCGTAAGTGTCGGCGAAGGCCTTTGGCAGCGCGGCTAGGACAGGGGACACCCTGCTGTGGACGCGGATCACGACCTTCGGTGCCGACGCGGTCACCGTCCCGGGCGCCGAGGTGATCATCGACGCCAATCACGCTGTCGCCGCGCTGTCCGGCAAAGATCAGCGGCTGATCGGCAAACGAGTCCTGAATACGGCCGGGAAAGACCTCGGACCGGCGGCCGACGTCGACTTCGACCCGGACACCGGCCAGCTCGTCGCGCTGACCCTGACCACCGGCCCCATCTCCGGCGAGCGCTTGATCGCGATCGGCTCCTACGCCGCCGTCGTACACCCGACTCCTAACCGGGGCTTTCCCGCCCACGCCCGGGCCCTAACGTCTCAAAGCTCAGGGCCGCGGCCGGGTGGAGTTGTCGCCGCGTGCTGGCCGGGGCAGGCGGATGGCGTTGAGTTCAGCGCCGAGGAACAGGCTCAGGGTCATCAGATACAGCCAGACCAACACGATCAATCCTCCGCCCAAGGAGCCCAGGGTGGGGCTGACGTGGGCGG
>JBBSHJ010000068.1:0-17840 GCA_038253135.1 Mycobacteriales bacterium | reverse complement strand
GATCCGAGAGGAGAAGCTCGCGCTGATCGCAGACGTGATTGCCGGGCTCTCCGAGCCCGAAGTGGAGCGGCGGTGCGGGGACGGCACCGTGCGCTCCGCGCTGCAGAACTATTTCGAGGAGGAGTGGGAGCACACGTCGTACGCCAACCGCGACCTCGATGCGATCGAGCGGCGCGGCGGCTGACCATGGTGGAGCCTGGCCTTCCGGCTGCCTGATCGTCGGCGCAGGTGCTGATCAGCTGTTCTCGCTCATCACGAGCCCGTAGCTGATCGCCCCAAGCGTGTTGGTGCGCACGGGCAGTTCGCTACCGCGCGATCCGGCCGCTGTTGTCGATCGACAGCGTGTCACCGGCGCAGGTCAGAACGCATCACGTCGGCGGCGACGAAACGGGGTGGTCGGCCGCGCCGCGCGGCTCGCGGCCACCGTGGCCACGCCTTGGGCGCGTCGCCAGCCGATCCCGCGCCAGGGAGACCAGGTGCGGCAGATCCGGTACGACGTTGGCCGGCAAGCGGTCGTAGGGAAACCAGGCGAGGTCTAGCGACTCGTCGCTGCGCACCGGGTCGGCGCCGCCCGCGATCGCCAGGTAGCACGCGTTGAAGTGGCGCGTCGGCACCCCGAGCGAGCAGACGATCGGGTGGATGTCGAGCCATAGCGGCAGCGGATCGAGCCGGAGGCCCGTGATGCCGCTCTCCTCGACGGCTTCGCGCCGGGCGGCGTCGGCCAGCGTGGCGTCCCCCGGCTCGCAGTGTCCGCCGACCTCCACCCACTGCCCGATCCGCGGATGCAGGGTCAGCAGCACCGCCGCGCGGGACGGATCGACCACCATCACCCCGGTCGTGATGTGCCCCGGCACGCAGGAGCGCCACGCCGCGTCCGGCCGGGCATCCAGCAGCGTCAGGAACGCCTGCCGCACCGCGTCCTGCCCGGACGGCAGGTCGCCCGGGTAGGTCCGCACGGTCTCGGTGATAGCGGCGTGCAGCGGGCCGGCCGGGGCGCCGCCCGCGTCGCGCCGCCCCAGGGCGATCGCCTCCGCCGTACCCAGCCGGAAAAGGTCGCCGTCCGAATCGCGGATGAGCGCACGCACCCCGCGCCGATCGTCGACCGGATGCAGACCCCGGACGACGGCGACCGGCACCCCACCGAGCTTGCCCTTCACGAGGTCGGCCGCGGCCGCGATTTCGTCCGCGACGGCGATTTCCGTTATCTGCAGGGTGTTTCCGTGCTGGTCGGTCTCGCCGCGTACGTCGGCCAGCGCGCCGATTCCCGCGGCGCCGACCGCCATGTCGACCAGGCCGAGCCGCCACGGGCGACCCGTCGTGTCTGTGACGACGACCGCCACCGACACCCCGAGCAGCTGCCGCAGCCGGGCCCGCAGCGCCCGCGCCGAGGCGTCGGCGTCGATCGGCAGCAGCGCGATCTCGTCGGTCCTGACATTCGAGGCGTCCACGCCCGCGGCCGCCATCACGAAGCCGTGCCGCGTCTCGGCGATCCGGAGCCCGCCGCGGGCCGCCACGACTCGCCTGGTCTCCTCGTCGATCGCTCGTTGCCGCACCCGCTCGCGCTCCTCGGTGCCGCCGGGAGCCGGCACCAGCCGCCCCTCGACCTTGGAGACGACCTTCGACGTCACCGCGAGAACGTCGCCGTCGCGCAACCACGGCGCGGCACCGGCGATCGCGCCGGCGAGATCGTCGCCCGGCCGGAACTCCGGCAGGCCCTCCACCGGCAGGATGGCGAGCTCGCTCACTGCGCTTCCGCCGCGGCCCGGAGTGCCGCCGCGGCCATCGCCTGGGTCGCGGCCGCATCGTGCATCAGCAGCGGTACGGCGTGTACCCGCGCTCCGGGCACGGTCGAGCCCGCGTCGACGGTGTCGACCAGCCACGCGTCGAGCACGCCGCCGCCGCTGTCAGCGCCGCTGCGCGAGGCGTAGTGCCGGCCGACACCCTGGGCGCTGGTCTCGACACCGATCGCGGTCAGGCAGGCGTCGGCCATGCCCCGCAGCGGCGCGCCGCCGACGATCGGGGAGAGCCCGACGACCCCGCCGCGTGTCGCGCGCAGCGCCTCGCGCAGGCCGGGCACGCCGAGGATCGTACCGACGCTCACCACCGGGTTGCTCGGCGCGAAGATCACGACGTCGGCCGCCGCGAGGGCCTCCAAGACCCCCGGCGCCGGCTGCGCCGACTCGATCCCGACCTGCACGAACTCCTCGGCCGGCACCTCCGCGTGCAGCCGGATCCACCACTCCTGGAAATGCACCGCACGCCGGCCGCCGGCGTCGGAGATCACGACGTGGGTCTCGGCGCGCGCGTCCGTCATCGGCAGCAGCCGAACCCCGGGATCCCACCGCGCGCAGAGCGCCTCGGTGACGGCGGAGAGCGGGTAGCCGCTGTCGAGCATCTCGGTCCGGACCAGGTGTGTGGCGAGGTCCTGATCGCCCAGACCGAACCACGCCGGCCCGGCGCCGTACGCCGCCAGCTCGTCCCTGACCCGCCAGGTCTCGCCGGATCGGCCCCATCCGCGCTCGGTGTCGATGCCCGCGCCCAAGGTGTACATGACGGTGTCGAGATCGGGGCAGATGCGCAGCCCGTGCAGGGTGATGTCGTCACCGGTGTTGACGATTGCGGTGAGCGTGGCGTCGGGGTCGGTACGCCGCAGCAGGTCGCGCAGGCCGGTCAGGAACCGCGCCCCGCCGACGCCGCCGGCGAGGCACACGATCCGCGGGCCGTTCCGGTCGGGATGGTCCCGGTCCGGCCTGGTGCGGTCCGTGCTGCTGCTGTCGCCGGTCTCGCTCGCACCGGCTCGGGGCGCCTCCACACCGGTTATCCTCCCCGACGCGGCGTCACCAGATCACGCCGGGACCGCTGCGGCCGGTTCCCGGGTCACGAAGGCCGATCACCCGTGGTAATAGCAGATCCGAGCTTGACGTAAGGGGAGCGACACGGGTGTAATCACACTCATGTTATTCGCCGCGATCGCTACGCGAGCTGAGCCGGCCACGACGGCCGAGCGCTCGGACACGACGCGGCAGCTGATCGCACGCTGCGACCGAGCACAGTTCGACCCGGATGCGGCTTCGCATACCGGGCATCGCTAAGACAAGGAAGGGCATCGCGATGGGTGAGCCCGCGATGAGACTGTCGATGCTGAACGGAGTACGTGTGGAGTCCCTGGGCGGCCCGGAGTTCACGGGCGGGGCTCCGGCGGCGGGCGAGTCGGCCGTATCAGCTGGCCGAGCGTGCGGTACGTCGTCCCTCGACGACGCCGACGAGGTGCGCGCCGCGCTGACGCTGCTGGACGAGGAGGCCGAGCAGGAGTGGCAGGAGCGCGCGCTGTGCGCTCAGACCGATCCCGAGGCGTTCTTCCCCGAGAAGGGCGGCTCCACCCGCGAGGCCAAGAAGATCTGCACCGGCTGCGAGGTGCGGTCCGAGTGCCTGGAGTACGCGCTGGCCCACGACGAGCGGTTCGGCATCTGGGGCGGTCTGTCCGAGCGTGAGCGGCGGCGGTTCAAGCGCCGCGTGATCTAGCCCGATCCCAGTCTCTGATTGTGACCCGATCCAGTCTCTGGTTGATCAGTCCGGTCGATCAGCCGGCCCGGCCGGCCGGTTCGTGCACCCGACGCTCGCGCGTCGTCGACCGCGTGCCACCGCGCCAGCGCCACGATGGCCGCAGCGGCGACGGCGAGGGCGATTCCGGCCGCGACGGCGCGGCCGGTTCCGGCCCCGATCCGCTCGCCGAGCAGCAAGACGCCGCCGAGCGCGGCCACGATCGGCTCGACCAGGGTTTGCAGGGTCAACGGCAGCGTGAGCGACGAGGTCTGCAACGCCGACTGGCTGAGCATGACGCCGGCGAGCGCGCACGGCACCATCGCATAGACCGGCCACGAGGTGAGCACCGTGCCGATGTGCGGGACTGCGGTCACCACCGGCTTCATCGCGACCACCGCGGCGCCGAGCATCGCGCCGCCGGTCGCGGCCAGGATCGCCGATCGCCCGGTGCCGCGGCGCTTGCGATGGGCCGCGCCGGCACCGACGACCACGGCGGCCAGCACCACGACGTACGCCGTCCCTGCCGTCCACGGTCCGCGCACCCGACCCGTTTGGGCCGGTTCCAGCATCACGACGAGGACGCCGACGCCGGCACAGGCGGCCGCCGCCGCGAGCAGGGGCCGGCGCCGCGGGAGGCGCCGGCCCACCACGTCGCGCAGCGGTACGGCGAAGACGAGACCGAGCGCGATCAGCGGCTGTACCAGCAGCACCGGCCCGTAGCGCAGCGCGATCGCCTGCAGGAGCACGCCGGCGACATCCAGAGCCTGCGATGCGAGCCACCACGGTTTGCGCAGCAGCGCCCGCAGGAACGGCCAGGACAGCGCCGGGTGCTGGGGCACCCCGGCCACGACGACATGCTGCACGACGCTGGTGCCGGCGAAGCACAGCGCGGCCGCCAGAGCGGCGAGGACGGAGATGACCGTCATGAGCGGCGGGCGGGCACGGTCGACGTCAGCCGGCCAGATGGGTCGACGCGGTGACGAGATCGCCTCCGGCCGCGCGCACCCGGCGGACCACCTCCGGCACCGCGGCCAGGGTCGCGCGCCACGAGTTTGGTGCGGACGTGCAGTCGCTGTCGTGCAGCAGCAACGTCGACCCGGCCCGGAGTCCCGGGTCCAGGCGGCCAAGGATCGTGGCCGGCGTCGCCCGTTCCTCCCAGTCGCGGCCCCACGCGGTCCAGAGCAGCAGCCGCAGGCCGATCGCGCGGGCGGCGGCCAGATCGCCTGCGGTCACGACACCGTACGGCGGCCGGGCCAGCCGCGGCCGGACGCCGCAGACGTCGGTGACCAGTGCGGCCGTCCGCCGGTCCTCGGCCACGACGGTCGACGGCGCGAGGCGCAGGTGATTGCGGTGCGTCCAGCCGTGCACCGCCACCTCGTGCCCCTCGCCGGCGATCCGCCGCGCGACGTCGGGCCACCGGGCGACGTTCTGGCCGAGGACGAAGAAGGTGGCGGGCACGTCGAGATCGCGCAGCAGGTCCAGGAGCAGCGGGGTCGCCTCCGGGTGCGGGCCGTCGTCAAAGGTGACCGCCACCGTCGTACCGTCGCGCTCGCCGTGCAGGGACGCCGAGACGGTACGCCGCAGCCACGGCCAGGTGGTCACGGCCGGTACGGCGTGTCCGGCGCTCGCGAGCAGCCCCGCACCGGCGAGCACGACGGGAGCGTGCGCCATCGCGGTGGCGAGGCGGGTCATCGCAGCCGCCGATACTGGGGGAGGGGGGCCCGCATCCGAGCGTCGATGGTCGAGTCGACGTTCCGGAAGTGGGTGAGCAGGCTGGTCCGCTCGAGGTCGGTCCGCAGATCGGCGCCCGAGTCGCGGTCCGCCAAGGCGGCGACGCTCGGGCCGCTCAGCGCGACGATGACGGCGACGCCCGATGCGGCCGCGACGCTGGTCAGCCGCTTCGGCACCCGTGGCGCCGGCGGTGCCGCCAGCGCCGCCAGCGCCGTGACGTGCTCGACGAGGTCCGGCTGGCGCAGCATGGAACGAGCATGGCCCTGGGCTCGGGCCGAGGCCAACTCGCTACCCAGCACCTCCACCAGCAGGGTGTCGAGATCCACGCCGCAGGCGTGCGCCGCCAGGCCGGCGGCGGTCATCGCGGCCGCGTTGGCCTCGCCATGCCCCGGTAGGCATCCGACGCTCAGGACCGGCACGCCGGTGGCGAAGGCCTCCAGGCTGGTCAGCCCGCCGGCGTTCTGCACCACCAGATCGGCCGTCGCCAGCAGCCCGGGCATGTCATCGCTCCACGCGATCGCCGTGACGTCGCGGCGACCGGACAGGCCGGCGAGCAGCCGCTCGTTCCGAGCGCACACGACCATCGGGTGCACGCCCGGTGTCGCGATCAGCTTCTCGACGGTGCGCTCGACCGCGCCGACACCCCAGGCGCCGGCGACCACCAGCGCCACCTGCTCGCCGGCCGGGACGCCGTACGCCGCCCGGAGCGCGGCCCGGCGAAGCGGATCCGGTCCGAATTCCGGCCGGACAAGTGGCGCGCAGAGTTCGACGTTGGCGCTCGGAGCGATCGCGCGGACCTGTTCCGCCGTGACCTCGTGCAGGGCCGCGTGCAGGTCCACACCCGGTGACACCCAGATCGGGTGGACCGAAAGATCGGTGAGGTAGGTGATCACCGGAATGCCGATCCGCCCGGCCGCTCGCATCCGGCCGAGGCACTGGCTCGCGAGCGGATAGACGGAGATCGCGATGTCGGCACCGGCGGCCCAGGACCGTAGCCGCGCATCGGCGATCGAGGTCGACTGCCGCACCGCACGAAACGCCTTGCCGTTGTGGTCGAGTAACCGATAAAGCCGGTCGTACGACGACGGCGCGTAATTCAACTGGGTCCGGTATCCCGACCGCAGGGCGAGGCCGAGCCGCGCAGGTATCGCGTCCAGAAAGTCGCGCACGTCGACGGTCCACCCGGAATCGACGAGACGCCGCTTCAACTCCGCGGCCGCGCCGTCGTGCCCCCCGCCCATGCTGGCGGAAATGATCAGAGCCAGCGGTCCGGTTCTCGACATGATCTCTCCGACGGGTGATGAGCGCGGCACCGCTCCGAGCCATTCTCATGCCGCGACCGGATCGCACTACAGCGGGGTAACTCTACTTTTCCAGGTAGAGGAAACACCGGGATTTCCGGTGATCCGCCGAGTCTCAAAGAGCTTTTTACATGCCTTTGTTACAACTTGGCACAATGGATAGGCGGTGCGGCGCTGCCCGGCCGTTAACCGCTCCCTGATTAGGACTGGTCAAGGTCCTCGCGGTCGATTCCGAGCACGGCCGCGACCTGCTCGGCGACGACCTCGAGAATGACCTCGTCGAGGTCCTCGTCCGTCTCGGCGCGCGCCTCGAGCGGTCGGCGGTAGAGCACGATCCGCGGCGGGGTCGTGTCCGTGCCGGTGCCGGTGGACGGCAGGATCCTCGACAGCGGCACGCCGCCGTCGGCGAGCATGTCGGGCCCGAACTCCGCCTCGTTCTCACCCGCGCCGACCGGGGGCACGTCGACGACTGCGAATTCAAGGTCGGCGAGGTCGCGCCCGCTGTGCGCCTCGAGGTCTTCGACGGCGTCGAGCACCTTGCCGTCGAACCGCTGAGAGCGAGAACGCGCGATCGGCACGTAGGCGGGCGCGATCGTCCCGCGCATGCCCCGACCGCGCCGGTCCCGCCGCCTCCGCCGCCGGTCGGGACCATCTGGACCCGCGGCCGAGGCCCCGGCCGGCTGCACCTTGTCCGCCACGGACCCGAGCCTACCGAGGCGGCCGAAGACCGGTCAGGACGCGGCTCGCACCGTGATCACGACCCGCCGGTTCTTGGCCCGGCCGCTCGGGTTGTCCGAGCTGTTCGCGTACGACGTCTGGTCGGTGTTCTTGGCTCCGTGGTGCCCATGGCTTCGGGAGATTCCAGCGACCGGGCCGGGGCCATCCGGGAGCGGGGCAACGGTGCCGGCGTGCGTGTGCATCGACCGATCGCTCGTCAGGGCGAGATGCGGCGCCGGCGGCCGCGGCGGCGGGTCGACCGCACGCCCGAACGTCACGGCCATGCCGGGCGCGAGCACGCACGACCCGGCCGCGGAGGTGACGGTGACGCGCACCGCCTCCGGCGTGCCGGCTCCGCCGTGCGGGCCCGTCGTCATGCGCGCGATTGTCGCAAAGACTTCCGCCGCCCGCAGGCACCGAACGGCGCGCCGTCATGCGGGCGCCGTCGCCCCCGCGGGCGGCCGGCGATGGGCGTGGCACCCGTCGACCGTCGTTCGGGACGGATATCGTCACCAGCCGTGAGCAATCCGTGCCCGGCCGCCGTTGGCGGCCTGACGGCGATCGGGGACCGGCGATGATGGTACGGCGCCGCTGCTCGCGCACCGGCTGCGCTCATCCGGCCGTGGCCACGCTCACCTACGTCTATTCCGATTCGACCGCGGTGGTCGGTCCGCTCGCCACCTACGCCGAGCCGCACAGCTACGACCTCTGCGCGATGCACGCACGCTCGCTGACTGCGCCGCGCGGCTGGGAGGTCATGCGGTACGCGGGCGAGTTCGTCGACCCGTTCCCGACCGGTGACGATCTCGAAGCGCTCGCCGACGCCGTCCGCGAGGCCGCCCGGCCGGCGCCCCGGTTCACCGATCCGCCGCTCGACGGTCCGGCCCACGACGAGGGGTCGGCCTCACCCGGCGGGAAGCATCCGGCCCGTGGCCGGCGCGGTCACCTGCGGGTCGTGCGCGATCCCGACTGACCCCACTAGTCTCGGTAGCCGTCAGGCCGTCCGGTCCGACGCGTTCCGCCGACCCGGCGGAGGAGGGTGGGTCAGATGGGGCGAAGCGCGTCGCCGACTGGCGGCGGCACGGCGATCCCGCCGGTCGATGCCGACCTCGGTGCCCTGATCAAGGCGTACGACGTCCGCGGCACGGTGCCCGATCAGCTCGACGGCACGATCGCCAGGGCGGTCGGTGCGGCTTTTGTGCGGTTGACGGATGCCGGCGCCGTCGTGATGGCCCATGACATGCGCGAGTCCGGTGCGGCGCTCTCGCTCGCGTTCGCCGAAGGGGTGACCGGGCAGGGCGCCGACGTCGTCGACGCGGGCCTCGGCTCGACCGACATGCTCTACTTCGCCTCCGGGTCGATGAACCTGCCCGGCGCCATGTTCACGGCCAGCCACAATCCGGCGCGGTACAACGGCATCAAGCTGTGCCGGGCCGGCGCCGCGCCGGTCGGACAGGAGTCTGGGCTGACCGACATCCGCCGCGACCTCGAGCAAGGCATCCCGGCCTTCGGCGGCGCGACCGGCACGATCCGCAGCCACGACGTGCTGTCCGAGTACGCCGCGCACCTGCGCACGCTGGTCGACCTCAGCGGCATCCGGCCGCTCAAGGTCGTGGTGGACGCCGGCAACGGCATGGGTGGTTACACGGTGCCGGCCGTGCTCGGCGGGGAAATCCTGCCCAGCCTGCCGCTGGAGATCGTGCCGATGTATTTCGAGCTGGACGGCGCCTTCCCCAACCACGAAGCCAACCCGCTGGATCCCACGAACATCGTCGACCTGCAGGCCAGGGTGCGCGCCGAGGGTGCCGACATCGGCGTCGCCTTTGACGGTGACGCCGACCGGTGCTTCGTCGTCGACGAGCATGGCGACCCGGTTCCTCCCTCCGCCGTCACGGCGCTCGTCGCAACTCGTGAGCTGGCTAAAGATCCTGGCAGCACCATCATCCACAATCTGATCACCTCGCGGGCGGTGCCCGAGATCGTCCGCGAGCACGGCGGCACGCCGGTGCGCACCCGCGTCGGGCACTCGTTCATCAAGCAGGAGATGGCCACGACCGGTGCGATCTTCGGCGGCGAGCACTCCGCGCACTACTACTTCCGCGACTTCTGGCGCGCGGACACGGGGATGCTCGCCGCGATGCATGTGCTGGCCGCGCTCGGTGGCCAGGACGGCCCGCTCTCGACCCTGACCGCCGACTTCTCGCGTTACTGCGCATCCGGCGAGATCAACTCGACGGTCGATGACCAGGCCGCCCGCGCGGCCGCCGTCCGGGCGGCGTACGGCGGCACGGACGGCGTCACGATCGACGAGCTCGACGGGCTCACCGTCGACCTCGGTGACGGCCGTTGGTTCAACCTGCGGGCGTCCAACACCGAGCCGTTGCTGCGGCTCAACGTCGAGGCGCCCGACAGGGCGCGGATGAGCGCGCTGCGCGACGAGGTGCTCGCGCTCGTGCGGGGGACCGGCTGACATGGCGCTCATCGACCCCCAGCTGCTCGAGATCCTGGCCTGTCCGGCCTGCCGGCAGCCGCTGCGCGAGACCGGCGAGACGCTCACCTGTACCGGGTGCGGGCGGGCCTATCCGGTGCGCGACGGCATACCGGTGCTGCTGATCGACGAGGCGACCCTGCCGGCGGGCGGCGCCGATCCGGGCGCCGGTAGCTAAGGGCCGGCGTGTCGACCGACCCCGAGGCCGTCCTCGACGACCCCGCCGTCCTCGGCCGTCCCGACGTCGCGGGGCCGTTGCGTGAGCTGGCCGGCGCCGCGGCCGCGATACGCCGGGCCGCCGCCGTTGCGACGGCGGCCGGCCTGGGTGCCCGCGACGAGCGGCCCCGCGCGGTGCTGGTCGCCGGGCAGCTCGCGACCGCGATGTCGGCGGTGCTCGCGGTCTGCGCCGCGGAGCTGCACAGCCCGGTCGTGGTCTCGACGCGGCTGGGCCTGCCGGCCTGGGTGGGCATGGCCGACCGGCTCGTGCTCGCGGCCGATGAGCCCGCCGATCCGTCGGTCGTGGCGGGCCTGATCGCCGCGGCGGACGCTCGCGGGGCCAGCGTCACGGTCGTCGGTACGCCGGCCGGTCCGGTCGAGATGGCGGCCGGCTCGGGCCGGGCGACCGTCGCCCCGGTGACGCGGGGCTCGTGGCCGGCGCTCGCCGCGGCCGCGGTCCTCGCCGGCGGGCTCGGCGCCGGTTCGTGCGGACCTCTCGGGATCGAGGCCGCCGCCGAGCGCCTGGTCCAGGTGGCGATCGCCTCCCGGCCGGACAGCGCCAGCTTCGTCAACCCGGCCAAGGCGCTCGCCGTCGACCTCGCTCGGGCGACACCGGTGATCGTCGGTGCGGGTCCGGTCCCGGTCGCCGCCGCTGGCTGGTTCGCCGGCACGCTGCGGACCGTGGCCCGCATTCCGGCGACCGCGGCCACCGCGGACGAGGCGACCGCCGTCCTCGCCGGGGCCGGGAGCATCGACGACGACTTCTTCCGCGACCGGGCGGAAGAACCGGAAGCGGGCATCCGGGCGGTGCTCGTCGGCGCCGAGAACGCCCCGGAACTGCGGCGGGTGGCCGCCGGTGGCGCGGTCAGCCGGCTCACGGCGCCGGACCACGAGCGGTCCGAGGCCGCCGGTACGCCGGGCGCGGGCGGCGTACCGCTGGGCGATCTCCTCGCGCTGCTGCTGCACGCGGAGTTCACCGCGCGCTACCTGGCCGTGCTGCGCGGCGGCGCGACGGGGCACGGGGATGCCGGGTGAGCGAGGCCAAGGAGAGCCCGCGGGCGGTGCTCGCCGCATTGAGCGCCAACGTCGGCATCGCGATCGCCAAGTTCGCCGGCTTCCTGGTGACCGGGTCGTCCTCGATGCTCGCCGAGTCGGTGCACTCGCTGGCCGACTCGGGCAACCAGGTGCTGCTGCTTCTCGGGCGCAAGCAGGCGGCGCGGGACGCGGACCGCGGGCATCCGTTCGGCTACGGCCGGGACCGTTACTTCTACGCCTTCGTCGTGGCCCTGGTGATCTTCTCCCTCGGCTCGCTCTTCGCGATCTACGAGGGCGTGCACAAGCTGCAGCATCCCGGCGAGCTCGAGTCGCCCGTCGTGGCGATCGTCATCCTGGTGGTCGCGATGTTGCTGGAGGGCTTCTCGCTGCGAACCGCGATCCGCGAGGCCCGGCCGGCCAGGGGGACGCTGTCGTGGCCGACCTTCATCCGGCGCTCCAAGGGGCCCGAGCTGCCGGTCGTGCTGCTCGAGGACACCGGCGCCCTGCTCGGGCTCGTCTTCGCGCTGTTCGGCGTCGTCATGGCCGATGTCTCCGGCAACAGCCGGTGGGACGCCGTGGGGTCGCTCGCGATCGGTGCGCTGCTCGGTGTCATCGCGATCATCCTGATCGTCGAGACCAAGAGCCTGCTGATCGGCGAGGCGGCCACCGCCGGCGCGGTCGAGCGGATCCGCCGGGCGCTCGTCGGCCCCGGAGTCGAGCGCGTCATCCACCTCCGCACGATGCATCTCGGTCCGGAGGAGCTGCTCGTCGCGGCAAAGGTCGCGATGCCCGCCGCCGAACGCCTCGACGACGTGGCCCGGGCCATCGATGCGGCCGAGGCGCGGGTCCGCGACGCCGTACCGATCGCCCGGATCATCTACCTTGAGCCTGACCTCGACCGCGGCACCCACGGCCAGGAGGAGCACCGGTGATCCACCCGCTGACCAACACGATCCGGCCCTACGCGTGGGGCTCGCGGACGGCGATCGCGACGCTGCTCGGGGAGCCGGTGCCCTCGCCCGCGCCGCAGGCCGAGCTGTGGATGGGCGCCCACCCGGACGATCCGTCCCGGATCGAGGACGGCCGCGGGCTGGACGCGCTGATCGCCGCCGACCGCGAGCGTGAGCTGGGCGTGGCGACCGCACGGGAATTCGGGTCGCTGCCGTTCCTGCTCAAGCTGCTCGCCGCGGGCGCGCCGCTGTCCTTGCAGGTGCACCCGACGCTCGCGCAGGCGCGGGCCGGCTTCGCCGAGGAGGATCGCCGCGGCATCGACCGCGGCGACCCGGCGCGCAACTACAGGGACGCCAACCACAAGCCGGAGATGATCTGCGCGCTGACGCCCTTCACCGGGCTGGTCGGATTCCGGCCGGTACACGCCACCCGCGAGCTCATCGAAGAGCTCGACGTCGCCGAGCTCGGACACGTCGACGCGGTGCTCGGTGCGTGCACGGGAAGCGAGGGCGTGCACGAGGCGGTCGCGACCCTGCTCGGCTTGGACGAGCGCAAACGATCGACCTTGGTGGCGGCCGTCGGCGCGGCGTGCGTGCGGCTCGCGCAACACCATCGCTGGGCCGCGCCGGCCCAGCAGATCGCCGCGCTCGCGCGCAGCCACCCGGGCGATGCCGGCGTCATCGTCGCGCTGCTCATGAATCTCGTGCGGCTGCGGCCCGGGCAGGCGGTCTTCCTGCCCGCCGGTGTCCTGCACGCCTACCTGGAGGGCTTCGGCGTCGAAGCGCTGGCCGACTCCGACAACGTGCTCCGCGGCGGCCTGACCCCGAAGCACATCGACGTGCCCGAGTTGCTTGACGTCCTCGATCCGACGCCGGGCAAGCCGACGGTGCTCGACCCGGAGTGCGAGGGCGCGGAGCGGGCGTACGCCGTCCCCGCGCGGGAGTTCCGGCTGAGCCGGGTCGACGTCGCCCGGTCCTCGCCCGTCGACCTTCGCGCCGTCCGTGGCCCGCAGGTCCTCTGCACGACTGCAGGCACCGTGACCGTCGAGCAGGCCGGCGCCATTCTCGACCTGCCGCCCGGCCGCTCGGCGTACCTCTCCGCGAGTGACGCGCCGATCCGGATGTCGGGGCACGGCTCGGTGCACCGGTGCCGCGTCGACCTGTCCGCGCCGGGCGTCCCCTGAGCCCCGATCCGGCCGGGTCCCGCGCTCCGACGGGACCCGGCCGGGGTGCCGGGGTCAGGCGCCCTGACCGGACTGCTTGACCAGCTCGAGGAAGACGTCGCCGCGCAGGACCTCGTACGACGGGTCGAGCGATGCGACGAAGTTGGCGACGTCGGTCGGGTTGAGATTCCACGCCAGCACGCCGAGGGCGAGGAAGAGCGGGCTGTTGCCGTCCCACGCCGCGACCTCCCGGTTGACGATCGACTGGCCGTCGGCGATGCTGCCGAAGCCGACCTGGTCGACGATCGGCATCCCGTCGCGGGTGTAGACCGTGACCTTGTCGATCCAGTTGCCGATGAAGCCCACGATGTCGGCGTACTTGAGGTACGACGCGACCTGCGCCTCGGTGAACTCGATGTTGTCGCCGAAATCGCCGTTGCGGTTGATCGTGTAGATCACGTCCATGCCGGTGCGCTTCAAATACCGGCCGGTTGAGTCGGTGTAGGCGTCGAGCATCGGGGCCGGCCACACGCCGGGATAGGTGTAGCCGGCGCCGGACGGTCCGCAGACGAGGTAGTCGTCCTTGGTCGCGGTGCGCTGGAAGTAGCTCAACAGCGCCGGCGCGGCATCGGCCAGCAGCGGGCTGACGCTCCAGTTCAGCGGCACGCTGCCGCGTCCCGGGTTATCCCACAGCAGCCGCATCTGGTGCTGGCAGTACTGAAGATTGTCACCCTCGCTCATGGTCAGCGTGAGGTAGACCTTGTTCTCCAGCGGTGGCGTCGTCGCGCGCGGCTGCGTCGTCGCGATGGGCGCACGGGTGCCGCCGAGGACCGATCCGTTGGTGAAGAAATCGGCCGCCAGGACATAGACGCCGTGCTCGGAGAGCAGCGTGACCCCCTGCGGCTCGTGGCCGCCGACGAACCAGCCGAGGTAGGGCGTGTCCGGTGCCACCTTGCTCACGATGGTGGCGAAGAGGGCGCCCTCGTCCGGGTCCAGCGGATCGAGCCAGAAGACGAAGGCCTTGGTGGCCACGATGTAGTCGCGGAAGAACGGGAACGGCACGTGGATCGTGGGCGAGGTGTCCGTAACGTCGATCTTGTACTCGTTCCACATGTGGATGTCCATCGACGCGGACGTCGTACCGCTCGGCACGTCGAAGACGTAGATCACGTAGGAACCGCCGTCGGTGAAGCGCCAGCCGCCGTCGGAAAGCTGGGAACCGTCGAGGTCGAAGATGAACGGCTGTTCCGCGTCGGTGTTCACGGTGAAGTCGGCCGCGACGGTCCCGTTGAAGCTGACCTTGATGGTGTCGAAGGACGGCCCCCAGCCGTCGCTCGTATAAGCGTCGGAGATCCGGACGTACATCTTGTCCTTGCCGAGTCCCGGCGTGAGATCGATGGTGTAGGTCGCCTTGTTGGAGCCGTCGGTGACCGGCGCTGGAACCTTCGCAACCTCGGTCCAGGTCACGCCGGGCGCGGTGACGGTCGACGTGCCGCCGATGCCGGTCAGCAACCGGTGGTCGCACTTGTCCCACAGGTTGACGAGCGCCCACCGGTACGCCGTGAGCTTGTCCGTCCACCGGCCCCGCAGGTCGTCGAGGGTCTTGACGTGGTACGGCGCGGCGGCCAGCTTCGCGGCGAGGGTCGGGCTCACGACCACACCGTTCCTGATCCCGGCGATCGTCGTGGCGATGTTGACCGAGTCGTCGAAGTCGGGGTCGTAGATCACCATGCCGGCGGCTTCGCGGATGTACTTGGCGACGAGGTGCCACGGGTCGGTCACGGTGGTGTAAGGGACACGGATGGTGTCGAGCCATTCGATGTCGGTGCCGTCGCCTTGCAAGGCCACGTAGAGCCGGGGCTGGCTGCGATTCACGACACCCTGCAGCGTGACGAGCAGCGTGGCCATCTCGGTGACCCCGCTACCGACGTCGGTGTGCAGGTCGATGGCGTCGAGATGTCGTGGCCGAGCGAAGGACGGCAGCTCGTGGTCGCGCGGCCAGGTGACGGTCGAGCGGATCGGTCGCCCGGCCGCCGAAGCGGTCGTGGCGAGCCCGGTGGCGGCGGCGCCGGCCAGCGCGACGCCGGCGGCGGTAGCGCCGAGGAAACGGCGCCGGTCGATGCCGGTGGCCTCGATGCTCGGGCGGTCGGTGGGGGAAACGGACGGGTTGGGTCGGGTCATGGTGCACCTCCGCCAGGCAGCATGGCAACGTTGTCAACCGCGCGGCAATGCGCCAACCGGGTAGTACTGGTCCGGTAGCGGTCGTCCACCGCGCGCCGCTGTCTGGCCGCCTCCGAGAGAATACGGCGTCTTGGCACGGGCGTTAGTCTGTGGCCTCACGGCAGCCGAAGGAGGGGTCGGTGCCGCCCCGTGTGAAGCGATCCGCCGAGCGCTTGGTTTCGAGGCGGTGCTGTGCAAGGCCGCGGACAAGCTGCGCGGCTCGATGGACGCCTCGGAGAAAAGCACGTCGTACTCGGCTTGATCTTCGTCAAGTACGTCGAGGACGCCTTCGCCGAGCGGCGCGCGACGTTGCGCGACGAGCTGGCCGCGGACGGCGTCACCGGCGACTCGGCCGACGAGCTGCTGGAGTCCCGCGATGAGTACACCGCCGAGGGCGTCTTCTGGGTGCTGCCGGAGGCGCGCTGGCAATACCTGCGAGAACAGGCCAAGCAGCCGGAGATCGGCGAGCTGCTCGACGACGCGATGGACCTCATCGAGCTCGACAACCCGAGCCTGCGCGGCGTACTGCCCAAGACCTACGCCCGACCCAGCCTCGACACCCGCCGCCTCGGCGAGCTGGTCGACCTGATCTCCGGGATCGGGCTCGGCGCGGCCGAGCACCGGGACAAGGACATCCTCGGCCGGGTACTTCCTCGGCCGGTTCGCCTAACCTGGGGCAAGGGCGGCGGCGAGTTCTATACGCCCCGCTCGGTGGTCCGGCTGCTGGTGGAGATGATCGAGCCGTTCGGTGGCCGGGTGTACGACGGGTGCTGCGGCTCGGGCGGCATGTTCGTGCGGGCCGAGCGCTTCGTGCAGCCCACGGTGGCGGGCGCAACGACATCGCCGTCTACGGGCAGGAGCTCAACGACACGACCTGGCGGCTGGCGAATATGAATCTGGCCATCCGCGGCATCGAGGCCGACCTCGGACCCCAGCGCCGCCGCGGTCGCCGGCATCGCGATCCTCGGCGCCACCCTCGCCGGTCCCACATCTTCCGGCCCCACGGTCGGGAGCAGTACGACGCCCGCCGCGCCGGCGACGCGAAGCGCGGTTCCGTCGCCCGGGACGCCCGTGCCGCGACCGACCGAGACGCTGACCGGTACGCATGCGCCACCCTCACACTCCCTGCCGAAAGGTAATTTCGGTGCCGAGATCCTCGCGGCCCGAACCGTGGTCGGCTCGTCCGATCTGGTGCTGGCCTACCTGGCGACCAATTGCGATACCGGCATCTCGATGACGGGCGGCGGCACGAAGGCGAATGTCTTCCTACAGGTGACCGTTGTCCGCCGGGCGGGGTGCGAGCCGACTGTGCGGTGGCCGAGGACGACCACCATGCCGATGACCCCGCCCCTTGGCCGCCGGACGCTCACCGACGTCACGTCGGGTCGGCGGGTCCCCGTCATGGATTCGGCCGACCTGCTGCGGCCGACCTGGTTGCCCGCCGGCTTCCGCTCCGACGGCGACGGTCGCACCAACCCATCGGGGCGCCACCCCGACAGTTATGAACGCGGCTGGGCGCAGACCTGGTCCGCACCGGGAGCGAAAGCCGATCCGAGGATCTCGTGCGTCCAGTCCGGGAGACCGGGGCTGCTGGTGCTGCAGGGATCCCGGATGGGCGAGGGCGACGCCGAAGCGGTGGCCGCCTCGGTGCGGATCGGCTCCGCCGCCGGGTCGGTCTGGAAGGACCATTACGGCCGCTACCGCGTGCGCTGGCATCCTGCGGACGCGCCGGCGGGCTGGTACGTCTACCTGATGAGCACGTCCTCCTGCGTTCAGCCGCGCTCGCCGGGCCTGCCGTTGTCGGCGTTGCTGCGGATCGCTCGCGGAATGCGCTAGAGAATCGCGACAAGACAAAACCCGGTTGCCCGGGAGCGGCGTAGCGTCTCCGACACCCTCTGACGTGAGGAGCAGCCGGTGCGCGTTCTCTGCGGACTCCATGTCGCCGTTGTCCTCGTAGCCAGTGGCTGCGCGAGCGCGAGCTCTCGACCCGGCGCGGCGCCGGTCGCGTCGAGCCGATCGGCGGACGCGACGACCGCGAGCCAACTGCCGACAGCGACGACCGAGGCCGCCCGATCGACACGGCCGGCCAGGACACGCCCGCCGGGTGACTCGGTGGAACGGATCGAGGGCGCCCGCACCGCGACGCATCCGCCCGGACTGCTGCTCACCTATATCGAGGCCTGCGGGTTCGCGCACCGCGAGACCGTGCGGGAGACCGCCACCACCGTCACGGTGCGGTTGAGCCGACACCGCTTTCCCGGCGATCCGCAGTGCATCGACTTCGGGCGCGCGACGGAATAACCTCGGTGTGATGGTGTGACGGCTTTACGGGTGTGCGATGGCCGAGGGCGTGCAGGGGGCGGAGTCCGGGGCACGTCGATACGCGGTACTGCGGCCGCACTTGGATGAGCGGCAGCGTCGGCTGCTGCTGGGCAGCGAGGCCGCCGAGCTGGGCCGTGGCGGGGTGAGGGCGGTT
>JBBSHJ010000067.1:0-17859 GCA_038253135.1 Mycobacteriales bacterium | reverse complement strand
TGGCCCTACATCCGATCCAACGCCCGAAGACACAAAAAGCGGACGAAGGACCAACAGCCCTGCTCCAAGGGGTCATAGCCCAGCACACCCGGCGCCTGACCGCGGCGCTTGACCCACACCGGTGCGGAAAACGGGGCTAGACGGCTCAGCTGGTCGCCACCGGCCGGCGCGGATCGGCGATCCACTCGCTCCACGATCCGGGGTAGAGCGTCGCGCGGATACCGGCCAGCTCGAGCGCGAGCACCGCATGGGCCGCGGTGACGCCGGAACCGCAGTACGCCGTGACGGGCGATCGATCGGTGATGCCGATCGCGGCGAACCGCTCCCGCAGGTCAGCAGGCGGGCGGAACGTCTCGTCCGAGCCGAGGTTATCCAACGTTGGCGCGTTAAGAGCGCCAGGGATGTGCCCGGCGACCGGGTCGATCGGTTCCGCCTCGCCGCGGAAGCGCTCACTGGCCCGTGCGTCGAGGAGCGTCCCGGCCAGCCCGGACTCGACCGCTGCGAGGTCAGCGACGGGCATCCCGCCCGGCCGGACCTCGACAGCGCCTGGCGGCGGCACGACCGGATCGGTGGACAGCGCGCCGCCCGCCGCTGTCCACGCGGCCAGGCCGCCGTCCAGCAGCCGCACGCGGCCGTGCCCGGCCCAGCGCAGCAGCCACCAGGCCCGCGCGGACGTCGTACCACCGGCGTCGTCGTAGACCACCACGTCGCCGTCGGCCAGGACGCCGAGCCGGCGCAGCGTTTCCTGCAGGGCCGCCGGCCCGGGCAGCGGGTGTCGGCCGCGGCGACCGGGCGGCGCGGAGAGATCACGGTCGAGATCGACGAAGACCGCGCCGGGCAGGTGACCGGCGGCGTACCGGTCGGCCGGCAAGGGTGGTGTCGGTGACCACCGCACGTCCAGGACGAGCGGAGGTGCGGTCTGGGCGAGGGCGCGGCGCAGCTCTGCGGCGCCGATCAGCGGGGACGAATTGGTGGCCACGGCGGCCAGTCTCGCACCCGATCGATCGGCCGGATTCGGCCGTAGGATAGGGCCATGCCTGGGTGCCCGCTGTGAACGACCTGATCGACACGACCGAGATGTATCTGCGCACGGTCTACGAGCTCGAGGAAGAGGGCGTCGTCCCGCTGCGGGCCCGGATCGCCGAGCGGCTCAGGCAGAGCGGCCCCACGGTCAGCCAGACCGTCGCGCGGATGGAACGCGACGGTCTGCTCAAGGTCGAGGGCGACCGGCACCTGGAGCTGTCGCCGCTGGGCCGTTCGCGGGCGATCGGCGTGATGCGCAAGCACCGGCTGGCCGAGCTGTTGCTGACCCAGCTCATCGGCCTGGAGTGGGAGCAGGTCCACGTCGAGGCGTGCCGGTGGGAGCACGTGATGAGCGATGAGGTCGAGCGCAAGCTGGTTTCGCTGCTGCACAATCCCACCGAGGATCCGCACGGCAACCCGATCCCCGCGCTCGAGGAGATCGGCGGCGAGCCGGCCGCCCGGCCGCCGTACACGTTGCAGACACTGGAGCAGGTCGCGGAGGCAGCCAGCACGCCGGACGGGATCCCCGTCGTCATCCGCCGGATCAGCGAGAACCTGCAGCAGGAGCCCGAGCGGATGAAGGACCTGCGGATCAGCGGGCTGTTGCCCGGGCGGATCGTGCGCGTGACGCCTGGACCCGATGGCGACGTGCACACCGTGGCTGACGGCGGCGCCGGCGCCGACGCCGACCGGTTCGCCGCCGCGCACATCTTCGTCAGCGTCATCTGACCCGCCCACATCGACCCAACGACCGGCCGCGACAATGCGGCCCATGACCTCAACCGACAGCTCGGCCGACCCGGCCGCACCGCAGAGCGCGTTTCACTCACTCAGCGAGTACGTCGCGCTGCCGCGGCTCGGCGGGCTTGCGCTCTCACCCGCCGCTGACCGGCTGACGACGACCGTCAGCAGCCTGTCGCCGGACGGGAAGACCTATGTCGGCTCGCTGTGGCAGCTCGATCCCAGCGGCGCCGACCAGCCGCGGCGGCTGACCCGTGGCACGTCCACCGAGGGCAGCCCGGCGTACCTGCCCGACGGCACCCTCCTTTTCACCGCCAAGCGCAAGGATCCGGAGGACAAGGACGCCGCGGAGGTGACCGGGCTCTGGGCCCTGCCGGCGGGCGGCGGCGAGGCGACGTTGGTCGTCGCCAGGGCCGGCGACGTCGGTGCGGTGGCCGTCGCGCGCGAGTCCGGGACCGTGGTCGTCGGCGTGGATGTCCTGCCCGGCGCGGACCCGGACGACGCCGACCGGCGCAAGGCGCGCGACGAGGCCGGCGTGACCGCGATCCTGCACGAGACCTATCCGGTGCGTCACTGGGACCACGACCTCGGCCCCGGCGAACCGCGGCTGCTGTTCCTGGACGCGCCCGGAGCCGGCCGGGCGCAGACCGTGCGGGAGATCCCGCTGCCCGAGCGGTCGCGGCTGGAGGACCACGCGCTGAGCCCCGACGGGAAGCTGCTCGCGGCGACCCTCACCGTGCCGACGGCCGCGGCGGGCGCCAGCCGGTCGGTGATCCTTGTCGTCGACACCGCGGACGGCACCGAGCGGTTCCAGCTCGACGCCGGCGAGGACGACTTCGACTCTCCGACATTCCGCCCCGACGGGGGCGCGTTGCTGTGCCTGCGGCACAGCCCGTCCAGCTACGACGACCCGCCGATCCCCGCGCTGTGGGAGCTGGACCTCCGCACCGGGACCGGCCGCGGGCCCTCGCCGGACCTGACGCTGTGGCCGCACGCCCCGGCCTACTCCTCCTACGGGGCGGCGGCCTACTTCGTCGCCGACGAGCAGGGCCGGGCGCCGGTCTTCCGCGTCGACCTGGCCGACGGTACGACGACCCGCCTCACGTCCGCGGGGGCCCACAGCGACCTCGCGGTCGCCGCGGACGGCAGCGCGATCTACGCGATGCGCAGCGGCTACGACGCCCCGCCGCACCCGGTCCGACTCGACCCGCGCACCGCCGACCAGGACGGCGTACCGGTGCCGGCACCCGGCGACGTCGGCCCGCTGCCGGGCACCCTGACCGAGATCACGACGCCGGCCGACGACGGCGTGCCGATCCGGTCCTGGCTGGTGCTGCCCGAAGGCGCGACGACGGAGCATCCCGCGCCCTTGCTGCTGTGGATCCACGGCGGGCCGGTGATGAGCTGGACCGGCTGGTCCTGGCGGTGGAACCCGTGGCTGATGGCCGCTCGTGGCTACGCCGTGCTGCTCCCCGACCCGGCGCTGTCCACGGGCTACGGCGTGGATTTCGTCAAGCGCGGGTGGGGCGCGTGGGGCGCGCGGCCCTTTACCGATCTGATGACCGCCACCGATGCCTGCTGCGCGCGCCCGGACATCGACGAGTCGCGCACCGCGGCGATGGGCGGTTCCTTCGGGGGCTACATGGCGAACTGGGTGGCCACGCACACCGACCGCTTCAGCGCCATCGTCACCCACGCCAGCCTCTGGGCGCTGGATCAGTTCTCCGGCACCACCGACCTGTCGTTCTACTGGCAACGGGAGTTCGGCGACCCGGACACCCAGCCGGACCGGTACGACGCCAACTCCCCGCATCGGTACGCCGATGCCATCACCACTCCGATGCTCGTCGTGCACGGCGACCGTGACTACCGGGTGCCGATCGGTGAGGGCCTGCGGCTGTGGTGGGACCTGCGCCGTCGCGACATCGACGCGAAGTTCCTCTATTTCCCGTCGGAGAACCACTGGGTGCTCACGCCGGGCAACGCGCGGGTCTGGTACGAGACCGTCGACGCGTTCCTTGCGCGGCACGTGCTCGGCCTGCCGTGGCAGCGCCCGACGTTGCTCTGAGCGCCACCGTCACGACGCCTCCGCCTCACCCCACACGTCGTAGTCGGCGAGATCAAGTTTCTCCGGCGGTAGGCCGTGCTCGAGCGCGGTCAGGATCAGGCCGGCCAGGCCGTAGCCCGGCTCGTCCCGCACCGCGTGCTCGGCCGCGATCCCGGCGGCGACCCCGGCGCCGCGCTGCCAGGTCAGCCAGGCCGTGACGGCGTACGCCGGCGCGGCGAACCTGTCCGGTGCCCGCCGGGCGAGGTGGCGCGCCAGGGTTTCCGCGGCCGCGGCCTCGGGCAACGCGGCGTAGGAACAGGCCGCGTCGCGCAGGGCAAGGTCCCGCAGGGCCCGCACCACGGTCGCCGCTGTCGCGGCCGGGACCTCCCACTCGCCGCCGACCATGCTCTGGACGAGTAGCTGCCACAGCCGCAGGTGATCGCCGCGTTCGGCGGGACTCAGCTCCGGCATGGCCGGCGGCGCATCCGCGGCGGCGGGGTCGAGCGGGCCGATCGGCCGCAATCGATCGCCCTCGGGCAGCGGCGCCAGCGTGTCTGCCAGCGCCTCGCGATCGGGCAAGGCGTTCGCGCCTTGGGCGACGAGCTCGGTCGCGGCCACGCTCGGGCCGGCAGCGGTCAGCTCGCCGGATCTCGGCCACGAAGACTCCAGTTCGCCGAGCGCCTGCCAGCGGGCTCCGTCGACGGCCAGCGCCACCGGCACCTCGAAACCCTTGCCGCGCAGGGCTTTTCGCATGGTCCGCAGGTGCCGGCGCACCAGCACGCCCGGAGTCGTCGCGCCGGACGCCGACGTCGTGTAGGCCACCAGGATCACCGACTCGGTGCCGACATTGCGCAGCGCCGCCACCAATCGCCGGCGGCCACCGGGGTCGGCGAGGTCCGGCCAGTCGATTCGCGCGGTCACCACGACCTGCGCGCCCCGGTCGCACAGCCCGACGACCACGAGGCTGTCGTGCGGTGTGAACCCGAGCAGGTAGGGCACGCACTCGATCAGCTCGGCCGGCCCCCTGATCGTCGGCGGGGCTCCGGTCCACAGGTCGTCGGCAGGCATCGCAGCGCTCCTCGTCAGCGGTTCTGGGGCTGGCCAAGAGCGTCGCCGCCGGTGACGGTTGCGTGGTGCGGATCGGCCCGCTGTGGAAAACAAATCGCGGCTGTCCACAGAGGTGCGCGGGCGCCCCGCGCCCGCCGCAGGTGAAGGACAATGCCGTCGCCATCTGCCGCCGGGCCGGCCGGACCGGTGTGACATGCTCCGAGCCATGACCCCGTCGATCCCGGTTCCCGCGCACGGCGTACGCGACCTGCGCCTGAAGGTCATCCGGCACCTGGAGGAACTCGTCCAGGAGGCGCTGGACAACGACAAGGTGCAGCTCGGCCTCGCCGCCCGCATCAGCGATGCGCTGCTGTCGATGATCGAGGTGATGCCCGATCTCGGTCCGCACGGCCAGGACGCCGTCCGCGGTGCGATCGACTACTTCGTCCTCAACCGTGACGAGCTGCCGGACCTGGAGAGCGCGTCCGGATTCGTCGACGACGCCCAGGTGGTCAACCGGACCTGCGAGGAGATCGCGCTGCCGGAGCTCAAGATCCGCATCGGCTGAGCCGGCAACCGCCGGCCCTCAGCTGGGCTGCTGCCTCACCGCGACGCCGCGGTCGGATCCGGCCGCGCGTACGGCGTCGAGAATCGCCGCCGTACCGAAGGAATCGGTCAGCGCGAGGTGGCGCGGCGCCGCCCCGTCCAGGAGTACGCCGTGCACGTGCCGGATGATGTCTGCGAACGGCAGCTCGTCGGTCCCATAGCGCTCGAGCGTCGTGCCGCTGTCGGTATGCACGCGGATGGTGTCAACCGGCCGCGCGGCGTAGGGATGGTCGATCTCGATCACACCCTCGGTGCCCAGGATGCGGGCGGCCGCGTCGAGGCGGCCGCGGAAGCTGGCGGAGAACAGCAACCTGCGATCGTCGGTGAAATCGACGCTCCCCCACGTCTCGACCTCGACGCCGCCGGTGCCGAGCACGCGGGCCGCCCGTGCCGCGGTCGCCTCCGCCGGGGCGTCGTCGGTGCCGAAGACGAGCCGAGCCAGGTGGATCGGGTAGCAGGCGAGGTCGGCGACCACCCCGCCACCGAGCTCCCCGCTGAACCGGATGTCGGCGGCGTCGTCGAGTGGCGCGTGGAACTGTGCCTGCACCTCGCGCGGCGTGCCGATCGCGCCGCCGGCGATGAGCTCGCGCACCCGCGCGAGCTGTGGTTGGAAGGCGAAGACGAACCCTTCCCACAGCGGTTGCCCGGCTTCGGCCGCCACTTCCAGCACGTCGAGCGTCTCGGCAGCGCTGATGCACAGCGGCTTCTCGCAGAAGACCGGCTTGCCCGCACGGAGCGCCGCGGTCGCCCACTGCGCGTGCAAAGCGTTCGGCATCGCCACGTAGATCGCATCGACCTCCGGATCGGCCAGGGCGGCGGCGTAGCCCTCGACCGATCGCTCGACCCCATTGGCAGTGGCGAACTCCGCGGCCCGTCCGGCGTCGCGGCCGGCGACGAGCACCGCCCGGCCGCGGCCGGCCTCCCGCAGTGCGGGCAGGAACGTGGTCGCTGCGATGCGGGCGGTGCTCAAAACTCCCCAACGCACGGCGTTTTCGGGCATCGGTCTCCGATCGTTGCGGTCATCGCCGGTCCACCGTAACGGTGTCCTTGGCCGCGCTCGGGATCGGTACCCGGGTCCGGCCGCGGGAACCTGTGGAGAGAGCGGCACCTGTGGACGGCCCGAATCGAACACCGCCCGGACCCGGCACCCTGTGCCGATGACCCCTGGTCCGATGGGTGTTGCCCATTCGTTCGCGACGGCCCTGCTCGCGATGCTGACCCGGCCGGCGGTACGCCGCGCGTGGCGACCACCGGGCCGGGTCGGCAGTTTCGCGCCGCGCCGCGTCGTCGTACCCCTGTCCGCCGAGGCCTCGCGGCTAGGGCTGTCCCTACAGGAGTATGTCGCCGCCCTGCTGCTCGAGCTCGACGGTGAACCGCCACCCGACCCGCCGCCGGATCCGCCCCCGGGTGGTGCCGCCACAATCGGGCGACCCGCCATCGCCCCTGTGGTGTCCCTGGCGGCGGTACGCCGCGCGCGAGCGATGAGCGGTGGGGGCCCGGCGCGGGCCACGAACCACGCCACTCCTCGCTGATCGCGCTCAGCCGGCGCCGGTATCGGCTAGGCCGATCAGCGCACGGGTTATTGCGCGGGCCGGCCGGTGCTCGTTAGCGTGCCGGAGTCCCTCCCCTCGGCGAAGGAGTCTCCTTTGCGCACCGCGGATCGATCACGCGCCGCGATCTGCTCGGCCCCGCGCTCTCGTCGCGTCGCTGCCGACCGTGGTGCTGTTCTTCGCCTTCCAGCGGTTCTTCGTCGGCAACCTGCGGCTGGCCGCCTAGGACCGGCACCCAGGCCCCCAAAACTGGGGACCGGGGCAGCGGGATTTCGCGCGCGCTAGCTGCAGCCGCTGGTGCTGCCGCATCCCTCGCAGACGTAGCAGGAACCGGCCGGGCGCATCTTGGTGCCGCACGACATGCACAGCGGCGCGTCGGCCGCCCGGCCCAGCTGGGCCTCGAGCAGCTCCGCGGACGAGTGCACGCCGCTGGGTGCGGCCGCTGCCCCCGCCTCGGCCATGGCCCGAGCCGTGGCCGGATCATCGCCCGTGGTGTCCTCCGCCGCTTCCGCGACCGCGGCGCTGTCCGCCTGCACCGGTGCGGATGACGCCGCGCCCTCACGATCGAACTCCTCGGTGTCGGAGGCGCCGTAGGTCGAGGACACCTGCGCCGATCGCTCGGCGGCGGTGAGGATCCCGAGCTCCATGCGGCGCTCGTCGGGCAGGTGGTCGAGCGCCAGCCGGCGGAAGATGTAGTCCATCACCGACTGCGCGATCCGGATGTCGGGATCATCGGTGATGCCGGCTGGCTCGAACCGCATGTTGACGAACTTCTGCACATAGGTCTCCAGCGGGACGCCGTACTGCAGCGCGATCGAGATCGCGATGGAGAAGGCGTCCATCACCCCGGCCAGGGTCGAACCCTGCTTGCCGAGCTTGAGGAAGACCTCGCCCAGGCCGTCGTCCGGGTAGGAGCCCGCGGTGAGGTAACCCTCCGCGCCCCCGACCGAGAACGACGTCGTCGTGCTCGGCCGCGATTTCGGCAGCCGGGTGCGGGTCGGGCGGCCGACCTCGATGATCTGCGGCTCGCCGGCATCGACCTTGTGCGATCCACCCGATGTGGCTCGGGCGTCGGAGAGCGGCTGGCCGACCTTGCAGTTGTCGCGATAGATCGCCAGCGCCTTGAGACCGAGCTTCCAGCTCTGGAAGTAGATCTCCTCGACCTCGTCAACCGTGGCCGACTCGGGCATGTTGACGGTGTTGTGGTTGACGATTCCACCCGCGACGAATGCGTGCGTCTCGGGAACGGACAGGTCGTAAACGGCCGCCAGTCCGGCATCGGTCACCGAGACCACCGGCGAGAAATGCAAGTTGAGGTCCAAGACCTGCTGCAGCCAGGCCGGAAGCACGACACCTGGCAGCGTCGAGACCCGTTCGATCGTCTCGCGGCTGACCTGTGCAGTGCGCGGATCAAGCAGGAATCCGAACTCGCTGCGCCAACTGCGGACACCATCGCGGCCAGGTTTGCCGGCAGGAATCAGCTGATAGAGCTCGTGTCCGGTGATTCCCGGAACGAGGTCGGCCCTGCCGGAGCCGTAATCACGGCCGAGATATTCGGCGGCGCGGGCGGCCTTGTCAGGCTCGAGGAAAGGCACCAGGCTGACCATGACCTGCCCCTGCCGCCCCGGCGCGTAGACCTCCTCGTAATCCTTGTCATACGTTGCATTGTGCTTCGTGATGCGGCTGTGTACGACGCCCAGGTTGGTCAGCACGGCCTGCAGGTCATCCAGCATCCGCGGACTGTCGAGGCAGATGGCCCACTTCGCCGCACCATTGAATGTGACGTAGGCGTCGAGTGACAATCCTTGCAGGAAAGCAAGCACCATCTCCCTGGGCGAGCGAAGCACTGCGTCCGGAATACGCTTTTGCGCGGCCCGATGCCCGACGCCGAGTCCGTCGAGGAATTCCACGACGGTCTTGGACGACGCGACGACGGAGGCGCACTTGCCCGGATCCGCTGTGATGCGGGCGTCAATGCCGAACACGCTCCGCCAAGCGTCTTTAACGCGCTCCAGGATCGCCGGAACGGAGTTGGTCACGACGATCGTCCAGTTGCGGCGCGAGATGTGCCCTTCGGCGGCATACGCACCGAGCAGGTGGGCAAGCTCGGGGCTCATCTCGGTGGGCAAGGTCACCGATTTCTGGGGACCGTACGGCGCTGACACCGCGATGCCACGAAGGCTCGACGGCACGCTCGACCACAGCTCTGCGCCGTATTGCGTGGCAACAGCGTCGCCGACGGCGATCGCATCGAGCGACTTCCATGTCAGTCCACCAACATCGGCGGTCAGCAACCGGTGCGGGTCCGTGCCGGTGATCGCGTGACCGGAGCGCAGCCGAACCTGTCGTACCGGCCGCATGCCGCCATAATAGAAGGCATCCGTCTTGCGATACCCATCGAGGGAGACGATCTCAAGCTGCTCATCGCGGAAGGTGTCCTCGTCCTCGCCCCGATGCAGACTCTTGATCCGGATCAGGCCGTCCGCCGACGCAACGAGCGTGTCACCGACCACGCACTTGCTGATGGCGCCGCTGATGAACGGCTGCACGGCCGCCATCATCCGCACGTGCCCCATCGGCGAGATCGCCCTCGCACCCATCGCGCAGTCGAAGACCTCGTAGTGCTCCGGTCGCAGGCCAGGCGAATCGATGACGTGCCCGTGCTCGGAGATGTATTCGACGATCGCCTCGATCTGCTCGTCCTGATAGCCGAGCGCGCTCAAAGCCTGCGGCACGGTGCGGTTGACGATCTGCATCGAGCCGCCGCCGACCAGCTTCTTGAACTTCACGAGGGAGAAGTCGGGCTCCACCCCCGTCGTGTCGCAGTCCATCATGAAGCCGATGGTGTTGTGGCTGACGAAGCCGTCAGCAACGTAGGTGACATTTTCAGGGACCGAGATGTCGTACGTCGGCTGAATCCCCCCATCCTCGTTCGCGGCGACCACCTCGTAGACGTAATCAAGCGCGCGAGCCAGTCGCGGATCACGGGTGGAACCGAGCAGGCGCGTGGCGACGCTGCGGCTCACGCCAATACTGCGGGCGAGCGACTGGACGACAAGCTGTCGCTCGGGATGTCCGAGCGGAGCGAGCTCGAGCCACACATGTCTCGGCAGCAAAATCAGGTCGCCTCGTCCCGAATGGGTCGACGGAGCGTGGGCCAGCAGTCTCGCCTTTCGCTCACTCAGGAATCCGACCTTCTCGTCAAAGGTCACTGCATGCCGGACGTTCCGGATCCTGACCTGGAACTGCGGACCGCCCCAGCCGCTAGTGGTCTTGCGGGTCGTCGAGGGGATCGCCAATATGAGCAGGAGACTCCTGACATCGTCGGCGAATCGCTCCGACGCCGTCGCAACGCTCGGCACACCGTCGAGAACAGCGCCATCGGCCTCGAATAGACCACGAAGGAAAGCGGAGTACACGGCTGAACTGTTGGTCTCGCGGATCGCCCATGGCACGTGGGGTTTCCAGCCCTTACCGATGTGATCCTCGGTCGGCAAGACTCTGGCGAACCCCGCGGCCTGCCACCACCGGGCGAGGCGCACCGACTGCAACGTGACTTCCTGGTAGCCCGTCTTGGAGGTCACCACCGGTTCCAGGCCGAAGAGCGATTTCGCGAGCACGCGAAGTCGGTCGATCACGTCCAGATCGGTATCGGCCACGCACAGTCTGATGCCCTTAGCATGAAGGCTGCCATCGCCCATGAAATAGCCGACCAGTTCCGCCAAGTCGACACTCACGATATCCGGAACGACGACCTTCCGGTCTCCGGCGTAGTGGGCCTGATCGAGGACTGGCAGCGGGACGCGACGAGCGTCGCCGACGAGGGTGCCGAGCTGGATCGGGACGATCTCACCCGCCTGCAGGTCCATCAGGCGACGCCAGATCCATTCGCCGTTGGTCGGGTCAATCGCCCGCACGCGGTGGCCGAAGGTGCCCTGCAACCGATAGCCGCCGGACGTGACGATGCGCCGCGTTGGCTCCTCACCATTGATGAAGAATCGGGTCGCCGGCTTTGGTCCATCGTCCGTTGATACCGTCGCCTCGAGCTCCTGCCAGCGATCGCCCCACACATCGCCAAGCTCTGACAGCCGGGTCAGACCTCGATCCGAGGTCACCAGGGTGTCTGCGGTGAGGCACCCGGTCGGAGCCAATACACTGGATTGAGCATTGCGCCAGCCGTTCGCGCCCCCGATCGAAAGGCACTGCTGCCATTGCTTCGCCGCCTCTGCAAGCACCGTGGCATCGTCGGCCCCGACCGAACGGACCTGATCGTTGGCGGCCGCGTGCTTGCGCATGACGCGCTGGTGCGGTGTCGCGTTGCGCGCGTAACCGTCGTAGGTCCCGACGACCCCGGCCAACTCCGCTGATCGCCGGTACGCCGTCCCGGTCATCAGCGAGGTGATGGCGGCAGACAGCGCGCGTCCGCCGTCGGAGTCGTAGGCGTGTCCGGTCGCCATCAGCAGGGCGCCGAGGTTGGCGTAGCCGATGCCGAGCTGGCGGTAGGCGCGGGTGGTCTCGCCGATTGCCTCGGTCGGGAAGTCGGCGAAGCAGATGGAGATATCCATCGCCGTGATCACGAGCTCGACCGCCTTGACAAAGGTGTGCGCGTCGAAGCTGCCGTCCGTACGCAGGAACTTCATCAAGTTCAGCGACGCGAGGTTGCACGAGGAATTGTCGAGGCTCATGTATTCCGAGCAGTTGGCAACGACAACCCCGCCGACGATGTAGGAATGGTTGCGCGGCTCCGTGAGGTTGTAGGTCGGCTCGAATCCGGCGCTCCCACGCGACACCAGGCGCACCGTCTCATCGACCTCGTCGACGCGATGGTTGGCGACCACGTCAGCCAGCCGCTGAGACTTCTTCGCATGATCGAAGCCGATCCGCTGCGCGAACGCGGCGATGCTTCGACCGCTGATGCGTAGATCGTATGACGGACCGTCGCTGCCGGAGACGGCCGTCGATCCTTCCCGGCGGACATAGCTGAAGGTCGCCGACTTGACTCCGGTCCGGTAGATGCGCGCGAAAATACCCAGGCTCGACAGCAACTCTTGTACCCCGATCAGGAGCTCCTCGGAGCGGGCGCCGAGCCCGACGTAGCGGGTTCCTTTCTCGAGTTGATTGACCACGCACCCGGCGGCGTCATAAAGGCCGCGCAGGAATGCCGTCAGTGCAATCTCCGGTGCTTTGAATATCGATTCGGGCACCGTCTTGCCAACCGAGCGCGCCGTACTCACCCCGAGGCCAGCGAGGAACTCGCGCCAGCCCGCCTGCATCGCGCTCAGTTGAACGGTGCCGTTGCCTTGCACGCTCGGCTTGCGGCCATGGCCGGAGACCCGCCGCAGCAGTGCGGCATGCCGAGACATGATCTGTCGCTGTTCCTGCTCGGTGCCGTAGACGGTGACGGCGCCATCCTTGGTGAGACAACCGTCGCCGACCAGCCAGCCGAGGTAATGCGCGAGGTCGGCGTCCCATTTCTCAGGCAGCTGCGTCGTACTGAACATCCGGGCGCTGCGGGCACGGCCCACCGGCGCTTGCGGGAGCCGGGCGTCGGCAAAGGGCCGGGCGGCGTAGTGTTGCGATCGGATAACACGGTCGGCGTCGGTGAGCCGGTCCGCATGGACCCAGCCACGATTAGCGGTCCAAAGCCGGTGCCGTGGTGTGCAGCGTAGCCGCGAACCGTCGGAGAACCGCAACTCGACGATCGGATTTCGCCCGGTCACCATGTGGCGGGTGGGCGTGGTCGCAACGATCCTCGCGTTCGGGTCATCGCCGGCGGTCACATCGTTGGTGTAGACGTCGAACGTCTCGTCCTTGCCGGCCCGGAGCACTAGCTCACCGATCGGAATCAGGCCCTTGTCGGTGAGCACCCGCTGATCGGCTGGGAAGCAGGGATTAGATGCCGTAATTCGGCCCGTCTCGGTGTTGGTGTGCCAGTCGTTGATCGTGTCGTCGTACTGGATGCCGGGGTCGGCGCACTCCCACGCCGCCCGGGCCATTTTGTCGAAGAGCGCCCTGGCATCGACGGTGTCGATGACGTCGTGCTTCATTCGGCCGCGCAGGTGGAATTTCTCGCCCGCCTCGACCGCCCGCATGAACTCGTCGGAGACGCGGACGGAGTTGTTGGCGTTCTGGTACTGCACGCTGGCGATGTCGGCGCCGCCGAGATCCATGTCGAAACCGGCGTCGCGCAGGGCGCGGATCTTGCGCTCCTCCTTTGCCTTGGTCTCGATGAACTCCCCCACGTCGGGGTGATCAACATCGAGGACAACCATCTTGGCCGCGCGCCGGGTCGCACCGCCGGACTTGATAGTCCCGGCCGAGGCGTCGGCGCCGCGCATGAAGCTGACCGGACCGCTGGCCGTGCCTCCGGAGGAGAGCAGCTCCTTGCTGGAGCGGATCCGGGACAGATTAAGGCCCGCGCCCGAACCGCCCTTGAAGATCAGGCCCTCCTCCTTATACCAGTTGAGGATCGACTCCATCGTGTCGTCGACGGCCAGGATGAAACAGTTGTGCACGCGTAAGCCGTCGGAGAGGTATTCGCCGCTCGAGGTCTGGATGTCATAAACCGGCATCGGGCCCAGGTTGTCGATCCGGGCGATCTCGAGCCGCTTGACCGGCCGTGCGGCGCGACCCGGCAGCTCGAAACTCGCCTCCAGCTTGTTCGCCTGCCGCGGATCGATGAAGCCGATCTCGTCAGCGAAGGTACGGCGGTCGCCCGCGTTCTGGATTCGCACCGTCCAGCAACCGACCCGATTCGGGCGGGAATCTGCCTTGAACGACACCCGGGAGAAGATCCCGAATCGCGCAAGCAATGACTGTATTCCGCGCATCAGCTCCTCGGAGGCCATATCGACGGCGACCAGAGTCGAGCGACTACGGCTGCTGACGGAACCCTCCGCCTGGAAGATGCTCCGGAGGTAGGCCGATACGACGGGCAGTGGCGCGGTGAAGAGTTGCGTAGGAACGGTCATTCTCTTATGCCGCGGTCTGAGGTTCCACCGGTCGATGAAATGCGTCAAGCCCGCGCCGTATATTCGCGTCCGGCGGCAGTCGAGTGACTGGTCCTGCGTCGCGACGTGGCGCTCGTGGCGGTGCATGGCCGGAAACACCATGTCGAGCGCTCGATGCACCCAGGCGAGCTCGGCGTCGGTAACGGTCATCGCCTCGATGGTGAGCGATCTGTCCGTGCCGGCGTACTGGCCGACGAACCCGTCGGATTGCAGCCAACCGGCAAGTGCGGCTTCGGCGATCGCGGTCGAGGTGATCTCGCCCTCACCGTGCCCTTCTCGGCGGTGCCATTCCAGCGTGTCGCCACGACCGAGCTCACCGGCGGGGACGAACGATCCCGTGCCGTCACCGGTGCTCCGGTAGACGAGGTGATCAGCCGTCACATCGAGGACGTGGCCCGCCTTGGTGTGCAGGCGCAAGACATCCTTGGTCCCGTTCGCCATTGTCGCGACGATCGACGTGACCCCGTGCGCGTCGTAGACCTTGGTGCCGACGACATTCTGCTCGACCAACTCACCGATGGGGATCAGCCCCTGCGGCGTGCTGACCAGCGCGCCGTAGGGCTGGCACGCTGAGACCTGCTGGGGCGCCGACGTACCGACGTTGAACCAGACCGGAGAGTTGAAGCTGAAGACCTGGTGCAACAGCATCCAGGTCAGCTCGGCCGCGAAAATCTCGCCGTCGGCGATCGACGCGAAGTATCCGTTGGCCACGCCGCTGTCATGATATCTGGTGACCACGCGATCGATCAGCTGGCGCAGGCTGGACTCGCGCTGCTCGGTCCCGACGGCGCCGCGGAAGTACTTCGTCGTGACGATGTTCGCGGCATTGACACTCCAGAAATCGGGGAACTCGACGCCACGCTGCTCGAAGTTGACCGATCCGTCGCGCCAGTTCGTCATCACCACGTCGCGGCGCTGCCAGGTCACCTCGTCGTAGGGATGCGTGCCCGCTTTGGAGTAGACCCGCTCGATCTGCAAGCCATCGCCGGACGGCATCGGCTGATTGCTCCTGACGCTCTCATTCCGAATCTCAGTCATACGGCTTCCCTCTGTGTGCTGGGTCTGGTTCTCGCTCTTTAGCTTCTGATTGCGCGCATGCTGCCGGGCTCAACGCGGCGCCGCGTCGCGCGTCTCTTTGGCGGCCCGGGCCGCCGGGTGCGGCAGGTCGCGGAGCGCGTCGATCTCGGCCTCGAAGTCGGACAGCGACTCGAACGAGCGGTAGACGCTCGCGAACCGCAGGTAGGCGACCTCGTCGAGGTCGCGGAGCGGGCCGAGGATTGCCAGGCCCACGTCCTGGCTGGGGATTTCGGCGACGCCGGTGGCTCGTACGGCGTCCTCGACCTGTTGCGCGAGCAGCGCCAGCGCGTCGTCGTCCACCGGGCGGCCCCGGCAGGCCCGCTGCACGCCGAGGATCACCTTGTCGCGGCTGAACGGCTCGGTCACCCCGCTGCGCTTGATCACTGCGAGCGTGGCCTCCTCGATGGTGGTGAACCGCTTCCCGCAGTCGGTGCACGAGCGGCGGCGGCGGATGACCTGGCCATCGTCGACCTCGCGCGAGTCGACGACCCGCGAGTCGGGGTGCCGGCAGTAGGGACAACGCACCGTGCCGACCTCCTTTCGTCGCTGCCCGCGCAACCGGGCCCCGCTCGTTCGCTGTGGATCCCGCTGGGGAGATCCTGTGCATAAGTGTGGCGAGCTTGGGGACCACGCGACCCAACCTGTGGACAACTTACACGTATGTAACTACTAGATGTTGTGGTCCCGAGGGTAGGAGCTTCACCGACCGAACACAAGTGGCGCGTCGTGACAATCAGTCAGCGACGTCGGACCGGTGCGTCGCGAGCACCTCACCGAGCGGTCTGTGCCACCAGCAGTCGCTGACCCGCATACAGGGTGGCGCCGTGCAGGTGATTGTGCTCGCTCAGATAGGCGACGACCGCGCGCGGATCGTGCCCCGGCCCGATCCGCGTCGCGATGCTCCAGAGCGAATCCCCGGGCCGGACGACGACCGAGGCCGGCGCAGACGCGGGCAACGGTGTACCGGACCCGAGATTGCCCACTGCCCGGGCGACGGCCGGAGCCAGCAGCACGAGCACGGCCGCAGCGACCCCCGCGAGCAGGAGCGCGCGCACCTGCCGGCCGCGCCGCGTCAGCCGTGGCGGCTGTGCGGTTGGCAGCTGTGCGGTCGCCGGCACCGTCAACCCGCGAGGGCCAGCCGGCGTCCAGGGAGCGAACGCGATCATCCGCTCCACGGCGCCGGAGCACCGAGCCGGCACGCCGGCCGCCCACGGTCGCCGGCCGCGGCGCCGGGATCCGTCGGCCCGCCGTCCGGCCGCGCCATGACCCACGGCACCACGATGGCGACCCTCGGGAACCGGGCGTCCGCGCCGCGGGACGCTTGGTGGACGGTCGGCCGCGGCGCGGCCCGCCGATCGTGAAACGACATCGGATCGCTCGTCCATCACCACGGACATCGGTTTGCCTCCTTGCTGCTGTGCGCCGGCGCCGGTGACGCTGGATACGACACGCCCACGAGCGTCGAACGATTGTTCGATCGAACGTCTGTACGATGTGTAACACCGGGGTATGACACCGGTCGAGACCCACCGCCCATATTGTCGAACAGGTGTTTGAATCGTTATCTTCGCCCGCTTACTGTTAAAGCGCGGGGCACAACTCCAGATCCACAGCAGCGCGGACGGCTCCGCCCGACCGCCACGACAGCAACGGAGGCTTCGGCATGGCCGACCGCAACCGACCGAAATCCGCTGGCAGCCGCACACGGGCCGCCATGAACGAGCGCGCCGCAGCGCCGGCGAAGCAGCCTCGACGTACCGCGGCTGCACCCGCACGCAAGGGCGCGAACGCGGCGAACGCGGCCAAGGCCAAGACCACGAAGGCAGCAAAGTCGGTGAGGGCCACGAAGGCAGCACGCCAGGCGCCGCCTCGGCGCCTGGGCCGGCCACCGGCCGATGTCGTTGCGAAGCAACTCGCCAAGCACCGGGGGCCGCAATTCAAGGCCCCGGTGCATCCGCTTCCCGACTCGCCGCCGGACGCGCAGGGGCTCACCGCGCGGCAGCGCCGCGTGCTGCAGGTCATCCAGGAATCGGTGCAGGCGCGGGGATACCCGCCGAGCATGCGCGAGATCGGCGACGCGGTCGGCCTGACCTCGACCTCCAGCGTCGCGCACCAGCTGACCGCACTCGAGCGCAAAGGCTTTCTTCGTCGTGATCCCAACCGGCCGCGTGCGGTCGAGGTGCGCCTGCCCGAGGAAGCGGTCCTGGAGCCCGACGTGCAGCCCACCTTCGACCCCGCGCTGGCGCAGCCGCAACCCGCCTACGTGCCGGTCGTCGGCCGGATCGCGGCCGGCGGGCCGATCCTTGCCGAGCAGGCCATCGAGGACGTCTTTCCGCTCCCCCGCGAGCTGGTCGGCGAGGGCACCCTGTTCCTGCTGAAGGTCGTCGGCGATTCGATGATCGATGCCGCCATCTCCGATGGCGACTGGGTCGTCGTCCGCCAGCAGCCGGTGGCTGACAACGGCGAGATCGTGGCCGCGATGATCGACGGTGAGGCCACCGTGAAGACGTTCCGCCGGCGCGACGGGCACGTCTGGCTGATGCCGCAGAACGCGGCCTACTCGCCCATCCCCGGTGACGACGCCACCATCCTGGGCCGCGTCGTCACGGTGCTCCGCCGTCTTTGATCGGCGCCCGCGTCAGCACAGCGGAGTGGTGGGGGGGGGGGCGGGGGGGGGGGGCCCCCCGGCGGGTGGGTGGGCGGCGGGGGGTGGGGGGGGGGGGGCCCGGGGGGGGGGTGGGGCGCGGCGGGGGGCGGG
>JBBSHJ010000066.1:0-17926 GCA_038253135.1 Mycobacteriales bacterium | reverse complement strand
GGGGGGATGTCGCCGAACCGGCCGGCGAGGGTGCGCGCGGCGGGGCCGTTGCACTGGGCGTGGTGGGCGAGCACCAGGGACCGGAGCCGCCCCCCCCGCGGCGGCTGGGCGGCGCCGTAGGTCGCCGCCACGTCGATGCGCAGCCGGTCACCGTCGAAGGCCGCGTCCACGCTGCGGACGTCAACGACGGGGAGCACCCACTCACGGGCGAGCTGCTCGAGCACGCGGTCGCGCACCTGCAGGATGCCGCGTGGCCGGCGGGCCGATGGGTCCCTCGACGCCAGCCAGGTGGGGCTGCGCAGCACATCGGCGGAAACCCGTTTCAGCACCCGCCCGATCAGTGACTCGGACGGCTCCGGGGGCATGTCGCGCTCGGCGTCCAGGCGGGCCAGCAGGGCGTCGTACCGGCGCGCTGTGGCCTGGCAGTGCGGGCAGCCGGATGCGTGCGCGTCGGCGATGGACAGGGCGGCTCCGCCACCGCGCAGCCGCGCGTCGGCGACGCGGCTGAGCAGGTCCGATGCCGACCGCCCGCACGGCAGCGGTACGTCGTCGAGGGACTCCCGGTTCCGGTGGCTGGAGGGGGTCGCCATTAGAGGGTCACCGCCATTCCTCGAGCAAGGTGAGAAGTTGCAGTCGGGCCCGGTGCAACCGGTTACGGACAGCCGTCGGCGTGATGCCGAGGACTGCAGCGATCTCGTCGTACGAGAGCGACTCGAATTCGCGGAGTACGACGACGGCGCGATAGCCCGGAGAAAGGCGCCGGAGCGATCTGTGCACGACCTCGCGATCGTCGACCCGGCGCTCGTCGCCGAGCCGGGACCGGTCCACGATCGCCTCCGTGCCATCGATCGGCACCGTGGGTTTGCGCCGCCGGATGAGCATGAGCGATTCGTTGGTGACGATGCGGTAGAGCCACGTCGTCGGCGCGGCCTCGCGCCGGTAGCCGGGCAGCGCCCGCCAGGCCGAGAGCCACGCATTCTGCACGCAGTCCTCGGCGTCCTCGCGGGAGCCGAGAATGCGGGTCGCGGTGCGGAAGAGCCGCGCGGTGTGCCGATGGACGAGGGCCTCGAACGCTCGGGCATCCCCGCGACGGGCCTCCTCGATCAGGCGGTCGTCGGCGGTCTCGGCCGGCTCACGCCGCCCCGTGCCCGTCGCCGGGCGCGGGGCCGCGGGCTCGGCGGCGGTATCTCGTCCGGGCGCTTGCCGCCGCGCGGATTCGATCACCATCAGACCTCCCGGGCACCGGTGAGATAACGCAGGAACAGCATCCCGGCGATCTCGCGGGAGCTGGCCAGCCGCAGCGCCCGGACGGTTGGGGGGAGTCCGGCGAGCAGGCCCGGTCCGTCACCGCCGGCGAGGGAGGGGGAGACGCTCAGGCAGAGCTCATCGAGTGCCGCAGCCGCGACGAGGCTGGCGAGCAGCCGCGGGCCGCCCTCGCAGAGCACGCGGGGTCGGCCGAGCCCGGCGAGGGTCCGGGCCGCGCCGGCAAGGTCCACCGATGGGCCTGGCGTCGTGAGGACTTGGCAGCCCTCACGCACGGCGGAAAGCCTTGTCGGGTCGGAGTTTTCGCTCGTGACGACGATCGTGGACGGGTCCGCGTAGAGGTCCGCGTCGAGGTCGAGATCGAGCCGTGCCGACACCACCGCGATCGCAGGGTACGGCGGGCGTCCGGCGGCGACCCGGGCGGCGCGGCGCTCCGTGCGGAGCTTGGCCGGCCGGTAGCCCTCGGCGCGTACCGTGGCCGAGCCGACGAGGATCACGTCGGACAGCGAGCGCAGCAGGCCGAGCAGCTCCCGGTCGGCGTCCCCGCCGAGGCCGCCGGATCGGCCCTCGACCGTCGTACGCCCATCGACGGAGACGATCATGTTGGCGCGCACCCAGGCGGAACCGTCGTGGGGTGCCGGATGCGCGTAGAGCTCGTCGAGGCCGGCAGGGCCAGGGGCATCCATGCCCTGACCGTACTGCTGACCCGGCGGATCAATCGGTTGGTCGGGCGCCGGCGGCGCGGAGAACGCTCGTCGGCGTTGGCCGCCGCGGTCTTCGCCGCCGCCCCCAGATCGGCGACCGAGCCCGAGTCGGCCTCGGGCCACATGGCCCAGGCGAGGTCCGGCCGCTCAGACGGCTCAAAGGACTCAGACGGCGAGGGAGAGCACCGCGACCGACTCTCCGTCCAGCAGCACCTCACCGGGCCGGTAGGAGAAACCGGGACTCGACGCGAGCTCGATCCGCGCCGGGGTACCCGGCACCGCGACGCCCTGGCGCTCGCCGGCGAGATTGACGGCCACGGCCGTCGACCCCCGCACCAGCACCAGCCAGCGGTCGTCGTCGGACCACGCGACCTGCACCTCGCGCAGGCGCGGATCGGTGAGGTCGGGGAGCCGGTGGCGCAGCGCGATCAGCTGGCGGTAGAAGGCCAGCATGTCGGCTCCTTGCTCGCTCGCCGGCTCGGTCCAGTCCAGCTTGGAGCGCCGGAACGTCTCCTCGTCCTGTGGGTCCGGTACGTCGTCCGCGTCCCAGCCGTGCTCGGCGAACTCCGCTACCCGCCCGGCGCCGACGGCCGCCGCGAGCTCGGCTTCCGGATGGCTGCTGAAGAACTGCCACGGCGTCCGCGCCGCCCACTCCTCGCCCATGAAGAGCATCGGCGTGAAGGGCGAGCACAGCACCAGCGCGGCCCCGACCTTGAGCAGGCCGGGCGAGAGGCCGGTGCTGATCCGGTCTCCGAGCGCGCGGTTGCCGATCTGGTCGTGATTCTGCACGTAGCCCAGGAACCGGAATCCCGGTGTGCGTCCGGTGTCGACCGGCCGGCCGTGCCGCCGCCCGCGAAAGGAGGACCACGTGTCGGCGTGGAAGAACGCGGACCGGAGGGTCTGCGCCAGGGTTTCGAGCGATCCGAAATCGGCGTAGTAGCCCTGCCGTTCACCTGTGAGCACGGTGTGCAGCGCGTGGTGGAAGTCGTCGCTCCATTGCGCGGTGAGCCCGTAGCCGCCTGCCGTGCGTTCGGTGACGAGCCGGGGGTCGTTGAGGTCGGATTCGGCGATCAATGTCAGCGGTCGGCCGAGAAATGTCGACAACGCGTCGACCTCGGTCGCCATTTCCTCGAGCAGGTGGATCGCCCGAGAATCCGGCAGCGCGTGTACGGCGTCGACGCGCAGTCCGTCGACGTGGAAATCACGCAGCCAGCGCAGCGCATTGTCGATGATGTGCCGGCGTACGACGTCCGAACCGTTGCCGTCGAGGTTGAGGTTCTGTCCCCACGTATTGGTGCCCCGTGCGAGATACGGGCCGAACCGATCCAGGTAATTCCCGGACGGGCCGAGGTGGTTGTAGACGACGTCGAGAAATACCGCGATGCCGCGGCCGTGGCAGGCGTCGACCAGGCGTTTCAGTCCGTCAGGCCCGCCGTAGCTTTCCTGCACGGCGTACCAGTCGACGCCGTCGTAGCCCCAATTGTGGGTGCCGTTGAAGGCATTGACCGGCAGTAGCTCGACGGCGTCGATCCCGAGGCCGGCGAGATGGTCGAGGTGTTCGGCGACGCCGTCGAACGTGCCCGACGCGGAAAAGGTGCCGACGTGCAGCTCGTAGACGACGGCGCCCGGGAGGGCTCGACCGGTCCACGCGTCGTCGGTCCAGGCGAAGGCGTCGTCGGCGTAGACCCGCGAGAAACCGTGCACGCCCTCGGGCTGCCACGGCGAGCGCGGATCGGGGAGGGGCGTGTCGTCGTCGCCGAGCAGGAAGGCGTAGTCGGTGCCGGGCGCGGCGTCGGAGACGGACGCGCTCCACCAGCCCGGCGTCGGCTCCGCGGCCGGGTGATCGTCGTCCTCGCTGCTCATCGGGTGGTCCGACTCGCCGTCGGGCGTGCGGATCCGCACCCGCACGGAGCCGGCTGAGTCGACTGCGGGCGCCCAGACGCGGAACCGCATGTCAGCGGTGCCGCTCGGTGAAGGCGATGATCCGGGCCCACGCGTCCGCGCACGCGTCGGCCCAGTCGGCGTACGCGCGGTCGAAGAATGAGTGCGGCGCACCGTCGTAGACCTGCATGTCCACCGGCGATCCGGCGTCGGAGATCCGCTCGGCGACCGCCGCGAATTCCTCCGGGGTCGTCCGGTCCGCACCGGCGATCAGCATCAGCAGCGGCGCGTGTACGCCGTCCGCGACCTCGCTGAGCAACGCCAGGCGGCCGTAGAAGCCGACGGCGCCGGCGATCGGGAGATCGGTCGCCGCCAACCGCCAGGACTGGCCGCCGCCGAAGCAGAAGCCGACGGAGAAGACCGTGTCGATGCCCTGCCCGCGAAGGTGGTCGAGCGCCGCGCGCGCGTCGGCCAGCACGTTCTGCGGGTCGACCTGATCGACGTGCGGGCGGAACTCGAAGTCGTCACCCCGCGGCGTCGTACCAGCCGTGCGGCCGAAGTAGTCGATCGCGACCGCGTGATAGCCGGCCTCGGCGAACCGCTGCGCCAGCGCCACGTAGAACGGGTGCAGGCCGCGGATGTCGGGCAGGATCACCACGCCCTGCTCGCGCGGCCGCACCGGCGTCGCGGCGTAGGCCGAGAACGCGGTGCCGTCCGCCGAGGTGAGCACCACCGGCCCGTGTGCCGCGACCTCGCCGGGATCCGGCGGTGCCGGTGGTCGGCTGTCGGTCCCGTGGCACATGAGCGGCTCCTTGTCGTAACGGCGGCGTCCCGTCGCCCACTCTGCCCCAGCGTCACGACGTCGCGTCGCCGGGTGTGGCAGGGTGCGGCCATGACGAACCTGCGCGATCGTTTGCGGATGCCCGACGGCGGACCGTCGCTCACCGACCTGGGGACCGATACGACGCCCGGCGCGCCCGGCGGCAAGAAGAGCACGCGCACGGCGATGGCGGCCATGGCCGCGCCGCTGCTGGCCCTGCAGGAGCGGCTCTACGCCGAAGGCGCAACCGGCGGATCCCGGCGAATTCTGCTTGTCCTGCAGGGCATGGACACCGCCGGCAAGGACGGCGTCATCAACCACGCCGTCGGGCAGCTGAACGTGCAGGGCTGCGCGATCGCGTCCTTCAAGGAGCCGACACCCGAGGAGTTGCGGCACAACTTCCTGTGGCGGATCCGCCGCGCCGTACCGCGGCCGGGTCTCGTCGGTGTCTTCAACCGGTCGCACTACGAGGACGTGCTCGTCGCACGCGTGCACGAGCTGGTCGCGCGGTCGGTGTGGTCGCAACGGTACGACGAGATCAACCGCTTCGAGCGGCAGCTGGCCGACGACGGTGTCGAGATCGTCAAGTGCTTCCTGCACCTCTCGTACGACGAGCAGCGCGAGCGCCTGCTGGCCAGGCTCGACGATCCGCACAAGCGGTGGAAGTTCAACACCGGCGACATCGCCGAGCGCCGCCGCTGGACGGACTACCAGGCGGCGTACGCGGACGCGCTCACCAGGTGCAACACCGAGACCGCACCGTGGTACGTCGTGCCGAGCGACCGGAAGTGGTACCGCAACTGGGCCGTGGCCACCCTGCTGCAGGAGACGCTGAGCGGGATGGACCCGCACTACCCGAAGCCCCTCTACAACCCCGACGTGCAGCGCCGCAAGCTCACCCCGCCGCACTGAGCACTGCCCGGCGCACTGAGCACTGCCCGGCGCACTGAGCGGCGATTTTCGTGCTGTACCAGCCACTCGGCGAGCGGGGCCGCGCGGCGCACGGACCGGCGGAGCGGATAAATCGGCTGCGGCCGCGCCCGATCCGCTCATATGATGTCGGGGCCGGGCACCGGCGGGACCGACTGAGGCGATAAGAGTGCCGGCGAACCTGCCGGCGCGGGCGATGGGCAGGACGGGCATGCGAGGACGCGAGCAAACGACGGCCCATCTTCTCGCGCCCGAAAGGCCTCCCGTCCGTGATCGCACGCACTCTCAACCTCGGCATCGTTGCGCACGTCGATGCCGGTAAGACCAGCCTGACCGAGCGGCTCCTCGCCGACGCCGGCGCGATCGAGCGCGCCGGCAGCGTCGACACCGGCGACACCCAGACCGACACCAGCAGCATCGAGCGCCGCCGCGGCATCACCATCAGCTCGGCCGTCGTCGCCTTCACCGCGAGCGACACGCACATCAACATCCTTGACACTCCCGGCCACGCCGAGTTCGTGGCCGAGGTCGAGCGCGCCCTCCTCGTCCTCGACGCCGCGGTCCTCGTCGTGTCCGCCTCGCATGGCGTGCAGCCGCGGACCCGCATCCTCATGCGGGCCCTGCGCCGCATGCAGCTGCCGACGCTCGTCTTCGTCAACAAGATCGACCTGGCGAGCGTCGACCCGGAGGCGGTCACGGCAGAGGTCCGCGCCCGCCTGAGCGACCGGACGATCGTGCTCACCGAGGTCGCCGCCGATGGGACGGTACGGCGCCGCGCGGCCGGCGAGGCGGCGTACGACAGCGAGCTCGCCGACACGCTGTCCCTCGGCGACGACCGCCTGCTGGCGGACCTGGTCGCCGGAGACGGCGACCCGCAGCGGCTGCGCGCGGCGCTGCTCCGGCAGGTGCGGGCCGGCGTCGTGCACCCGGTGTTGCACGGGTCCGCCGTCACCGGCGCCGGCACCGGTGCGCTGGTGGCCGCGATCTGCGAGCTCCTGCCGGCGGCGTGCGCGGGGGTGCCGGATGCCGCCACCGCCCCGGTCGCCGACGTCTTCAAGGTCGGCCGCGACGAGCGGGGCGCGCGCACGTCGTACGTGCGGCTGCGATCTGGTCGACTGTGCAATCGCGACCGCGTCACCGTAGATCGCAGGAGGGTCAAAGTTACTGGGGTACAAGCGTTTTCCGGCGCGGTCCGGCCGGAGTCGCGGACGGCGCTCGCCGGCGAGATCGCGGTCGTGCAGACCGATCCGCCGTTGCGCGTCGGGGACGTGATCGGCGGCGGGGCGGCTGGCGCCGGCGGGCCGCAGCTGGAACGGCCGGCCCTCGAAACCGTGGTCCGCCCGGCCGACCCCGACCGGCGGGTCGACCTGCATGCTGCGCTGCTGGCGCTCGCCGACGAGGACCCGTTGATCCGGTTGCGCACCGACGGCGCCGACATCGCGGTGAGCCTCTTCGGCGACATCCAGCGGCAGGTCCTCGCCGAGCGGCTCGGGCAGGAGTACGGGGTCGCCGCCGAATTCGCGCCGCCGACGGTCCTCTACGTCGAGAAACCCGCGGGGGCCGGCACCGGCTACGAGGAGATGGGCGGCGATCACCGGCTGGCGGCGACGGTCGGACTCTCGGTGGCCCCGGCGCCGGCCGGTGCAGGGATCCGCTATCACCGGCCGACCGCCTTCAACGGCGTCGTGCCGCGCGCCTTCGCGCAGGCCATCACGGACACGGTGCCCGCGGTGCTCGCACAGGGACCGCACAACTGGCCGATCACGGACTGCACCGTGACGATGACGGCGGCGGGCTATGACTCCGTCTCGAGCACGGCGGGCGATTTCCGGCTGCTGGTACCGCTGGTGCTGGCGGCGGCGCTGCACGAGTCGGGTACGACGGCGTACGAGCCGCTGCTGCGCTACGAGCTCGACCTGCCCGCCGGCGACTGCAGCCGGGCGATGTCGGCGTTGATGCAACGCGGCGCGACGGTCGAGGCGCCCCGGATCGACGCGGGCGCCTGCGTGCTCACCGGGCTGGTGGCGGCGGCGCGGTTGTACGCGCTGCAGCGCGACGTCGCGTCGTTCACCAGCGGCGAGGGGGTGCTGGTGACCCGCGGCGGCGGACTGCGCCGGTTCCGCGGCCGGCTGCCGGAGCGGGCGCGGACCGGGCCGGATCCGTTCAACCGGCGGGTGTACCTGCGTGACATCGCCCGGGGCGCCCGGGCGTGAGGGCGGCGTACGGTTTCGGCGTGGCCGCATCCGCCTCCGAACGGCTCGCCCTCGCCGGCTGGCGCCGCAGCGTCGCCGAGCTCTACGCGCAGGTGCGCGCCGGCCCCGAGCCCGAGGCGGCCCACGAGCGCTGGCGGGCCCGCCGGGACGAGCTGTTCGCGGGCCACCCGCAGAGCCCGCTCCCGCCGGACGATCCGCTGCGTCGTACCGGCCTGTCGTACTACCCGTACGACGCCGCGCTGCGGTTCGAGGCACCTGTGCACCCGGACGGCGCTGGGGATCTTCGGGAGGTGCCGACCGGCGGCGACGGCGTGATCCGGCTGCGCCGCATCGGGCGGGCCCAGCTGCCGGCCGGGCGGGGGAGCCTTGCCATCTGGTGGCTGGAGCAGTACGCCGGCGGGCTGTTCGTCCCGTTCCGGGACGCGACGGCGGGGGACACGACGTACGGCGCGGGCCGCTACCTGCTCGACACGGCCAAGGGCGCGGATCTCGGCGGATCCGGGACGACCCTCACCCTCGACCTGAACTTCGCGTACCACCCCAGCTGCCGCTACGACCCCCGCTGGCAGTGCCCGCTCGCGCCGCCCGCCAACGTGCTCGACTGGCGGGTCGAAGCCGGCGAGCGCCTGGACCGGAACTGACCCTGTGCCGGTGCGCCGGTCACGTCGGCCGCCGCCGGCGGGTCCGAGGTGATGACGCGACCCGCGGAGGGACCGGAGACATGGACGAGATTGACGTGCTGGCGCAACGGTTCGAGCAGGATCGGGCCCACCTGCGGGCCGTGGCCTACCGGATGCTCGGTTCGATCAGCGAGGCCGACGACGCCGTGCAGGAGGCCTGGCTGCGGCTGCACCGGAGCGACACCGCTGCGGTCACGAGCCTGACCGCGTGGCTCACCACCGTGGTCGGGCGGATCTGCCTGAACATGCTGCGCTCGCGCAAGTCGCGCCGCGAGGATCCGCTGGACGCGCACGTGCCGGACCCGATCGTCGGCCGCCTCGACACCGCAGCACCCGAGGAGGAGGCGATCCTCGTCGACTCGGTGGGGCTCGCCCTGCTCGTCGTACTCGAGACGCTCACACCGGCCGAACGGCTCGCCTTCGTCCTGCACGACATGTTCGGGATGCCGTTCGACGAGATCGCGCCGATCGTCGACCGGACACCGACCGCGGCGCGGCAGCTGGCCAGCCGGGCCCGCCGCCGGGTGCGGGGCAATACCGCTGTCCCCGGGGCCGCTGGCGGTCGGGCCGCCGTCCACGAGGCCGACCGGGCTCGGCAGCGGGAGGTCGTCGACGCGTTCCTGGCGGCGGCGCGAGAAGGCGATTTCGGTGCGCTGGTGGCGATTCTGGATCCGGATGTCCTACTCCGTGCCGACGGCGGCCCGACCGCGGAGTCCGCGACCGTGCGCGGCGCGCGGGCCGTCGCCGGGCAGGCGCTGCGCTTCGCGCGGCTCGCCCGCTATGCGCGCCCGGCGATGGTCAATGGCTCCGTCGGCCTCGTCGTCGCACCCGAGGGTGTGCCCGTGGCGGTGATGGGCATTGCCGTGCGCGACGGCAGGGTGCTCGAGCTCGACATCCTGGCCGACATCACGCGCTTGCGTGGTCTCGACCTGACCCTGCTCGACGATTGATCAGCCGGCGCTCGCGTTGAACTCGGCCATCGTGTAGAGCGCCCGCAGCTCCACGCGGATGTCCGCCAGGGCCCCGGCGCCACCCGACTCGCGGTCGATGACGCACAGCGCCGTGCCGATCTCGGCGCCGAGGTTGCGCAGGTCTCCGGTCGAGATGACCACCTGCCCGCCCGAGGTGACGACGTCTTCGATCACGGCGACCCGCCGGCCATCGATCGCGGTGCCTTCGGCGAGCCGGGCGGTGCCGTAGGTCTTGGCCCGCTTGCGGACGAACGCCGCCGGGAGCCCGGTGCGCCGGGAGAGTGCGGTCGCGATCGGTACGCCGCCGAGCTCCAGCCCGGCGAGCACCTCGATGTCCGAGGGCAGCAGGTCGGCCATCGCCGCGGCAACGCCGTCGAGCAGCACCGGGTCGGCCTCGAAGCGGTACTTGTCGAAATACTCCGTCGCCGTGCGTCCCGATCGCAGCACGAATTGCCCGCTCAGGTGGGCAACCCGGTAGATCTCGGCGGCGAGGGCGGACCGGGACTGCGACATGGGGCGAACCTCTCGTCAGGCGGGGGTGAGCAGGGCGACGGGGTAGCGGGCGGTCAGGTCGCCGAGGCTGGCGGCGCCGTCATGCCGGGTGCCGGTGAGCCGATCGACCCAGCCGCCGGCGGGCAGGTCGACCGCCGTGGACCCGAAGCCGCCCGCCTCGGCTAGCGTCAGCGGGAGGCGGGTCGCGACGGAGATGAGCTCACCGCGATCGAAGGCCACGGCGTGCCGGGCCGCGGGACCGGAGACCTCCAGCGGTCGGTACGCCGAGAACGCCTCGGGCCGGTCACGGCGTAGCCGCAGCGCGGTCGCGACGACGAGCAGTTTGGCCGCGCCGGTGGCGTCGACCGGCGGCCGCTCGCCGCCGTCGATGGCCGCGAGGAGCCCGCGGCGGTGGGCGAAGTCGACCGGACGCCGGTTGTCCGGATCGACCAGGGAGTTGCCCCACAGCTCGGAGCCCTGATAGACGTCCGGCACTCCGGGCATGGTGAGCTGGATCAGCTTGGCGGCCAGGGAATTGCTCCATCCCGGCGCGGTGATCGTCTCGACGAGGGACTCGACGTCGGCGCGCACGCCGGCGTCGTCGTACACCCGATCGATCACGGCGTGCATCGCCGCCTCGAAGCCGGCGTCCGGTGCGTTCCATGACGTGCCGGTCCGTGCCTCGCGGGCGGATTTCTCCATCGCGGCGTGCAGCCGGTCGCGCTCGATCGGCCAGGATCCGACGACGGTCTGCCACAACAGCGCGGCGACCGAAGGATCGGAGAGCGGCGCGACGGACTCCCAGCGCCGCAGGGATTCGGCCCACCGCCCCGGAATCTCGGTCAGCACCGCCAGCCGTGCGCGCACGTCCTCGCCGCGCTTCGTGTCGTGGGTCGACAGGGTGGTCATCCCGTCCGGGGCGTTTGCGTGGCGGCGGACCATGGCGGCGTGGAAGTCGGCCGGCTCCCAGCCGATGGTCGTCGGGTCCGCCCCGACCTCGGTCGCGGCGATGAAGTGGGTGTAGCGGTAGTACGCCGTGTCCTCGACGCCCTTGGCCATCACCGCGCCGGTCTGCTGCTGGAACCGGCGCGCCACGGGCGAGTCGGGGTCGGCCAGCACTGCGGCGACGGGGCGGATCGCCGCCGCGAGGTCGGGGCGACGACGGAGCGCCTCGGAGACGGCGATAGCCAGGTGCTCGGCGCCGGCGCCAGGCAGGTAGGAGCGGTAGACGGGAAAGCAGGCGAGCAGCTCGGCGACCGCATTGCCCGCGCCCTCGACGTCCGGGGCGAGCGTGGTGAGGCGGTCGAGCTCGGCCCGCAGCATGCCCGTCGCCACGTCGAGCTTGCTCTCGTGCACCAGCTCGGGCCAGTCCGAGGGCGTCCCCGCGGCGCGCAGCAGGGCGCCGTCGGCCGCCACGTCCGCGAGCAGGCGATCGACCTCACCGAGCGCGTCATAGCCCGTCGTACCGGCGATCGGCCAGTCAGGGAGCGCCTCTCCCGGCTCGAGGATCTTCTCCACGACCAGCCAGATGCCTTCGGGACATGCGGCGGCGAGGTGCTGCAGGTACCCGGCCGGGTCGGCTAGCCCGTCCGGATGATCGATCCGGATGCCGTCGATCTCGCCGGCGCGGGCCCACCGCAGCGGCACCGTGTGCGTCGTGTCGAAGACATCCGGCTCCTCGACCCGGATCCCCGCCAGCGTCGCGACCGCGAAGAACCTGCGGTAGTTGACCTCGGTGTCCGCGCGGCGCCAGGACACGAGCCGGTAGTGCTGGCGGTCGTGGATCTCGCGCGGCGTACCGCTCTCGGAGGTGCCCACACCCAACGGGAAGCGGTGCTCGTAGTAGCGCAGCTCGCCGTCCTTGATCCGCAGCCGGTCCAGCTCGTCGGGCGCGTCGCCGAGCACCGGCAGCACCAGCCGGCCACGGGACCAGTCGATCTCGAACCAGTGCGCGTACGCCGACTGGGCGCCTAGCCACAGCACGTCCCACCACGCCTTGTTCGCGCTCGCCTCGGCGACTCCCATGTGGTTGGGGACGATGTCGAGGACCATGCCGAGACCCTGCGCGCGGAGCGCGGTCAGCAGGCGCTGCCGAGCGGCCTCGCCGCCCCGCTGCTCGTCGACCGCGAGGTGATCGACGACGTCGTAACCGTGATTCGATCCCGGCGTGCTCGCCAGCAGGGGGGACGCGCAGAGGTGCGTCACGCCGAGATCGGCGAGATAGTCCGCCAGCTCGGCGGTGGCGTCGAGATCGAACCGGGGCGAGACCTGCACGCGGTACGTCGATCGGGGCGTCGGCATGCCGATAGTCTTCCGTACCACCGGCACGACCAGCACCGGGTCCGCACCCGTCGCGGCGCCCGCCGCCGGCACCGTGGCGGCGTCATTCCTCCGTTTCGCGGAGCACCAGCAGCGACCGGGCGCCCACCGTGACCGTCGAGCCGGCCGTGACCTCGTCCTCGAGATCACCGGAGCGGCGGCCACCGCTCGCCGCCCGGATCGACATCGCGGTGTCAACGACCCGCTGCCACGCGGCGGCGTACTCCTTGCTCGGCAAGGTGAAATCCACCGCCTGATCGGCGGAATTGAAGCAGAGGAAGAAGCTCCGGTCGGTGACCCGTTCGCCGCGCGAATCGGTATCGGGGATGCCCTTGCCGTTGAGGAATGCCGAGACCTGCTGGCCGACACCAGCGCCCCAGTCGACCTGGGTCATCTCCCGGCCGGACGGGGTGAGCCAGGCGATGTCCCGCAGCGGATCGCCGCCGCCGCGGCCGACCGGCCGCCCGTCGAAGAAGCGACGCCGGCGGAAGATCGGGTGCTCGCGGCGGAGCTCGGACAGCCGGCCGACGAAATTGATCAGATCCTGGTCGGGGTCGGCCCAGTCGACCCAGGTGATCTTGTTGTCCTGGCAATAAGCGTTGTTGTTCCCCTGCTGGGTACGGCCGAGCTCGTCGCCGTGCGCGATCATCGGCACGCCTTGCGACAGCATCAGCGTGGCGAGGAAGTTGCGCCGCTGCCGGGCCCGCAGCTCGGTGATCACCGGATCATCGGTGGGCCCTTCGTGCCCACAGTTCCACGACCGGTTGAAGCTCTCCCCGTCGCGGTTGCCCTCCCCGTTGGCCTCGTTGTGCTTCTCGTTGTAGGAGACGAGGTCGGTCAGCGTGAACCCGTCGTGACAGGTGACGAAGTTGATGCTCGCGACCGGTCGCCGCGCCGAGGTCTCATAGAGGTCGGAGGATCCGGTGATCCGTGCCGCGAATTCGCCGAGTGCGCCGGCCTCGCCGCGCCAGAAGTCGCGCACCGTGTCGCGATACTTCCCGTTCCACTCGGTCCACAGCGGAGGGAAGTTGCCGATCTGGTAGCCGCCCGGCCCGACGTCCCACGGCTCGGCGATCAGCTTGACCTGGCTGATCGTCGGGTCCTGCTGCACGATGTCGAAGAACGCGGACAGGCGGTCCACGTCGTACATCTCGCGGGCGAGCGTCGAGGCGAGGTCGAAGCGGAAGCCGTCGACGTGCATGTCGGTGACCCAGTAGCGCAGCGAGTCGGTCATCAGCTGCAGCGAGTGCGGATTGCGGACATTCAGGGAGTTTCCGGTGCCGGTGTAGTCGACGTAGGTCGACTTGTCCTCGTCCCTCAACCGGTAGTAGGACTCGTTGTCGATGCCCCGCATCGACAGGGTGGGACCGAGGTGGTTTCCCTCGGCCGTGTGGTTGTAGACGACGTCCAGAATGACCTCGATGCCGACCTGGTGCAGCGCCTTGACCATCGCCTTGAATTCGGTGACCTGCTGCCCGGCCTGCCCGGTGGCCGCGTAACCGCCGTGCGGGGCGAGGAAGCCGATGGTGTTGTAGCCCCAGTAGTTGCGCAGCCCGGCCTTGATCAGCCGGTCGTCGTGGACGAATTGATGCACCGGCATCAACTCGATCGCGGTCACTCCGAGTCTGTGCAGATGTTCGATCACGACCGGGTGCGCGATGCCGGCGTAGGTGCCGCGGATGCCCTCGGGGACCTTCGGGTGCTGGATCGTCAGCCCGCGGACGTGCGCCTCGTAGATGACCGTCTCGTTGTAACGGTGGCGCAGCGGGTGGTCGTTGCCCCAGTCGAAGAACGGGTTGATCACGACCGATTTCGGCATGTGGGGCGCGGAGTCGGTGGTGCTCATGTTGTCGGGAAAATCGAGGTCGTAGCCGAAAACGGACGGGTCCCAGTCGACGGTGCCCTCAACGGCCTTGGCGTAGGGGTCGAGCACCAGCTTCGACGGGTTGCACCGCTTGCCGGCCTTGGGATCATTCGGTCCGTGCACCCGGAAGCCGTAGCGCTGGCCGGGTCCGACGCCGGGCAGGTAGCCGTGCCACACCAGCCCATCAACCTCGGGCAGGACGACCCGGGTCTCCTTGCCGCGCGGGGTGAGCAGGCACAGCTCGACCCGCTCCGCGACCTCGGAGTAGATCGAGAAGTTCGTTCCCGAACCGTCGTACGTCGCCCCGAGCGGATATGCCGAGCCCGGCCACACCTGCTGCATTCTTCTCCATTCGTCTTCGGGTCTTCTCGAGTGACGACGGTAACGGCAAGAGCCCTGCCGCGCTGCATCGCCCGCAGGGGACAACCATGCCCGGTCGCCTTCGTGGTCGGGGAGGGTGAAGATCATCACAGCGCGGGCCTCGCTACCGGAGCACGTCCGTTGCGCCGTTTGGACGGGCTCGCTCATGGCCGAGCTCCGGGAGCTGGTCGGGCCGGAACCTGGGATCGCCATCGATCCGGGTCGTGGACCCGGTCAGGTAGCCGGCTACCTTTCCCGCGCGGAGGTCACGGTGTACGGCGTGGATCTGTCGAGTGCGAGCATGGCCGCCGCACGGCCGGCCTCGCCGACGCCCGGACCTCGGAGCGCGAGCCGCACCCGCAGGAGCTGGCCACGCCGCGGCTCCACACCGTCGCCCCGACCCGATGAGTCGGTCCTAGACTCGCGGGCGCGGCGAGCTGCCGCTGCGGGATGGGCCGGCAACGGCGCCGGCCATGACCGCCACTTCGAGGAGACGTCACGTGCGAGTCGGCATACCCCGAGAGCTCAAGGACAACGAGTACCGCGTCGCGATCACCCCACCCGGCGTGCACGAGCTGCTGGCCGCCGGCCACGAGGTCGTGATCGAGACGGAGGCGGGGAGCGGATCGGCCATCCCGGACAGCGACTTCCTCAGCGCCGGGGCAACGATCGCCAAGGACGCGGGCACCGTGTGGGACGCGGCCGATCTCGTCCTCAAGGTCAAGGAGCCCATTGCGGCCGAATACCCCCGCATGCGGAGCGGCCAGACCCTCTTCACCTACCTTCACCTGGCCGCCTCCCGGCCCTGCACCGACGCGATCCTCGCCTCCGGCATCAATGCGGTCGCCTACGAGACCGTGCAGACCCCGGACGGTGCGTTGCCGCTGCTGGCTCCGATGTCGGAGGTCGCCGGGCGGATGGCTCCCCACGTCGGCGCGCACTGGCTGGAGCGCAACCAGGGCGGCCGCGGGATCCTGATGGGCGGTGTGTCCGGCGTCTACGCGGCGAAGGTGGTGGTGATCGGCGCGGGCGTCTCGGGCATGAGCGCGGCGGCCATCGCACTCGGCATGCACGCCGACGTCCTGCTACTCGACCGCAACATCGACAGGCTGCGCGCGGCCGATCACATCTACCAGGGACACCTGCAGACGGTCGCGTCGACACGGTATGAGGTCGAGCAGGCGTGCATCGACGCCGACCTGGTCATCGGTGCGGTCCTGGTGCCCGGCGCGAAGGCCCCGACGCTGGTCAGCGACGAGCTCGTGGCTCGGATGCGACCAGGGAGCGTGCTGGTCGACATCGCCGTCGACCAGGGCGGCTGTTTCGAGTCGACCCGCCCGACGACGCACTCGGACCCCACATTCACGGTCGCCGAGTCGATCTTCTACTGCGTCACCAACATGCCGGGCGCGGTGCCGCACACGTCGACGTACGCGCTGACCAACGTGACGTTGCCCTACGTGCTCGAGCTGGCCGGTCGAGGACTGCCGCAGGCGGTACGCCGCGACCCGGCGCTGGCGCTCGGGGTCAACGTCATCGGGGGAGCGGTCATCAACGAGCCGGTCGCCGACGCGCACGGGCTCCCGTTCACGCCGCTCGACCAGGCCCTCGCGGCCGGGTAGGAAGGTGCTCGCCCTGAGCCCACGAAGCGCAGCGACCCGGGTGATCGAGGCCTACCTCGATCACCTCGCGGTCGAGCGCGGCCTGGCCGCGAACACGCTCGCGGCCTACCGGCGCGATCTTGGCCGCTACGCCGATTTCCTTGCCGCCCGGGGGATCGCCGACATGGACGGGATAGTCGAGAACACCGTTTCCGACTTCCTCGTGGCCCTGCGCACCGGCGAGGAGGAGCACCGGGCGCTGTCGGCGACGAGCGCGGCGCGGACCGTCGTCGCCGTGCGCGGCCTGCACAGATTTGCCGCGCGGGAGGGCATCGTCGACGGCGATGTGTCCCGGGAGGTCAAACCTCCGGCCCCGCCGCGGCGACTGCCGAAGGCGATCGGCGTCGACGACGTCGAGGGACTCATCTACGCCGCCGGCATCGACGGGACCCCGCTCGCCGACCGCGACCGCGCGTTGCTGGAGGTGCTCTACGGCACCGGCGCGCGGATCTCCGAGGCCGTCGGTCTCGATATCGATGATATCGATCGCGAGGGCGCGACCGTCGTGCTGCACGGCAAGGGCAACAAGACCCGCATCGTGCCGATCGGGTCCTTCGCGCTGCGGGCGGTCGATGACTATCTCATCCGGACGCGCCCGGGACTGGCCGGCCGGGGGCGCGGTACGCCGGCGCTGCTGCTCAACGCCCGCGGCGGGCGGCTCTCGCGACAGAGCGCGTGGACGATCCTGCGGCAGACCGCCGACCGGGCCGGTCTCGGCGACACGATCTCGCCGCACACGCTGCGGCACTCCTTCGCCACGCACCTGCTCGACGGCGGCGCCGACGTGCGCGTCGTACAAGAGCTGCTCGGACACGCGTCGGTAACCACCACGCAGATCTACACCTTGGTCACGGTCGACAAGTTGCGCGAGGTCTACGCGACCGCCCATCCGCGGGCGCTGCGCTGAGCGGCCCGTCGTAGCCTCCCATCGCCCGGTTGGCCCTCAGGTGGATGCAGGCCACGGGTCGATCACATCAATGCGGCAGCGCGCGGCCCGAGCGACCGGGGTGGCACCGTCACTCTCCGACGGTGCGGCGGTCGGCCGCGTCAAAGGTGATGACGAACTCCGCGACCTCGGTCCCGACGTTTCGGGCATTGTGATAGCTCCCCGAGGGGATGCTGACAGTGTCGCCGGCCTGCATGGGGAATGCGTCATCATCGACCGTATGCTCGATCGTTCCGCGCAGCACGTACAGCACCTCGTCACAATTCGGGTGGTAATGACGCGGATTGGCCTGCCCGGGATTGATGTAGCACCGTCCGACCGTCAGCTTTTCGGAGGTTCCGAGCGCTCCGGAGACCATCCAGACCAACTCGCCCCAAGGGTGCGTCTCGACGCGGTAGTCCGCGGGGTGGCTGCACGTCGGGTGTTGCGGTTCGAGGCGATTCATGCTTCTCCTTCATGTGGGTGCACCGGACCGACGGTGCCGGCAGGGATCCGTTGATATGTCTCGTACAGCGCCATGATTTGGGCCGCCTGTTCCAGAGTCCCCAAGGTCAACGGGACGTGTCCCGACACCGCGTCACAGAATGCAGGATCTCGGGCACGTATCCGAGGTAGAAGAGGTTCTTGTTGTAGAGTTGGCCCAGCGAGAATTCTGGCTCCCACATGAGCGGGGCTACCTGGTCGTCGACGAGGTAGGAACCTTCGCGTCCGTATACAGACTCGCCGCCCGCGCGATAGTAGGTCACGCGCACACCGTTATCGATGACGATGTTTCCGCCTCGTCCCACGACCTCAACGCGTTCGAGTGGACTATTCGGAGCC
>JBBSHJ010000065.1:0-17987 GCA_038253135.1 Mycobacteriales bacterium | reverse complement strand
GACCCGGTCGAGCAGCATGGTCGGCCGCAGCCGCCGCCGGTGCCGCTCGGCGTGCTTGCGGACCACCAGGCCCAGCCACGCCCGATACGCCGCGGGTTCCCGCAAAGCCGAGATCGACTGGTAGACGTCCAGCAACGTCTCCTGCACCACGTCATCGACCTCGTGCGGATCGTCGACCAGCCGGCGCGCCATAGCCCGTGCTGCCGGCCTGGAGGCCGCCAGCAGAGAATCCCGGGCGACCGCATCCCCCGCCACAGCCCGGGCGGCCAGCTCACGAAAACTGGTGTCCACCACATCCCTTAAGGCCCACCGCCGCGACATTGCGTTACCGACGCACCGTCAGTTCCTGACAACCCCATTTTCGAAACGGCCGTCCACTCCAGGCGGTCTGACCGAGTCGGATCAACATTGTGAGACAAAACCTTGGTACGCCGTCGTCACCAGCGACGTGCAGGTGGAGATTCCGGTTCTGTTGTTCGTTTCCGCGCGGCCCCGGACTCAGCGGCGCAGGGTGGTCTACCGCTCCATATGCGACAGCTTCTCGGGATTGCGTACGGCGTAGAGCCCGGTGATGAGACGCCCGACAGCCAGCCATTGTCGACGTGGCCATCGGGAGATCGACCGCGTCGACGATACTGCTGGCTATGACCAGGCGAGCGCGGTGCCCGGATCGCTCAGCATCGCGCCGATATCGGCGAGGAACTGCGAGCCCAGCTGGCCGTCCACGATCCGATGATCGAAGGACAGCGCGAGTGTGGTCACCTTCCGCGGCACGACCGCACCGTCAACCACCCACGGCCGGTCGCGGACCGCGCCCAGAGCCAGGATCGCCGTCTCGCCGGGCGGCAGGATGGGCGTACCGGTGTCGACCCCGTAGATGCCGACGTTGGTGATCGAGATCGTGCCGCCGGCGAGGTCGGCGGCGGTCACCGATCCGGCGCGAGCGGCCGCGGTCAGCGCGCCCAGCGCCGCGGCGAGCTCGCGCAACGTCAGCCGCCCCGCATCCTTGATGTTGGGCACGATGAGACCGCGGTCGGTCGCCGTGGCGATGCCGAGATTGACGTAGTCCTTCACCACGATCTCGCCGCGCTTCTCATCCCACGTGGAATTCATCATCGGGTGCCGGCGACAGGCGATCAGCACTGCGCGGGCGACGAAAAGCAATGGACTGACCCGCACGCCGGCAAAATCCGTCAATTCGGCAACGCGCTCGCGCAATTCCATCGTCGGTGTGATGTCGAGGCTGAGGAATTCCGACACGTGCGGGGCGGTGAACGCGCTCTGCACCATCGCCGCAGCGGTGTGTTTGCGCAATCCCTTGATCGGAATGCGGGCCTCGCGGTCCGGCCCGAACGCGGCTGGGGATGCCGCACCGATGCGTTCCGGCGTGGACCGGCTCGCGGCCGACTCGACGTCCGCGCGCGTGATGATCCCGCCGTCGCCCGATCCGGTCACGGCACCCAGGTCGACGCCGAGATCTTTAGCCAGCTTACGAACGGGAGGTTTCGCCAGAACTGCAAGTCCAACCGTGGGGGAGACCGCATCCGGTATCGCTTCGGAAGTCGTGCCCGAGGCCACCTCGGGTCGCCGCCGCGCTCGGCGCGCCCGCGCCCCGGTCTTGGGGCCGCGCCCGACCAGCATCACGTCCTCGGGTCCATCGCCGTCCGCATGAGGCAGCTCGGGCACCATGGCGTCGTACGCGCTGGGGGGCGTCGTACCCGGGCCGTCGACCGCCGGCGCAGGCGCGTCGACCGGCGTCGGCTCGTCGGCCGCATCGAGCCGGATGGTCACGATCGGTGCACCGACCTCGACGGTCTCGCCGACCCGAGCGTGCAACTCGGCGACCACGCCGTCGAACGGGCAGGGCAACTCGACCGTCACCTTCGCGGTCTCGACCTCGACGATCGGCTGGCCGTCGGTCACCACGTCACCTGGTTTGACCATCCAGGTGACGATCTCACCCTCGGTCAGGCCCTCGCCGATGTCCGGCAGCAGGAACTGCTTGAGTTGCGGCACTGCGCGTCTCCCTGCGTCAAGCGGTGTCAGTAGTCCCGCATCCGTAGTCCGGTGTCAGTCGTCCACTATCAGTAGTCCAGGGAGCGGTCGACGGCGTCGAGCACCCGGTCGAGGTCGGGCAGGTAATTGTCCTCGAGCTGCGAGCCCGGGTAGGGCGTGTCGAAGCCGGCCACCCGCAGCACCGGAGCCTCGAGCCGGTAGAACTCCGACTCCGTCACGCGCGCGGCGATCTCCCCGCCGAGGCCGCCGTTGCCGGGCGCCTCGTGCACCACGACGAGCCGGCGGGTACGGCGTACCGACTCCAGGATCGCGTCCATGTCGAGCGGTGACAGTGTGCGCAGATCAATGACCTCGAGGCTGCGCCCCTCGGTCTCGGCGGCGGCGGCCGCGTCGAGCGCGGTCCGCACCATCGGGCCGTAGGCCACGATCGTGACATCCGCCCCCGGGCGCACGACGCGGGCCCGATGCAGCGGCGGTGCCCCGGCGGCCGGGTCGAAGTCGGCCTTTTCCCAGTAGCGGCGCTTGGGCTCGAAGAAGATCACCGGGTCATCACTGGCGATCGACTGCTGGATCATTGAATACGCGTCGTTCGCCGACGAGCAGGCGACCACCTTGAGACCGGCGATGTGGCAGAACAGCGCCTCGGGAGACTCGCTGTGGTGCTCGACGGCGCCGATGCCGCCGCCGAAGGGGATCCGGATCGTGATCGGCAGAGAGACCTTGCCCTGCGAGCGGTAATGAAACTTTGCTACCTGGCTCACGATCTGGTCATAGGCCGGGAAGACAAAGCCGTCGAACTGGATCTCACACACCGGCCGGAATCCGCGCATGGCCAGCCCGACGGCGGTCCCGATGATGCCGGACTCCGCCAGCGGGGTGTCGATGACGCGATCCTCGCCGAAGTCCTTCTGCAGGCCGTCGGTAACCCGGAAGACCCCACCGAGCTTGCCGACGTCCTCACCCATGATCAGGACCTTGCTGTCCTTCTCCATCGCCTTGCGCAGGCCCTCGTTGAGGGCTCTCGCGATCGTGGACTTGGGCATCACCGACCACCGCCCACGGCCGCGTCCTCGAAGGAATCGAGATAGGCGGCATAATCCTCACGCTGGCGCCGCAGGTGCTCGGTCGGCTCCACATACACGTCGTCGAAGATCGAGAGCGGCTGCGGTTCGGGCATCTCGCGGCAGCTCTTGCGCAGCTGTCGGGCGAGGGTCTCAGCCTCCGTGTCGAGGTCGTCGAAGAACGAGCGGTCGGCGATCTGCTGCTTGTAAAGGAAGGATTTCATCCGCTCCAGGGGGTCCTTCAGCTTCCACGCCTCCAACTCGTGATCGAGGCGATAACGGGTCGGGTCGTCGTTGCTCGTGTGCGCGCCCATCCGGTAGGTGAAGGCCTCCACCAGGGTGGGCCCTTGCCCGCTGCGGGCGTCGGCGAGTGCCTTCTCGGTGACAGCGTAGGTCGCGAGCACGTCGTTGCCGTCGACCCGGACGCCGGGAAAGCCGAAGCCGCTGGCTCGGCGGTAGAGCGGGATGCGGGACTGACGCTCCGAGGGCTCGGAGATGGCCCACTGGTTGTTCTGGCAGAAGAAGACGACCGGCGCGTTGTAGACAGCGGCGTACACAAAGGCCTCGTTGACGTCACCCTGGCTCGACGCGCCGTCCCCGAAGTAGGCGATCACGGCGTCCTCGCTGCCGTCACGCTGCATGCCCATCGCGTAGCCGGTCGCGTGCAGCGTCTGGGCGCCGATGACGATCGTGTAGAGGCTGAAGTTGTGCTCGAGCGGGTCCCAGCCGCCGAGATTGACCCCCCGGAAGAGACCCAAAAGGACCAGCGGATCGACTCCGCGGCACCACGCAACGCCATGCTCGCGGTAGGTGGGGAACGCCATGTCGCCCGGGCGCAGCGCGCGGGCCGAGCCGATCTGGGCCGCTTCTTGACCGGCCAGCGGCGCCCAGATGCCGAGCTCGCCCTGCCGCTGCAGCGTGCTGGCCTCGCGGTCGATGCGGCGTACCAGCACCAGATCGCGGTAGAGGCTGCGGTATTGCGCGTCGGAGAAGTCCACCGCGTAGTCGGGGTGCTCGACCCGCTCGCCCTCGGGAGCGAGCAGCTGCACCAGATCGGGGTCGGCCGGCGAGCGCAACAGAGCCGCCAGGTCGAGATCCCCTGCGGTCAGGAAGCTGTTGCCGACGGCCTGCGTGGCCTTCGTCGCTGACTCTAACTCTGACTCAGCCGCTGCCGCGGTCGCGTCGGCACCGCTGCCGGGTGCCTGCACCGCCACCGGCCGGTCCGGTCCATCGTCACGCGCCATGTCGTCCCGCGCCATGCCATGGCCTCCTCGCTCCTGATCCGCCGGTGGGATCGCCACCTTCGGCGGAGTGCCGGAACCCCGCCGACACGGGTTTGGACCGCGGGGTTTCCTGCACCGTAGCGCGCACGGGCGAATCCGGTGCAGGGACTCTCCCACGACCCGCTCTTGGCGGCGGTGCGTCGGATACGACGTCAATCCGCCAAAAGCCGGGTGGGGGATGGGTGATCGGTCAGCGGTAGCCCCGGGCCTGCAACGAGTAGAGCTCGGCGTAGGCGCCACCGGCCCGCATCAGCTCGCCGTGGCTGCCCCGCTCCACGACCCGACCGTGCTCGAGAACGACGATCACGTCGGCCATGCGGACCGTCGAGAAGCGGTGTGAGATCAGCAGCGTCACGCCGCCTCGGGCCCGCGCGTCGGACGCCGCGGCGGCGTACCGCGCGAAGAGCGCATCCTCGGTGGCGGCGTCGAGGGCGGCCGTCGGCTCGTCCAGCACCGTCAGCAGCGGCCCGGTCCGGATGAAGGCCCGGGCCAGTGCGACCTTCTGCCACTGCCCGCCGGACAGGTCGGCTCCACCGCCCCAGCCGGCACCGAGCCGGGTGTCAAGGCCGGCGGGCAGCCGCTCGACGAGGTCGGTGGCGCCGGCCGCATCCAGAGCCGCCAGCACAACCCGGTCGTCGGACGGGCGTACGACGTCGCCGATCCCGACCGCCTCGCGGAGCGGGAGCTCGAACCGCGCGTGGTCCTGAAAGGCCCCGGTGCACCGGCGCCGCCACTGCGACGGATCGAGCTCGGCCAGGTCGCGGTCGTCGACGCGGATCCGGCCGGCGGACGGGTCGTACATGCCCGTCAACAGCTTGGCAAGGGTGGTCTTCCCCGCGCCGTTCTCCCCGACGATCGCCACGACGCCACCGGCCGGCAGCTCGATGCTCACGTCGCTCAACACGGCCCGGTCCGTGCCCGGATACCGGAACGTGACGTGCTCGAACGAGAGCCCGTGAGCCAGCCGGACCGGCGCGGGCTCCGTGCCGCGCGGCTCGGCGGCGGCGAGGTCGTCCAGCCAGACCAGCCGGGCGCCGACGGCGAGGCTGGCCACCAGCCAGTTGATCATCTCGATCACGGCGCCGAGGTTGGCATTGAGCGCCTGCGCGAGGACGACGGCCAGCGTCAGGTCGCCGACCGAGGCCCGGCCGGCGGCGAGGTCGGCGACGACGACCAGCAGGGCGCCGGCGAAGCCCGCGGCGAGCGGCACGGCGGCCAGGATCCGCCAGAGCAGGTCTGCGCGGGCCGCGCCGACGGCGTACCGATGCGCCTCCTCGCTCGCCGCGTCGTTGCGGCGCCGGAGCACTGGCGGAAGACCGAAGACTCGTAACTCCTTAGCCGACGAAGCACTGCTCGCTAGCGCGCTGAGGTGCCGGCGACGGCGCAGCATCGCGCCGGCCGACTCCTCCATCCGCCGTCCGCGCAGCGCGCTGCGGCGAGCGACCAGGACCGTCGGTACGCCGGCCAGCGGCAGGAACGCCAGCCACGGGCTCACGGCGGCGAGCAACCCGACGGTGACGGCGAGCCGGGCCAGCGCACCGAGCGTCTCAGCCAGCGCCTCGAGCGCCCAGTGCACGATCCACGCCTCCTTGCGCAGCGGATCGAGACGGTCGAGATGCTCCGGGCGCTCCAGGTGCTCGAGCCGGCGCAACCCGGCACCGACCCGGACCAGGCGGCGCTCCAGCGGCACGCCGGCGCGCTGCTGGAAGGTCTGCAGCGCCCGGCCGCCCAGCCCGGCCGCCGCCCACCCGCCGACCTGCGTCGCGACCAGCAGCACGGTCGCCAGCACGATGCGGCCGGTGCTGCCGCGGATAGCCCCGTCGATCAGCAGCTTGAGCCAGTACGCCGTGACGGTGCCTGACACCCAGCCGGCCGGTACGACGAGCAGCGCGCCGGCGGCCATGGCCGGGTGCTCACGACCCGCCACCCGCAGCGTGAAGGCGAGAGTCCGCCAGATGCCCGGCAGCTCCTCCGTGTCAGTCATCGCTCACCCCCGCGCCGGAGGTGAACCGGTCCGCCTGCAGCCGGAACATCGCGGCGTACCGCCCAGCCCGTGCCAGCAGCTCGTCATGGCTTCCCGATTCGACGACGCGGCCCCGCTCGAGCACGACGATCCGGTCGGCGTGCCGCACGCTGCTGAGCCGGTGGGTCACGAGGATCGTGGTCACGGCCGCGCGGGCGGCGCCGTCCGTCGCGATCGGAGTCAGCCGGGCGCGGTCGAAGAGCTCAGCCTCGGCCCGGACATCGAGCGCCGCGGTCGGCTCGTCCAGGACCAGCACGCGGGCCCCGCCGTCGGCGCCCCGGAGCGCGCGGGCCAGCGCGATCCGCTGCCACTCGCCCCCGGACAGATCCGCGCCGCCCGGATAGCGCCGCGACAGCGTCGTCTCCCAGCCCGCCGGCAGCCGCTCGAGCACCGCGGTGACACCGGCCCGGCGTACCGCCGCGTCCGACGCGGCCCGGTCGTCGAGCCGCTCAACGCGGCCGAAACCCACGTTGTCGGCCGCGGACAGCTCGTAGCGCACGAAGTCCTGGAAGATCACCGCGATCTGGCGCCGCCATGACCGCGGGTCGATCGCGCGCAGGTCGATGCCGTCGATCTCGATCGCGCCGCCGCTCGGGTCATAGAGTCGGGCCAGCAGCTTGAGCAAGGTGGTCTTGCCCGACCCGTTGACGCCGACGATTGCCGTCGTCGTACCGGCCTCGATCGTCAGGTCGACCCCGTCGAGCACCGGCACCGCCGAGCCGGGATAGGTGAAGTGCACGTCCCGCAGGCGGATCGACGCCCGTGGCGCGTGCTTGTCGGCGGGGCGACCACCCTGCGGTACGCCGCCCAGCACAGCCGCCGCGCGATCGGCCAGCCCGAGCACGTGCGGCAGTGCCGCGGCGCCCTGCCGGACCCACCAGGTCGCGAGCATCGGGTGCGCGAGCGCCATGATCGCCAGCACGGCTTGGACGGTGACCGCGAGCCCGGAAGCCGTCAGCCCGCCGTCGACCGCGCGGGCGGCGAGGACGCCGAAGACCGTGCCACAGCTGGCGGTGATGGCGCCGATGGTGACGAGGACGGGGCCGCGGTGCGCGCGGCGTACCGCCGCGAGGGCGTCGACGACGATCGCCCGCCGCTCGGCCGTCCCCGCCGCCAGGTAGTCGGCGAGCCCGAAGAGCCGCACCTCCTTGGCCGCCGGGGGGTCGAGGGCGAGATCGCGGAGGTATTCGGCCTCGCGGTCGGTGCGGGCCAGGTCGGCGCGGGAGCGCACCTCCCGCCACTCGTCGGTGGCCATGGCCAGATGGGTGGCGACGACACATGCGGCGAGGGCGAACGGCGCCCACCACAGCACCCGTCCCAAGAGGACGGCCGCGCCGATGCCGCCGACCAGCTGCTGCACCGACCCGGCCAGCTCGTCGACGATGCGGGTCAGCGGGGACAGGCCCTCCCACTCGTAGTCGCCGGCCCGCTTGATCTCATCGGCCATCGCCGCGTCCTCGAGATGCGCGAGTCCGGCCGGCGCGTTGACGGCATCGAGCACGGCCGCCTGCATCCGATGCCCGACCCGCGAGCCGAGCGCGACTGCGGCGAGGTTGCGGGCCGGTGTGAGGACCCGGCCGACGACGAAGGCCCCGCCGAGCGCGAGAACGGCGACGATCAGCCCGCCGGTCTGCGGCGATCCCCCACCCGTGCCGAGCGCTGCCGGTGCGCGGGCCACGACGACGCCGGTGAGCGCGATGACCACCGGCATGGTGGCACCCTCGGCGAGGGCGAGCAGCCCGACGAGGGTCGCCCGCCGCGGGTCGGTCGAGGCGACGTAGCGGACGAAGAGCCACAGCGTTGCGAAGAAATCCATTGCCTGGCCTGAGGGCGCACGGGGCCCGCCGACTTCCGCGCGACGCTCGGGGCAGTGTCACCGAGCGGCGGGCGCGGGCGGCGTAGACCCCTGGAAAAAGGGGATGGTCTGCTGTGGCGCGGCCGGCGGCGCAGCGGCCGCTGTCACCGGCCGGTACGACGCGCGCCACGTTAGCGGCTCCGCCGCGCCGCCGCACCCTGATTCCCCCGGCTCGGCCGACCTCAGCGGCGGCATCGGTATACGCGCACCGGGTGACTACCCGCACGTGGGCAGTCCCCTCTGCCCCATATCCGGGCCAAAGGCGTAGCGACCACAAGGGCAAGCGGCCACCGGAGGGCAACGGTCGGAGGGGCCCACGAGCTCGACGGGCTCTTCGAACGGCCAGGCGCCCGACGGCACGCGAGCGGGGGGAGCGGGCGCGGCGGGGGCTGGGTAGGTACGGGACCGCTCAGGAAAGCAGCCGGCCGGGAAGGCGCGCGCAGGCGTCCTCGGCGAACCCGTGCCGCGCGGCGAAGTCGAGCGCGTGCCGGACGTCCGCGGCGGTGAGCTCACCGACGCGGTCGGCGGCGAGCGCCTCGCGGGACAGCGTCGTACCCGCCTGCGAGTCGCACTCGAAGGCCGCCAGCCCGGCCGGCTCCGAGACGAGAGGCAGGCCGCACGCGCCCGCTGCGGCACCCAGCGCGGCCGCCGGCTCGCCGACCAGCGCGTCGTAGCCGAGGGCGGCCGGCACCCTGCCGTCGTCGTGCCGGGCGCTGTAGGACCCCATCGCCGACGTCCAGTTCAGCACCGAAGCCTCGAGCAGGGTGACCGGCCGGTCGACAGCGCGCAGCGCCGGGTTGAAGCGGTCGCGGCGGTAGGTGCCGTAGGTGAGATCCGTGGTGAGGATCTGATCGGCCCGGGTCGGCGCGTCCGGTCGCCGCAGCCCCTGCATCCGGCCGATGGACCGGATCCAGCCGGGCAGGTCGCGGTAGAGGAAGAGGCACCGCGCGCCCGGCATCGTGCGAGCGATCAGGTCGGCGATGTGGATCGAATAGCTGGCGAACTTGACCACCACGGGCCGGCTCGACCCGCTGCGGAAGGTGAAGCGCGCCCAGCCGCGCAGCAGCGCGACGATCTCCGCGTCGCGCGAGCGGTCGGGCTCACGGATGCCCGTGGTGTGGTTGAAGATGTCCGGCTCCGACAGTGTCTGCGCGTCGGAGTAGCCGCGCAGCGCGTGGCACAGCAGCGTCGACCCGCACCGCCCCACGGAGTAGATCAACACCGGTGACGGGTCGGGACGGTCGCTCGCGAGGGTGGCGAACACGTCGTACGGCAGCGTGTAGACCCGCGTCGCGGTTTGCCGCTGGGCGACGTAGTAGAAAGGCGCCCGACCCAGGTCGACATCGGCGGGAGTCTCGACGAGGACGACCCGCCGGGTAGCGTCATCGAGTGCGTAGATCGAGACGGTCGGCCGCTCGAGCAGCCGCGCAAGCGGCACGGCGGGTGCGGCGCGGAGCTCGAAGTCGGTCAGCCGGGAGAGGTAGCCGCTCTCGGCAGGACCGACGACATCGAAGGTCTCAGCGATCCCCGTTGACGGCATCTACCGGTACGCCGCGGAGGTGCCGGGAATGGGTGTGGGCGCGTCCGCGTCGGCCAGCACGGCGGTGATGTTGTCCGCGGCCAGGCCGGCCATACGGGCGCGGGTCGTGGCGGTGGCGGAGCCGACGTGCGGGAGTACGACGAGCCGGGACTCGTTGAGCAGCGGATCGGCGGAATCGGAGCGGGGCTCGTCGGCCATCACGTCGAGGCCGGCCGAGTGGATCGCGCCGCTGCGCAGGGCCACGATCAAGTCTGCCTCATCGACGATCCCGCCGCGGGCGGTGTTGACCACGGTGGCGGTGGGCTTCATCTGGGCGAATTCGGCCGCGCCGATCATCCCCCGCGTCGCATCGGACAACGGCACGTGCACCGAGACGATGTCACTGGTCCGCAGCAACGTGTCCCGATCGACGGCGGTGTCGGGACCCGCCGCCGCGTCCTCGTCGGACATCGACCGGGGCTTGACGAATTGCACCGGCATCCCGAAGCCCCGTGCCCGCCGGGCCAGCGCCCGGCCGATCTGGCCGTAGCCGAGGATGCCGAGCGTCGCGCCGTAGACGTCGAGGCCGAGGTAGCCGTCCATGGCCAGCCCGCGCCAGTTGCCGGCGCGCAGGTCGTCGATCGCGTCGAGCAGCCGGCGGCGGGCCATCAGCATCAGCGCGAACGCCAGGTCGGCGGTGGTCTCCGCCAGCACGTTCGGCGTGTGCGTCGCGACGACGCCATGCCGGCGTACGGCGTCGAGGTCGACGGCGTCGTACCCCATCGACGAGAGCGCGACCACGCGCAGCTGCGGGCCGGCCGCGTCCAGCAGCGCATCGTCGATCACGTCGGCACCGATGGCCAGGATCGCCTCGGCGCCGGCGACGTGTTGGGCCAGCTCCTCGGCCGTGGGCGGCGTTTCGCCCTCCCACACGCGTACGTCGTTGCGCTGCGCGAGCCGGCCGACCCCGTCGCCGGGGAGGCCCTTCCGTGTCACTGCCACCAAAGCCATCGCGGACCACCCTAACCAGCCCGACGACGTCCGTCGCTGGCTATCCACAAGTCTCCATCCGGCCCACGCACCGTCTTGTCGCCGGTTTGTCCGCCTTTCAGACCGGCTGTGGGCGCCGACATCTCGGCGACAAGACCGGTGTAACGGTCGCGGGTGGAAACGCCGGCCGCGCGGTGCGGCGACGGGTCAGCCGTAGGTCGGCTCCGTCGAGCCGGCCGCGATCGACGCGACCACCCGGAAGCACTGCAGCGCCTCGGTCATCGTCGGGCTGTCGAAGCCGATCCGCCGCACGTCGAGCCGCTCGACGCCCGGGACGCAGGAGGTCATCAGGGCCAGCTGGGCCGCGTCGAATTCGATCTCCATCCGGTGCGGCTCGGGCCTGGCCGCGCCGCGCTCGCCCAGCGGCGCCGCGGCCGCGGCGGACCGGATCAGCTCGGCCGTGCGCGCCGGGGGCAGGCAGATGGCGGCGTACCGCGACACGCACTCCTTCACCGCGACCTTCTCTGCCGCGGGCGCATATCCGTCGGCGTCGGCGCAGGTCTTGTCATCCCCGGTGACCAGCACGACCGGCCTGCCCTGCTCGCGCGCGAGGGCCGCGTTGAGCCGGCCCTCGCTGGCCCGCTCGCCGTCGAGGAAGACGCCGACCAAGCTGTTGCCGAGCCACGTGTGGGACAGGATCCCGTCGGCGCCGGCCGCGGCGTGATAGCCGACGAAGGCGACCGCCCCGATCTCCGGGCGCTCGACGCCCTCCATCATGGTGAGGCGCTTGTGCTTGCCGGTGAGCATCGTGGCCCGCGGATCGAGGTCCTCGAGCAGCAGGTTGCGCTGGCTCGAGTGCGCCTCGTTGACGAGTACGCCGTCCGCGCCGGCGTCGAAGAACCCCTCGATCGCCGCGTTGACGTCGGCCTGAGAGAGCCGCCGGAACCGCTGCCACTGCTCGGTCCCCGGCTCGCAGTCGGCCGGGCAGGTCACCCCGGTCGCGCCCTCCATGTCGGCCGAGATCAAGACGTGCACGCCGCCTCCAGGTTAGGTCGCAGTCGCGGCAGAGCCGCTCCACCGATCCTGCGAGCTAGAGGTGGCGCACCTCCGATGTCTCACGATATCAAGATGCGACGACGACGGAAGCGATAGCAAGCCGCGTCCTACGCCGCCGGGAGTGGCGTGCCGCCCCATCGGTGTGGCCGCAGCCGGGCGTAGCGTGCTCGCGTGATCGACACCGCTGCCCCGCTGCCGCCCCGGACGCTGGTCGTCGTGGGCGGGATGCCCGGATCGGGTAAGACGACCGTGGCTGAGCGGCTGGCTGGCCACTACCGGCTGCCACGGCTCAATTCCGACGTCGTCGGTCGCACGATCGGCCTCTCCGCTCTGGTCGTGACGCACGACCTCGGCCTGGCCTGGAACATCGCCGACCGGGTGGCCGTGATGTACCTCGGCCGGATCGCCGAGACCGGCCCCCTCGAGGAGGTGCTGGAAAGCCCTACACGCAGGCGCTCCTGTCGGTGCTGCCCGAATCCGGTGCGGGCAACCCGGTGGTGCTCGCCGGCGAACCGCCGGACCCCGCCCGGATCCCGCCCGGGTGCCGGTTCCACCCGCGCTGCCAGGTGCACGCCGCGGGCGAGGCCACGGCGCTGGGCCTCGAGGCCAGGTGCACGGGCGTCGACCTGCCGATCCTGCCCGGCTCGAGCCCGACGGCCGAGGTCGCCTGCCACGTCGCACTGGCCCGGCGTACGACGTCCGCGGCCGCCCCACCCGGGGCGGCCGCGAGCCCGGCCGAGTCACAGATCGACTAGGCCCGCCCGCCGAAACTCCTCAGGCTGGCGGCACGATCTGCTGCACATTCCAGGTGTTGCCGTCCGGGTGGGCGAAGTGCACGAACCGGCCCCACGGATAGTCCCGCACGTCGCCGGCCTCGACGCCGCGGCCGATCAGATCGGCCCGGGTGGCATCGGCGTCGTCGACCACGAGCTGCAGGCCGCGAAGCGATCCCGGCGGCGCGGACCGGCTGGATTCCCGCCCGTCACGATCTGCCATCGGGGTACGACGCCCGCAGCGCCAGACGTCGTACCCGATCCTCTGGCTCCTGCGACGCCCGGCGGTCAGCTGGCCGGGCTCACGTGGACCCAGCTTCAGGAGAAGGCGTAGAAGGCGGCGACGACACCACCGTAGGTCAGGCACAGCGCGGCCCCGGAGACTCGCGTCATCAGCCGGAATGAGATCAGGGCCGCGGGAACGGCGATCGAGGCGGCGATCGTCACCAGCTCGACCGGCCGGAAATCGAGCGACAGCGGCTCGATGGCCAGGGACAGCAGGACCACCAGCGGCAGCACAAGCGTGGCGACCTGGGCGCTGGAGCTGAAGGCGATCTCACCGGCGAGATCCAGCTTTCCGGCACGGGCGATCACTACGGCACCGCCGTGCTCCGCGGCGTTCCCGACAATCGCGACGATCACCGCCGCGACGAAGAACTGTTGCAGCCCGGCGCTGTCGGCGAATTCCTTGATGCTGCCGGTGAGGATCTCGGAGACCAGGGCGGTCGCCGCGGTGGCCGCCGCGAGCACGATCAGCGCCGTCGCCAACGACCAGCCGCCGCTCCGCCCGCTGTGCTCCGCTCCGGGCGGGGCGACGTCGGCCCGGCTCTCCGCGTGCCGGCGGCGGGCACCGACGACGGAGACGACGGTGACCAGCGCGTAGGCCAAGATCAGGACGGCGCAGACCGGCACGGCGAGTCGCGGCGACACGCCGGTCACCGTCCCGCTGCGGTGCAGGGCGGTCGTGAGGCAAAACATCGCCAGCGCCAACGCGGTCAGCGCCAGCGAAATCCAGGAGGACCGCCGATTGACCACGCCGCGGCGTGCGACGATCGTCGAGACGCCCAGCACCAGTAGCAGGTTGCTCACGACACTGCCGGTCAGCGACCCGAAGACCACGTCGGGCAACGCTCGGTCGACGGCGAAGAGAGCGACGATCAGCTCCGGCGCGTTGCCGAAACTCGCGTTCAGCAGGCCCGCGATCACCGAGCCGGTGTGCTCGCCGGCATGCTCCGTTGCCTCACCGATCAGATAGGCGAGCGGCACCAGAGCGATCACGCTCAAGACGAAGAGCACCATCGGCGTGCCGCCGAGTAGCTTTGCCAGCCCGTCCGCGGGGGCGAGCAGCAGCGAGAGCCAGAGCAGGTGTCTGGGCCTCAGTCCGGCAATCCGGGTCGGTTGAGCCGGATTGCCGGGCCCGGCGGAGTCCGAGGCTCCCTCGGCACGGCCATCGCCGGCGGCGTGCTCAGCCTGCTCCGGCGTACCGCTCACTCCGCGAGCCTACGGTGGGCGGCCGAGGAGTCGCTAAGTACGGTTACCCAAGCACGCCCCCGACTCCGCGGCGAAGGACGTGATTGGTGATCCGACGAGGTAGACCCCGCGCCCGCCGCGACCCGAGACCGCGCCGGTCGATCAAGACTGTCGCCGGGACGCCCCGCCGCGCCGACCGCCGCCAGCCGATCGCCCGGCGTACCGGATCCGAACTCACGGGTACGCCGGCCGCGCATCGGGCCGGCCGGAGGCCCCTGCCGGTGACCCCGGCGCCGACCGACCCGGTAACGGCGGCGGTGCCGTTCGGCGTGCGGGTCGCGGGCGCCTGGGCGTGGCGGATCCTGCTCCTGTGCGCGCTGCTCTACGTCTTCGGCAAGGCGTTCGCGATGCTCAGCATCGTCGCGGTCCCCGTCATCGTCGCCCTGCTGCTGTGTGCGGCGCTGCATCCGATCGCGGTGTGGCTGCAGATCCGCGGCGTGCCGCACGCGCTCGCGGTCGTCCTCGTCTTGATCGGCGGGATCCTCGTGGTCGCCGCGATCGTGGCGGTCGTCGTGAAGGCCTTCATCAACGGCTTGCCGGACCTGTCGAGCAGGGTGTCCAACGGCATCGACGACTTCGAGCACTGGCTGATCCACGGCCCGCTCAAGCTCAGCAGCAAGGACGTCACCAAATACATCGACAGCCTCAAGGGCTTCGTCACCAACCACAAGGACGCGCTGACCTCCGGCGCGGTGTCGACGGCCGTGACGATCGGTCACATCGTGACCGGCGCCTTCGTCACGTTCTTCACCTTGCTGTTCTTCCTGCTCGACGGCCGGCGGATCTGGACCTGGGTGCTCAACCTGGCGCCGCAGAGCACCCGGGCTCCGCTGGACGGAGCCGGCCTGCGGTCGTTTTCCACGCTGGTCAGTTTCGTGCGGGCGACCCTGATGGTGGCCTTCGTCGACGGCGCCGGTATCGGCATCTGGTGCGCGATCCTCGGCGTCCCGCTCGCCCTCCCGCTGGGAGCGCTGGTCTTCCTCGGCGCCTTCGTGCCCATGGTGGGCGCGGTCGTGTCCGGGATCGTCGCGGTCATCGTCGCCTTGGTGGCCAAGGGATTTCTGACCGCCGCGCTCGTCCTCGTCGGTGTGCTGGCCATCCAACAGCTGGAGGGCCATGTCCTGCAGCCGCTGCTGCTCGGACGCGCGGTCCGGGTGCACCCGCTGGCCGTCGTGCTCGGCATCGGCACCGGAGTCGTGCTCGCGGGGATCGTCGGCGCGATCGCCGCCGTACCGACGATCGCGTGCCTCAATGTCGCGGTGCAGTACCTCAAGCACTACTACGATCCCGCGGCACCGCGGGCGGATGGGCCAACGGATACCGCCGGCGTCCAGGTCGAGGCGCCACCGCCGGGTGCGACGCTCGAGCCCGACCGCCAGCGAAACATGGACCCGGCGAGCGCGGAACGTTGCGTCGGTTCTGACCCCTACAACGCTCCGACCTTGCCGTCCCGGCGGCTCCGGCAGGCGAAGCCTCGTTAGCTGGTGACCTTGTCCTGGCGCTGCGGGAGCTTCCAACCCGGCCGGATGTAGTGGCAGGTGTAGCCGTCCGGGTAGCGCTCCAGGTAATCCTGGTGCTCCGGCTCGGCCTCCCAGAACGGACCCGCCGCGGCGACCTCCGTGACGACCTTGCCGGGCCACAGACCGGAGGCCGCCACGTCGGCGATGGTGTCCTCGGCGACCCGCTTCTGCTCGTCGGTCAGGTAGTAGATGGCCGACCGGTAGCTCGCGCCGGCGTCGTTGCCCTGCCGGTTCTTCGTCGTCGGGTCGTGGATCTGGAAGAAGAACTCCAGCACGCCGCGGTAGGAGAGCCGGCCCGGATCGAAGACGATCTCGATCGCCTCCGCGTGGTGGCCATGCCGGCGGTACGTCGCATTCGGCAGGTCGCCGCCGGAATAGCCCACCCGGGTCGCGAGGACGCCGGGCTGCTTGCGGATCAGATCCTGCATGCCCCAGAAGCAGCCGCCCGCGAGGATCGCCTTTTCCGTGGTTCCGGTCATTCTCACTCCTTCGTCCCGCCCCGGCGCCGGTCTCCTGACCGACGCGGGCCCTCGCACAACGTCCGGTCGGCGCTCACCCTTCCCCGGAACGATCGGCGGGCGGTACGACGATTATCACGCCCGGTGGCGGCTACCCCTGAAGGACCGGTCGTGGTACACATCCGATATGAGAGCCAGCTCCCCGGTTAGCGGCCAGCGGTCACCGCGGGCGGACGCTCACCGCAACCGCGAGTCGATCCTCGCCCGCGCCGTCGAGCTCATCGCCGAGGACGGGCCCCTGGTCCCGCTCGACCGCATCGCCCGCGCCGCCGGCGTCGGAAATGCCACGCTCTACCGGCACTTCGCCGACCGGGCGGCGCTACTGCGAGCGGTCGCCGTACACACCATCGAGAGCACGGCAGAGACCGCCGAACGGGCGCTGGCCGAGGAAGCCGACAGCTTCTCCGCTCTCGCCCGCTACCTGTCCGACGCGTTGCGGCTGCGGGTCGCCTGGGTCATGCCCGCCATCGCCGCCGCGCTGCCCCGCGATGACCCTGACGTCGCGTCCGCCCGCGGTCGCAGCGCGGCGGCGGTCAGCCGTCTGATCGCCGCAGCGCAGCGCGACGGGGCGATCCGTCCCGACCTCACCTTCGGTGACGTGAGCCTGCTTCTCATCCGGCTGGCCCGCCCGCTTCCCCCGGGGCAGGAGCGCGCCGTACAAGAGGACGTCGCGCACCGGCATCTCGCCATCGTCCTCGCGGGCATGCGACCTGGCGATCGACCACTACCCGGTGCGGGAGTCGACCTTGCCGATCTCCGGCGCAGCCGCGCCGCCCGCCGGCCCGGGAATCGCACCGCCAGAAAGGAGCCGTGAGCAGACCGCACGACCCCAAGATCCGACCCGTTGCTCGACCCGGACCCACAGGGGGTCACGGCACCACACCCCGGGCCCGGGCGAGCCACCGTGGCCCACGCGCCGCGGCGAGCAGCGACCGCTGATGTACTGGGCGATGCGACGGGTTTTCCAGCGGGCCAACGAGCGGATCCGCGTGACTGTGCGGTCTTGCATCCGGTACCTAGGTACGGGTTTACCGTCGAGTCATGAGCGGCAAGACCTCGCGAGCAAGAGCAGCCACCGACCCAGTAGCACCAAGCTGGGTACCGCGGGCGTGCACGTTGCCCACCGTGGAGCAGCCGCTGCGGGTGGCGGAATTCGACGAGCTGTTCGCAACCGCCCTGCACGATGTCCAGCGTCTCACTGGCACTCGGTTGCGGTTGATCTTCGACCTGGCGGCCGAGGTTACCGCGCGCGAGTTGACCGCGCGGGAGAGCGAGTGCTGCTCGTTCTTCACTTTCTTCGTGACCCCGGTCGACGCCGAGATGCGCGTTGAGGTGGACGTGCCGGCGGCGCACGCCGCAGTGCTCGATGCGCTGGCGCGCAGGGCCGCCGCGGCCCTCGGGGCGGCGGCGTAATGGCTGGGCTGCGTTCCGGCGAGGTTGCTGCGGCCGCGGGAGTGAACCGGCAGACACTGCGCTACTACGAGCGGCGCGGCTTGCTCGCAGAACCGGATCGCAGCTTGGGTGGGCATCGAGTCTATCCGGAGCAGGCCGTGACAGTGCTGCGGGTGATCAAGGCCGCCCAGCGCCTCGGATTCACCCTTGAGGAAGTTACCGAGCTGCTTGAGGCCAGCCGACACCATCACGGCCAGCCATCCGATGCCGGGCTGCAGCAGCGGGCAGCGGCCAAGCTCGTCGAGGTCGAGGCTAAGATCGCCGACCTGCAGGTCATCGCAACCACGCTGCGCGCCGCGCTGGACGCCGGCTGCCGCGACTTGATCACCTGCGCGGCGACTCCGGCATGCCCGCTGCCGTTCGCCGACCTCCGCCACTCGCGTAGCCGATG
>JBBSHJ010000064.1:0-18008 GCA_038253135.1 Mycobacteriales bacterium | reverse complement strand
TCGCGGGCCGCGCCGACCGTGCCGGGATCGCGGTGGTGCAGCCCGCGCATCCCGTTGAAGGTGTGGGTGAGGATCGCGGCACCGGCCGCGAAACCGCTGACGGCGTCGGCATAGTGCGCGTCGGTGTGTCCGATGGCCGGGACCGCTCCCGCGGTCTTGACCTGGGCGATCAGATCGAGGGCGCCCGGCCGTTCCGGGGCGAGGGTGACCATCCGGACGGTGCCGCGGCCGGCCGCAAGGAGCCGGGCCATGACCTCCGGGTCGGGATCGATGATCGCGGCGGGGTCCTGCGCCCCGCATCGGGCCGCGGCCAGGAACGGGCCCTCGAAGTGAACGCCGACCACGTGCCCGGTCGGCGTCGGTCCGGCACCGACCGCATCGGCGACCCAGCCGGCCGCCGCGGCCATTGCGTCGATCTGACCGGTGACGATGCTGGCCAGCGTGCGGGTCGTGCCGTGCCGGCGGTGGAACGCGACCGAGCGCGCCAGCCCGTCGGCCGAGACCTCGACGGCGCCGCCGTCGCCGCCGTGCACATGCAGGTCGACGTAGCCCGGCAACAACCAGGCCCCGCCGAGGTCGGTGCCGGACGTCGGCGACCGGCCGTGGCCGACCGCGGCGATCCGGGCGCCCTCGACCCGCACCCAGCCCGGGTCGAGAATGCCCTCGGGCGTCACCACCCGCGCCCCGGCGAGGACCGTCACGCCGTCACCTCCAAGATCATCCCGGCCAGGATCATCGCGCGCCCGCCTCCCGACGCGGCCAGCCGAGCTGGTCCGGCTCGATGCCCGCGGCCCGCCACGCCATGATGGCGGCCCCCAGAGCGCCGGCCCGATCACCCAGGACGGCCGGCACCAGAGGTGGCGGAGCCCGGAAGGAAAGCCGGCTGGCGAGCGCGGCGGCAACCGCCGGGAACAACCGCTCCCCCGCCAGCGCGAGCCCACCGCCGAGCACGACGAGGTCGGGATCGAGCATCAGCGTGTACGTCGCCAGGGCGAGGCCGAGGACGCGGACGGCTTCGGCCCACACGTGCTTGGCGATCGGGTCGCCGGCGTCGTACCGGTCCTGCACGCCGAGCGCGCAGTCGATCGCCGGATCGCCGCCCGCGGCGATGTAGCGCCGGGTCAGGCCGGCGGCCGAGGCGTACACCTCGAGGCAGCCGCGCTGGCCGCACGCGCACGGCTCGCCGTCCGGGATCACCGGCGTGTGCCCGATCTCGCCGCCCGATCCGGTCGCACCGGCGTACGTCGTGCCGGAAAGCACCATGCCACCGGCGATTCCGGTGCCCAGCGGCAGGAAGAGGAAATCACCGTGCCCGGCGCCGACGATCCCCTCGGCCAGCGCGCCCGCGCGCACGTCATGGCCCAGCGCCACCGGCATCCCGAGATGATCGCCGAGCCGCCGGCGCAGCGGCAGATCGCGCCAGCCCAGGTTGGAGGCGAAGATCGCGACGCCGCGCACCTCGTCGATCAGGCCGGGTACGACGACCCCGCACGCGGCCACCGCGCCGGCCGCCGCGGCCAGGTCGGCGGCGAAGGCGCCGATGTTGGCCACAACCGCGTCGACACCGTCCGGCACTCCGGTCGGCCGGGACTCGACGCGGGAGATGGTGCCGTGCCGATCGACGACCGCACCTTTCATCGCCGTACCGCCGACGTCGACCGCGACGACGGAGGCGCCTGTCATGCCCGTTCTGCCATCGAGCGCTCAGGCGCCGTCGGTGAGGATCACCGAGCGGGTCAGGTTGCGCGGCCGGTCGGGGTCGAGCCCGCGGGCCTCGGCGAGCGCCACTGCGAGCCGCTGCGCCACGATCAGGTCGGCCATCGGGTCGCGGTCATGGTGTACGGCGATCGCCCCGGTCGCCCGCACGTCCTCGAGCAGCGCCGGCGAGACCGTGCCGAAGGCCCAGGTGACGCTGCGCTCGTCGGTGATGCTGAACGGCCCGTGCCGGTATTCGGTCGCCGGGTAGGACTCGGTCCAGGAGTTGGACGCCTCGCGCATCTTCAGCGCCGCCTCGGCGGCGATACCAACGGCAAAACCGGTGCCGACGAAAGTGAATTGGCTGCGCTCGAGCACGCCGGCCGGCAACGGCTCGTCGATCGCCTCTTTGGCCTGTAAGGCAAGGGATTCGACGTCCTCGCCGAGCGATGCCCGCAGCAGTGCGAGGCAGGAGGTGGCGAACCTCGTCTGCACCACCGACTGCTCGTCGGCGAAATCGAGGACGACGACGTCGTGCGCCGCCTGCACCACCGGGGTCGTGGGATCCGCGGTGATCGCGACGCTCGGCAGCCCGGCGCGAAGGCCGCGGAGCGCGTCCAGGATCTCGGTCGTCGTCCCGGAACGGGTGATCGCCACGACCCGGTCGTAGGGCCGGTGCAGCGGCGCCTCGGTCGGCGTGAAAGCGTCCGTCTCACCCGCACCGGCGGCCTCCCGCAACGTGGCGTAGGCCTGGGCGATGTAGAGCGACGTACCGCAGCCGAGCACGGCCACCCGCTCACCGCGCTCCGGCAGCCCGGCCGGACGCGTCGCCGCGACCTGCGCGGCCTGTCGCCAGCAGTCGGGCTGGCTCGCGATCTCGCTCGCGACGTGACTCAATATGCACACTCCGGCGTTGACGAATCCCGCTCACCCTACCGGCCAAACGAGCAGCTCAATGCAGGCAGGCCAGAGGCCGCAGGGCAATCGCGCTGCGGCGGCGGGCGACCCGGAATACGGCCCGGCCGAGCTCGTCGCCGGGTCGGGCATCAGCCGTGCACAATCTCGATGCCGGCTCCCGTGAACGGGACCAACCCCGGATCGGCCGGGTCCGCATCGGTGACGAGCGTCGTGATCTCGTCGATCGAGCAGATCCGCGCAAAGGCACGCCCGCCGAGCTTGCTCGCGTCGGCGACCACGACGACGCGACGTGAGCGCTCGACCATGAGCCGGTTGACGTTGGCCTCGTCCTCGTGGCTCGCGGTCGCGCCGCCCTTGGTATCGATCCCCTCCACCCCCAGGAAGAGCGTGTCGATGGTGAGATCCTCGAGCACCCGCCGGGCGAGCGGACCGATCAGCTCGTATGACTGGGCGCGGGCGACTCCGCCGGTGACCACGATCTTGACCTGGGAGCGCACGGTCAGTTCGGCGGCGATGTTCAGCGCATTGGTCACGACGGTGACGGCCGGCTCGGCCCCCTCGGCGCGCAGGTCCGCGCGGCTGGCCAGGGCGCGCGCGACCTCGGTGGTCGTCGTACCGCCGTTGAACCCGACGACGTCGCCGGCCCGGACGAGCGCGGCGGCCGCGACCCCGATCCGCTCCTTCTCCGACGCGCGCCGGGCCGCCTTGTAGCGCAGCGGCAGGTCGTAGGAGACGCTGTGCGCGACCGCGCCACCCCTGGTGCGGGTGACCAGCTGCTGCTGGGCGAGATGATCGAGGTCGCGGCGGATCGTCGCGGTCGACACGGCCAGCTCGTCGGCGGCCCGGTGGACGTCGATCTGCCCGTCACGGGCGACGAGCTCGAGCAGCGTGCTGAGCCGGCGATGCCGCGCCATGGACCCCTCCCGCCTGCGACTGGTGAGCTGACCCTACTGCCCGGGAATCTGTGCAGGCATGCTCACAGCGTCGGCAATCCGAGCGACAGCGCGATCCCATCGAGGATGTCGTGCTCACTCACGACCACCGCATCGGCACCGCACGCGTCGATGATCGTGCGCAGGATCAGCGCTCCGGCGGCGATGACGTCCCGCCGTCCGGGTGCGATCACGGTGAGCGCGGCCCGCTCGTCGTGGCCGGCCGCGAGCAACCGTCCCGCGGTACGGCGTACCGCCTCCGCCTCGAGGACGGCACCGTCAACCCGGTTGCGATCGTATTCGGTGAGACCGAGGGCGACGGCCGCGATCGTGGTGACCGACCCGGCAACGCCGACGACGGTCGCCGCAGTGTCGATCGGCACCTCGGCGCGGACCTGCTCGATGGACCGGAGGGCGTCGGCGCGGGCGCGCTCGACCTGCGCGCGGGTCGGCGGATCGTCGGCGAAGTGTCGCTCGGTCAGCCGCACGCTGCCGATGTCGACCGATCGCGCCGCCGTCACCTCTCGCCGTCCGAGCACGAACTCCGTCGAGCCGCCACCGATGTCGAGGACGAGATAGGGCGGCCGGTGCCCGTGCAGCGACCCGACGGCGCCGGCAAAGGACAGGCTCGCCTCCTCGGCGCCGGTGATGATCTCGGCCGGCTGCCCGAGCACGTCGCGCACCATGGCGTGGAAGTCGTCGCGATTGGCGGCATCGCGGGTCGCGCTGGTGGCGACCATGCGCACCCGCTCCACGCCAGCGGACCGGATCGCCTCGGCGTAGGCCGTGAGGGCGATCCGCGTGCGCTCGATCGCCTCGGGTGCGAGCCGGCCGGTGCGGTCGACGTCCTGCCCGAGCCGCACGATCGTCGTACGCCGGTCGACATCGATCAGTTCGCCCGCGCCGTCGGGGCCGGCACCCGCGCGGTCGGCCACCGCACGGTCAGCGATGAGCAGGCGGATCGAGTTGGTGCCGCAGTCGATGGCGGCCACGCGCGTCATGCCCCGATCCTTTCAGCCTCGGCGCCGGACCCGACGCGATCCCGGCCGGGCTGCCCTGCTGGCCGCCCGGCCGTGCCGCCCGAACGTGCGCGACCCAGAAACCCACCACAGGCATCAGTGCGCGCGGTGGTCCTGCAGCGTGATGCGCGGCCCACGGCGCTGCACCATCGCGTAGCCGCCGCCGGCTTCGAGCAGCCGGATCGCCCGCAATCGTTGCGGGCGGTAGGGCTCGAGGATCTCGAGCATGCCGTCGTCGTCCAGCGGCCGGCCGACCAGCGCGGTGCCTACGACCGTGGCCAGGTGGTAGTCGCCGACGGAGAGCGCGTCCAGGTCGCCGAGGGCGCGAGCCGTCACCTCGGCGGCGGTCCAGATCCCGACGCCCGGCATGATCCGCAGCCGCCGGGCGGCGTCCGCTCCGGACATCGACGTGCATTCCTCGAGCCGGGCCGCCCGCGCGGCGCAGCCCCGGGCGGTCCGGGAACGGCCGGGATCGACGCCGGCCCGGTGCCACTCCCACTCCGGGATCCGGGCCCAGGTCGCCGCATCAGGCGGCACCCGCATCCCGCTCGATGCCGGCCCGGGCGCCGGCTCGCCGTACCGCTCCAACAGGTAGCGCCACGCACCGAACGCCGTGATACCCGGCACCCGCTGCTCGAGGATCGCCGGGACCAGCGCCTCGAGCACCCGCCCGGTGCGCGTCATCCGCAGTCCGGGGCTGCGGCGGTGCAGCTCGGCCACCAGCAAGTGCGACGCAGCGAAGGACGACGGCTCGTCGCGCGCTCCGAGCAGGTCGGGCACCGCCGCGATCGCCGCCGCGGCCCCGGGCCCCCACGCCTCGCAGCCGACCTCGCGCGGTCCGATCTGCTCGAGGCGCAGGGTCGCCGGGCCGACCGGGAATCCGCTTGCCCGCCACAGCACGCGGCCGTGCCGTTGCTGCGCGGGATCGCGACGGCCCCGCTGCAGCGGTGCGAGCGTCGCGGCGACGTCGACCGGGTCGCCCGGCCGGTACGTCGTCCGCTCACTCCTCGCTGGCGCGCCCATCCCCAGCAGTCAACCCCATCTGGGCGACACGGCGACGACGGCGCAGGAACAAGACCACGGCGACGACGCACGCCACCACGACGATGGCCGCGATCGCATAGGTGGGGCCGTGGAACCCGTTCGCCACCCGATCCCAGTTGCCCCCTATCTCGTATCCCGCGATGGCAAGGGCCGCGGTCCACGGCAGGCAGCCGGCGCTCGTGAGCACTCCGAACCGGATGGGGGGCATCGCCGCGAACCCGGCGGGCAGCGAGATGAAGGTGCGCACCACGGGCAGCAGCCGGGCCAGGAAGACCGACCAGTCGCCGTACCGCTCGAACCACCGGTGCGCCTTGTCGATGTCGTCCTCGCGCAGCCAGATCCGCCGGCCCCAGCGGTGCAGGGCGGCCTGTCCGGCGTACCGGCCGACCGCCCAGGCCACATAGCTACCGACGACGTTGCCGAGCGTGCCGAGAATGATGACGGCGACGATCGACAGGTGCGTGCCCGAAACCGCTCCACCGGCGATCGCGCCGGCGAAGAGCATCGTCACCTCGGACGGCACCGGGATGCACGCCGACTCGGCCAGCATGAGCAGGAAGACGGCGAGGTAGCCGTAGTTCTCGATGATGTGCTGCACGCGGGTTCCCGTCCGACGGAGGCAGGTTTACTACTACTTTAATGTAGTAGATGCGTATTCGTGCACGAGCGGCGGCTCGTTGCGTCACGGCGGCAGCGAAGCAGCCCGGGCGCCCGATGAGTCGCCGCTCTCGCAGGAATCGGCTAGCTCTCGGCTAGCTCGACACGTCCTTGCTGGTGAAGCGGGCCCAGGCCAGCGAGCCGAAGATGCCGACGTAGGCGAGCGTCACGAGCAGCCCGCGGACGATGCCGCCGGTCATGATCGGCTCGCGCAGCAGGTCACCGAAATTGGTCCAGTAATGATTGGCGAGGTACGGCGCGATCGTGTGCAGCTGCGGGATCTGGTCGAGCACCTGCGCGACGATCACCGTTCCCGCGGTAACGCCCATCGCGACCACCGCTGATTCGACCAGCGTCGAGACGAAGAGTCCCAGCGCCGCGACGGCCGCCAGCATCGCCGTGACATAAAGGCAGGTCAGGAACAACCGCCAGATCGCCACCCCGAAGCTGATCGTCGTCCCGGAGAGCGTCGTTGCATCACCCCCGCCGAAGAGCGCCAGCCCGGTGATGAGGCCGATGCCGGCGACCAGCACGGCCAGCGCGAACGCGTAGGCGACGATCACGGCGTACTTCACCGCGAGCAGCCGGGTGCGACCGACCGGGACCAGCAGAAGATAGCGCAGCGTCCCCGCGCTCGCCTCCCCCGCCAGCCCGTCGCCGGCGACCACTGACAGCGCCAGGGGGATAAAGACCGGCAGCGCGACCGTCAGGGTCGCGAAGCTGACGAAGACGCCGTTCTGCGTAATCTGGTTGAAGAACTGCGGGCCATCGTTGCCCGACGGCGAGGACACCTTGACCGCGATGCCGATCAAGATCGGCACCAGCGCCATCACGGCCAGCGCGATCTGGTTGCGCAGCCGGCCGAAGACCAGACGCAGCTCGGAGCGCAGGAACCGGGTGCTCAGCATCCGGCCGGCGGGTAGGACGTTGCGGCTGCCCGCGCGGACTGCCGCCGCCTCGATCGACTCAACCGCTGACATCGAAACCCTCTCCCGTGAGTGCGACGAACATGTCCTCGAGCGTCGGCTGGTCGACCGCAAGGGCGCGAACTCCGACGCCTGCCTGCACGAGGGCCGCATTGACCTTCTCCGGCACAATGGCGACCCCGTCGTACGGTGCGCTGATCTCGCTTCCCTGCCGGAGGACGTGACCGAAGCCGAGCCGGCTAAGCACTTCTACGGCTCGAGCAGGGTCGGGCGTGGTGATCCGCACCGATGCCTGCTGACCGGCGCGCATCTCATCCAGCGAGCCCTGCTTGAGCAACCGGCCGGCGTGCATCACGCCGACGTGCGTGCACATCTGCTCGACCTCGGCGAGCAGATGCGAGGACACCAGCACCGTCGTGCCATCGTCGGCGAGCGAGCCGACCAGGGTGCGCACCTCGCGCGTGCCCTGCGGGTCGAGCCCGTTGGTCGGCTCATCGAGGACGAGCAGCCGCCGCGGCTGCAGCAGCGCGGCGGCGATCCCGAGCCGCTGCTTCATGCCGAGTGAGTAGTTGCGCACCTTCTTGCCGCGTGCTGCCGTGAGGCCGACCCGCTCGAGGGCGACATCGATGCGAGCCTTCGCGGTAACCGGGTCCGCCGTGCGATCGCCGGCGTCGTAGCGCGCGAGGTTGGCCGCGCCGGACAGGTGGCCATAGGCGGCCGGACCCTCCACGAGGGCACCGACGTGCGAGAGCAATGACCAGGAGCGCCCGGTCATGGGCGTGCCGAACAGCTCGTGGCTGCCCTCGGTCGCGCTGATCAGGCCGAGCAGCATCCGGATGGTGGTCGTCTTGCCCGATCCGTTGGGCCCCAGGAAGCCGTAGACGGCGCCGTGCGGGACCCGGAGATTGACGTGGTCGACGGCGACCTGGCCGCCCCGAAAACGCTTGGTCAGGCCCGTGGTCTCGATCGCCAGGGGTGCCACGGTGGGAGCCGGCGACTCCCCGGCGGCCGGGGCCGGCGCGGCTTTCGCCGTGCCGGTCTCCGGACTGCCGGAGGTCACCGACAGATCTCCGGGCGCCGGCAGGTCGAGCGTCATCGACCAAGCGCGGAGTAGAGCTTCGCCGGCTGGACCATGCCGACAGCGACCCGGCCGTCGTCGGTGATGACGGCATCGACCAGCGCCGAGGTGAGCAGTCGCCCGGTGCCCCAGGTCCCGCTGACGTGCGGCAGGTTGCGCAGGACCTCGGTGATGGCGCCGCCGCGGCCCCTGAGGTGGTGCGTGTTGAGGTCGACGCCGGTCGCGACCAGGACCTCGCTCCACCCGGTGCCGACAGTCTTCGGGGTGTCGGCGCCGCTCGCGCGCTGGCCGGACAGCGGCGTACCGAACATCGACTTCAGGGACGGAGTCGTCACCTTCGCGCCCGGCGGCGGGTTGAACGTGAACTGCCGCGCGTCCGGTGCGCTGAAGTCGACGTGCGTGAAGACGATGTCGATCGCCGGCTTGGTCTGGCCCTTGGCGGTGACACGCACCTCGAGCGGCACATGCTTCTTCGCGTCGATCGAGATGGCGATCTGGTCGAGGAGCGTGGACGGATCCTTGGGCTTGACCCGCAGCGTGTACGTCGCCCGGCCGGCGACGCTCTGCGTGCCGTCGACCGTGACCGCGGTGGTCGGGTCGACCTGCTGGAGCAGATGTTTCGCGACCTGCTGGGGGGTGGCGTTGGCCATCGGACCCGGCACCTTAGCCGCTGCCTTGTTACCGGCCTTCGTGCCGGTCTTCTTCGCGGCCGGCAGGGTGTAGTGCGCGGCCGAGTTGTTCTGGCTGGACCAGATCCAGACATCGCGCCCGTTGCGGATCACGTCGGACTCACCGAGCGTGCCGATCTGGGCGACTCTGAATTTGCCGTCGTCGCCGGCCCAGATCCGGAGCGTGTGGGAGCCGCTGATGAGCGCCTGCAGTGACGAGCTGCCCGAGCCGCTCACGCCAGCGGGAAGGTCCGGAAGCCCGAGGTTGGCCTTCTCGACGACGGTCCCTGACATGCCCGGTACCTTGGCCTGCGCCGCATCGACGAGCAGTTGCTGCGCCGAGCGGTGCGGCAGCGACGGCGCGGCGCCGGCACTCAACGCCGAGTTGATGCCGAGCCCACCGCCGATCGCGACGACGACGGCCGCCGGAGCGACCCATCGGACTGTGCGCTTGGTTGGCACGGGTATCACCTGTCCCCATATCGAGTGGATCTCATGACGCCCACTGTGCCCGGTGGCCCCTGTGACCAGGCTGAGAGCGCGGTGCCCGCAGGCGGTCCGGCTCACAGGACCTTCACAGGGTAGGCACGGAACGCTCGGCGCGAAACGCGACCGCTTCGGTGACGCGGGCGCGCGGCGATGCGAGAGGCTTGGACGATGCGGGTGCTGGTGGTCGAGGACGAGGTCCGCCTCGCGGGAGCGCTCAGGCAGGGCCTCTCGGCCGAGGGCTTCGCCGTCGACGTCGCCAACACCGGCACGGACGGGCTGCACCTGGCCCGCGAGCGCAGCTATGACGCGGTCCTCCTCGACGTCATGCTGCCCGGGATATCCGGCTACCAGATCGCCCGCACCCTGCGATCTGAACGCAACTGGGTGCCGATCCTGATGCTCACCGCCAAGGACGGGGAGTACGACGAGGCCGACGGGCTGGACGTCGGGGCCGATGACTACCTGACCAAGCCGTTCTCCTTCGTCGTTCTGCTCGCCCGCCTGCGGGCCCTGCTGCGCCGCAGCGCGAGGCCGCGGCCGGCCGTGCTCACCGCGGGCGATCTGTCGCTGGACCCGGCGGCGCACGAGGTACGCCGTGGCGAGGACGCGATCGAGCTGACGCCGCGGGAGTTCTCCCTGCTCGAGTTCCTGCTGCGCCGCGGCGGGGAGGTCGTCTCGAAGTCGGAGATCCTCGCGCACGTGTGGGACGCGCACTACGACGGGGACCCGAACGTGGTCGAGGTCTATGTCGGCTACCTGCGCCGCAAGATCGACGCCCCGTGGGGCCGGCGAGCGGTGCAGACCGTGCGCGGAGCCGGTTACCGGCTGGCGGCCGATGGCGGCTGAACCGCCGGCCGGCTCCGCGGCGCCGGGGACGGAGATCGGGCGGCCGCGACGCCGCCGCTCGGTCACCCGCTGGTGGGGGAGGCTGAGCCTGCGCGCGCGGCTCACGACGACCGCGACGGCGGTGCTGTGCATCGGCTTGCTGGTGGCGGGTGTCGCCCTCATCTGGGCCCTCAACCGGTCACTGACGGGCGCGCTGGACAGCAGCGCACGGCGTACCGCCGCGCAGATCGCCGCCCTCGTCGAGTCCGGCGACGCCCTGCCGAACCCGCTGCCCGTCGGGGACGGCAACACGGTGCTGGTCCAGGTCGTCAACCCGCGGGGCCAGGTGCTCGGCGCATCGGCGACGCAATCGCAGGACCGGCTGGTGTCGCTGTTGACCTCGCGGCAGCTGCGGGAGGTGCGCGGCGGCGACGTCCTCACGCTCTCCGGCGACCTCGTGGCCGTAAATGGGCCGGTGCGGGTCGTGGGTCGGGCCACCGGCCTCGGCAACGCCGACGAGACGGTGGTCGTGGCCGTCTATGCCGACCAGGTCGGCCGCTCGGAGCGGGCGGTGCGCAACGGGCTGCTGATCGGTGCGCCGGTCCTGCTGATTCTCGGCGGCCTGCTCGCGTGGTACGTCGTGGGCAGGACGCTGCGCCCGGTGGAATCGCTGCGGGCGGGGGCGGCGGCGATTTCCGGCACCCGCCCGAGCGGGACCGCGCGACGACTGCCGGTGCCGGCGGGCGAGGACGAGATCCACCGGCTCGCGGCGACCCTGAACGACATGCTGGCCCGCCTGGACGCGGCCAGCGCCCGGCAGCGGGGGTTCATCGCGGACGCGGCCCACGAGCTGCGCAGCCCGCTGGCCAGCCTGCGCACCCAGCTCGAGGTCGCCCAGCACGTCGGGCCGCGGGCGGATTGGAGCTCGACTGCCGACGGCGCGCTGGTCGACATCGACCGGCTGACCCGCCTCGTCGACGACCTGCTGCTGCTCGCCCGCCTGGACGAGGCCGGTGCGCGGCGGCACCGCGAGCGAACCGACCTGGGCGCGCTCGTCTCGGAAGTGGCCGCGTCGTACCCCGCCGACACCCCGCTGTGGGTGTCCGCGCCGGGAGCGGTGACGGTTGACGCCGACCCCGACGCGCTCGCGCGTATCGTCCGCAACCTCGTCGACAACGCGGTCCGGCATGCACGGTCGCGCGTCGACATCGCCGTCACGGCGTCGGGTGTGCCTGGCCGCGCACCTGACGTCGCGACGCTTTCGATCACCGACGACGGGCCGGGCATCGCCGCGGCCGACCGCGAGCGGGTCTTCGACCGGTTCGCCCGGCTGGATGAGGCCCGGGCGCGGGACTCCGGCGGGACGGGGCTGGGGTTGCCGATCGTGCGCGAGCTGATCCGTTCCCACGGCGGCACGCTGAGGATCGCGGACGCCGTACCGGGCGCCGACTATCCCGGCCTGAGGGTGCAGGTGCGGCTGCCCGTCGCGGAGCGCTCGTCCTGATCACAATGTGCGGCGCTCCGACACCGGGGTAACTCGTGCACCGAATCCAGCACATGATCTCCCCCACTCCGTCGTGGGGCGAGCCTTTCAGACTGCCTCGGCTTGCAGGATGAAGCGGTGGTCATGGACGGTAAAGCCGCCCTCGGTCCGGATCCGCTGGTGCAGCGCGCGGAGCTGGGCATCGAAGCGTTCCACGCTGAAACCCGGCACCTGCCATGACACCGTGAGCAGCTGGAAAACGACGGCGCCGATGTCCAGATACGTGCATGGCACCTTGGCCTCGTCGTCATGAACGATACGAAATCCCTGCTGCCCTAGCGCATCGGCCAGCTCGTCCACCGTCTGCCCGTCGTCCGACGAGCCGCGCTCGCCGAACACCGTGTTGAACTCGTGATTGTTGCCACGGCCGACCTGCTGCGTCAGGAACTGAGCACCGCGAGTGACTACCCGGCGCAGCTCTGGCGAGTCGATGAAGCCGTGCCGGTTCAGGACGAGGTCGAATTCACCGTCGGACGCGGGAATTCGCGCGTCGCCCTGGTGACGGACATGAACACCCAAAGGCTCGAGCCGCGCCCGCGCGACTGAGAGGTTGGGTTCCCAGCCCTCAGCAGCGACGGTGTACGACGGCAGCGGTGCGAGCCGGGCCAGCACCTCGCCGCCGCCGGTGTCCTGGTCGAGCAGTCGCGAGGCGGAATCGAGGAGGGGTCGGGCGAGCTCGCCGTAGGACCATGGCAGCTCGCCACCGGTGACGCGGCCGCGGTGGAAGGAGAAGTCCCAGCCCTCACGATGCATCGAAGCGGCTTCGTGCACGAGCAACTCGTAATCGGGTGATGACATGCGACATCCATTCCAAAGGAAGAGGAATCGCCACCATCACCGCGACGGCATCGAATCGGCGGCGCGTGGCGAGGGACCGCGCTCAGCGGCCGTTATGTCGCATGCGTTTGACCGTAGCGGAATTCGTCCTTGACCCTCACGTTGCGGGAGGCGGCACAGTGGCAGCATGACCGAGATGGCGCCGGCACAGCGCGATCAGCACAGACCGCTGACGGTGGGTCAGGTCGCGGCGCGGTACGGCGTGACCGTGCGCACGCTGCATCATTACGACGAGATCGGCATGCTCCGGCCGACCGACCGGAGTCCCGCCGGATACCGGCTCTACACCGGCCCCGACATCATCAGGCTTCGGCACATCGTCGTCTATCGCCGGCTGGGTATCCCCCTGGAGGAGATCGTCGCGCTGCTCGACGACCCGGACGCCGATGTCATCGCCCACCTGCGGCGTCAACGCGCCACTGTCATGTCCCGCCTCGACGAGATGCACGACCTGGTCGCGGCAATCGAGCGAGCCCTGGAGGCAGAAATGTCAGGTATCAAGCTGACCAAGGACGAGCAGCGCGAGCTTTTCGGCGACGGATATTCCGACGAGTACGCCGCGGAAGCGCGGGAGCGCTGGGGTGATACCGACGCATTCCGGCAGTCGATGTCGCGCACATCGGCGTATACCAAGGACGACTGGGTCGACGTCAAGGCCGAAGGTGACGAGATCAACGCAGCCTACGCGGACGCCCTGACTGCAGGTATTGCTCCTGACACCCCCGCCGTGCTGCAGGTGGCCGAACGGCACCGCCAGCACATCCAGGAGCGCTTCTACGATCTGTCCCCCGAGGGGCATCGCAACCTGGCCGACATGTATGTCGCGGATCCGCGTTTTACCGAAACCTACGAACGGATCGCTCCGGGGCTGGCCCATTACGTGCACGACGCGATCCACGCCAACGCCGACCGGGCCCAGGCGCAAGGCTAGGCGTTCTCCGGCGGGGGTACGCACGGGCCGCCCTTCCACCACGGCGGCAGCGCGTCGAGCGCCTCGTCGCCGAGCGGGTTGACGCCCCGTCCGGCGGCAAGGGCGTGCGCGACCAGGCTGTGCAGGCACTTCACCCGGTCCGGCATTCCGCCGGCGGAGGTTCCCTCGATCTCGGGTACGTCGCCCAGCTCGGCCCGGCGGGCGAGGTACGACTCGTGCGCCCGCCGGTACGCCGCCGCCAGGTCAGGGTCCGTGCGCAGCCGGTCGGTCATCTCCCGCATGAGGCCGGAGGCCTCGAGCCGGCCGATGGCCGACGCGGCCCGCGGGCAGGTGAGGTAATAGAGGGTGGGGAACGGTGTCCCGTCCGGCAGCCGAGGCGAGGTCTCCAGGACGTCGGGGTGGCCGCACGGGCAGCGATGCGCGACCGCCTGGGTCGCGCGCACCGGCCGGCCGAGTTGCTCGGTCACCACGGCGCGGTCGCCCGGGCTTACCCCCTCGTCAGTCACACCTACGATTCTCGCAGGGCTCTCATGCCGGCGGCAGCGGCGCCGTCGCTCCGACCTCAAGGCTCGTCGTACCCTCACCCGCCCCGGTGCCCGAGTAGTGCACGGTCGCACCATCGACGACCGTCGACAAGGTCTTGCCCCGGATCCGCAGTTGGCCAGGGCGCCGCCCGAATTGGCTGCATCATCTGTACCCCGCCGCTGCGCTGTCGTGGTGTAGAAGACCCGATCGGCGGCATGGGGTCAAGCCCTGGGCTCAGCGGGACTGATCCGCGTGCGTGATCGAGGTGGCGAGCTGGGCGTACCAGGCCGAGTTCGTGTCCGGGACGGGCGCCTTCCTGGTGGGCCGGGCGTCTTTCACGGCGGCCGGTGGGCTGACGACGACGTACGTCGTGTCGCCGACGGCCGCGTATTGCAGCCGGTTGCGCGCCTGGGCCCTGATGTAGGCCGGGTCGGTGAGCTGACGCTTGCGCCGCTGCAATTCCGCGACCTGCTCCTGCTTGCGCCCGTTGTCCTGGCGCAGCGAGGCGATCTGCGTGCGCTGAGCCAGGTACTGCCGGACCGGGTAGGCCAGGCTCAGCACCAGCGCGCAGACGACCAGGCCGAGCACCGCGGCCCGAGCCGTGATCTGCCGGGCCGGGCGAGAAGAATCGGCGAACCGGTTGGCCAGCGCGGCCGCGGCGAGGCGGATCCTGGTGCCCGCGGAGTCGACCGTGCCGCCGCGCACCGCCGCGGTCGACGTACGCCGGCGATCGGTGGGCCTGACCGCCGCGCGGGGGCCGCCCGCACCGCGTGGAGTCCCCGATGGCCGGGCACCGGCCCGGCTGTGGGCGCGCACGCCGCGGCGGGTGGTCGACACGTGGCCGCGCGACGAGCCCGGCCGGGTGCTGCCGTGTGCCATCCCGCTCCCTGACGCCGGGTGGATCGGGACACCGGTCGGCGGTCCCGCTGCTCAGCCTGCAACAGGAGTGAAACGCGGGAAAGCCGACCCGCCGCTGTAGCGCGCGGAATCGTCCAGCTCCTCCTCGATCCGGAGCAGCTGATTGTATTTGGCGACCCGCTCGGAGCGCGCCGGCGCACCCGATTTGATCTGGCCGCAGTTGGTCGCGACGGCCAGGTCGGCGATCGTGGTGTCCTCGGTCTCGCCCGAGCGGTGCGACATCATGCAGCGCAACCCGTTGCGCTGCGCGAGGTCGACCGCGTCGAGGGTCTCGGTCAGCGTTCCGATCTGGTTGACCTTGACCAGCAGCGCATTGGCGTTGCCGCCGGTGATCCCGCGCTGCAGCCGCTTCGGGTTGGTCACGAAGAGATCGTCGCCGACGATCTGCACCTTGTCACCGATCCGCTCGGTGAGCGCTGCCCAGCCCTCCCACTCCTCTTCCGAGAGCGGATCCTCGATGGAGACGATGGGGTACGACGCGAGCAGCCGCTCGTAGTAGGCCGCCATCTCGTCGGTGGACTTGCGCCCGCCCTCGAAGGCGTAGCCGCCGTCGGTGAAGAACTCGGTCGCGGCCACATCGATCGCCAGGGCGACATCGCGACCGGGCGTGAAGCCGGCCTTGGCGACGGCCTCGACGATGAGGTCGAGCGCGGCCTGGTTGGCATCGAGATCGGGAGCGAAGCCGCCCTCATCGCCCAGACCGGTCGAGAGGCCGTTGCCCTTCAGCACACTCTTCAGCGCGTGGTAGGTTTCCGCCCCCCACCGCAGCGCCTCGGCAAAGGTCGGCGCGCCGATCGGGGCGATCATGAATTCCTGAATGTCGACGTTGCTGTCGGCGTGCGCGCCGCCATTGAGGATATTGAACATCGGCACGGGAAGCACGTGCGCGTTGGCGCCGCCGACGTAGCGGAACAGCGGCAGGTCGGCCGACACGGATGCTGCCTTGGCGACCGCGAGGCTGACACCGAGCGTGGCGTTGGCACCCAGGCGGGACTTGTCGTTGGTGCCGTCGAGCTCGATCAGCCGTGCGTCGATGGCCCGCTGGTCCTCCGCCTCGTAGCCGACCAGCTGCGGCCCGATCTCGTCGAGCACGCCGGCGACCGCCTTCCCGACGCCCTTGCCAAGGTAGCGGCCCGTGTCGCCGTCCCGAAGCTCGACGGCCTCGAACTGGCCGGTCGACGCGCCGCTCGGTACGGCGGCCCGGGCGAAGGTCCCGTCGTCGAGGGCGATCTCGACCTCGACGGTCGGGGTGCCTCGGGAATCGAGAATCTCCCTGGCGCCAATGGCTTCAATCGTCGCCACGATGGGCTCTCCCTCGGGTATCGGCTCGGGGCCGTTGCGACCCTCGTCGGGTCGGGCCCAGTGCTTTCAGGGGGCCGAGTGCTTCCGGCCGCACGGCCGAGACTAGCGACCGCCGGTACGACGGACCCAGCCGGCCTCACCCCCGATGCCCCGAGCCGCTCCCGTCCGTTGGCTCCTCGCCGTCAGGCCCGGGCCGCTGTCGCGGCGAGCAGTTCCTCCAGGCGGTCCATCGACTGGCTGACGCCCTCGGACATTCCGCCCGCCACCATGCCGTCGCGCGCCTCGACCGTTTCGAAGACTGAGCGCGAGAACACCTTGGTGCGGCCCGGGCCGGCGTCCTCGAAGCGAGCCACCTCGAGGCTGACGTGCCCGGGAGCCCCTTCGAACTCGAAGGTCTGCACGATCCGCTCATCATCGACGATGTCGTGGAAGACACCGCGAAAGCCGTATTCCGGCACCTCCTGACCCGCCTCGCACTCACCGGAGTGCAGGTAGCTCCAGGCTCCACCGGGTCTTGCCTGCCACTCGCGGATGCGCATCGTCAGCCGGCGCGGTCCCAGCCATCGCTGGACGAGCTCGGGGTCGACGTACGCCGCGAAGACGCGGGCGCGGTCGGCCTCGAATTCGCGCACGACCTCGATCGAGGTCGTCCCGTCGACGGCGGTGATCTGGGTCTTGTTGCTCATGACTTCTCCCTCTTCCCGTGGGGTTTGAACCTTCTGTCCGTGTTCCTGCCGCTGCGGTCCGGCTGCGGCACACCACGGCTTACGTCGTCGCTGGCCAGCAGCTCGTCGAGCCGGCTAAATCGTTCCTCGGCGGCGGTGCGGTAGCGCTCGATCCAGTCGAGGCCGTCCTGCAGCGCGCCCGTCTGGAGATGGCACGGGCGCCGCTGCGCATCGCGGCCGCGCACGATCAGGCCGGCGTCCTCGAGCACCTTCAGGTGCCGTGAGACCGCCTGCAGGCTGATCGGAAACGGCTCGGCGAGCTCGTTCACCGCCGCGTCCCCGGCGGAGAGCCGAACGACAAGCGCCCGCCGGACCGGATCGGCCAGGGCGCCGAAGACCTTGGTGAGCTCGGCCTCCGCCACTGCCACCTCCTTAATCAATGAACTCGTTGAATACGACCTTAGGATGGCGTCGGCGCGTTGTCAACAGGCCGGTTGAATAAGGGCGAGGGCGCCTGTGCGGTCGCATTCGCGGATGTCGAGTCCGACTCGGGGTGGCCTGACCCCGGCTGGTTGATCCAGGTCGAGTAAGAGTCTTGCCGCCCATGTAGTGGGCAGGAAGGTTTCGAAACCCCTACCACGACGCCCGCGGCGAGGGCTGGGTCGTCAATCATAAGAAGATTCAGCGTCTGTGGCGCGAGGAAGGCCTGCGCATGCCGCAGCGGCACCGACGTAAACGCCTCGGCACTTGCACCGCCAACTCGCCCAAGGCCGACGCACCAACCGGGTCTGGGCGGTCGACTTCCAAATTCGACGCCACTACCGACGGCCGCCCGATCAAGATCGCGTCCATCGTTGACGAGCACACCCGGGAATGCCTCGGCGTCCTGGTCGATCGCAACATCACCGGAGACGACCTCATCGACGAGCTGGACCGCCTCGCTGCCCAGCGTGGCTACCCGGCCGTGCTGCGCTGCGACAACGGCCCCGAAACTCGCCTGTCAAGCGATGGCCGATTGGGCTGGCGAGCAGGTCGG
>JBBSHJ010000063.1:0-18304 GCA_038253135.1 Mycobacteriales bacterium | reverse complement strand
TCGGCGGGCGCCGCTACTGGTACTGAGGCGACTGGTACTGAGGCGACCGGTACTGAGGCGACCGGTACCGTGCGCCGCCCCGACTTGATTCACGCGGCGATGGCACGACCTTGACACGAGCTTGCGCGCCACCCGCGCATGCGGTCTCGAGCGCCGCCTTGGTGCGGATTTCCTCGTGCAGGGAGGTCAGGTCGGACATGACCGGCGCCAGGGTGAGCTCGGCGTTGAGGAAGCGTACGTCGGCCGGACGCCGCCGCGGTCGGCCCGCTTGGCTCAGCCCCGGCTTGTCGCGGCGCGCGTTGTCCGTCGAACGGGTCGCCGCGGCCGAGCCCGCGACGGGCCGCGGTCGGGAAGGACGAGCGACGGCCCCGCGACCGGTGCGATCGGCGTACCGGAGCCGGCGATCTCGACGACGGCCGCGTGCCCGGGTACGACGTCCGCCGGGTCGGCGGAGACATGCGCCAGCGCGTGCATCTTGCTGACGTCGCGGACCTGCTCGGGCAGGACCAGCGAGACGACGGTCCCGGACGCGCCGGCGCGGGCGGTCCGCCCGGACCGGTGCAGGTAGTCCTTGTGGTCGGCTGCCGGATCGTAGTGCACGACCAGATCGACGTCGTCGACGTGGAGTCCGCGGGCGGCGACGTCGGTCGCGACCAGCACGCGGGCCGAACCGGTGGCAAAGCCGTCGAGGGCCCGGTTGCGCTGGCTCTGCGACAGGTTGCCGTGGATCGCCGCGGCGGGCACGCCGGCTCGGCGCAACTGCTTGGCCAGCCGGTCCGCGCCGTGCTTGGTCCGGACGAACAGCAGCGAGCGGCCCGGGCGCCCGGCCAGCTCGGTCACGACCGGCACCTTGTGCTCGGCGGCGAGGGAGAAGACCCGGTGCGAGGCGGTCTCGACGGGAGCCGACGCGTCGGCGACGGCGTGGAACCGGGGCTCGGTCAGGTAGCGCTGCGCGAGCTTGTCGACGCCCCGGTCGAGCGTGGCGGAGAAGAGCATCCGCTGCCCGTCCGGCGGCGTCTGGTCGAGCAGCCGGGTCACGGCCGGCAGGAAGCCGAGGTCCGCCATGAAGTCGGCCTCGTCGATGACCGAGGTCTCGACGCTGCGCAGGCGCGCCCTGCCCTGGCCGATCAGGTCGATCAGCCGGCCCGGCGTTGCGACGATGACGTCGGTGCCGCGGGAGAGTGCGTCGATCTGCCGTCCCATGGAGGCGCCGCCGTAGACGGCGACGAGGCGGAGGCCGAGCGGCTGGCCGAGGGGCGCCAGCGCGTCGGTCACCTGCTGGGCCAGCTCTCGGGTCGGGACGAGCACGAGAGCTCGCGGGTTGCGGCCGGGACGGGCCGGGGTCGAATCCGCGGCGAGCCGGGCCAGCAGGGGGACGCCGAAGGCCAGCGTCTTGCCCGAGCCGGTTTGGGCCCGGCCGAGAATGTCGTGGCCCGCGAGCGCGTCCCGCAGCGTGCGAGCCTGGATGGCGAACGGCGCGTTCATCCCGCGCCGCGCGAGGATGCTCACTAGCGCGTCGGGCATGCCCAGCCCGGCGAAGGTGTCCGGCAGGTCGGTGGGGATTGCTGCCGCCTGGGCGGCATCGAGAGCGCGCTCCAGCTCGCTCGGCCGGGGTGCGAGGGGCGTTGCCGGGCCGCTGGCGGTCCGGCGGGCGGGCGTTGGACGGCGCCGCCTCGAGCCCGGGGGAATGCCGCGCGCGTTGCGGGCGGTGCCCGCCCGGCGCGCGTCGTTACCGGTGTGGTGCTGGGTCATCTAGGGTTCCGTTCTTGTTCGTCGCACCTGGTGGGCGCGCGCCGCCGCCGTGTCGGGTGGACGCGGTACGGCGTGGGCACGCCGGCCCTGCGGCCGGCAGTGCTCCGGTGGGCCGCGCTCACGAGTGTGCGCACGGCGTACGGCCGCGATCGGGCGATGACAAGAACCGCGGCCGGGACCCGGAAGGGCCTTGCGGGTGCATCTGCCGCCTCCGCGGAAACACGTGCGTCGGCGGACGGCAACGAAATATTCGAACGAGCGACCAGCGGGCACAGGACCCGCGGCGACGACCGAAGCCGTCTGATGACAGTCTAGCTGGTCCGCCGCTTGGCTCGGGACGACCCCCGCGTGGCCCCAACTTTTCAGGGGGCCGCCAGCTGTCGCCGCCGACGTGCCACATCTGGTTGGCCCATCTCGGGCCGGCCCAGCCAGAAGTGCCAACTCGGCGGAGAGCGATGGTGGCCGATCCCGCTGGGCCCCGCGCCCGGAGTGATGCCACGGTAGATGCACAGTTGCATGACAGCATTCGTCCTCGCATGCTAGCTTGGCCTATGCCCAAGACGGTCCAGATCCGCGATCTCGACGACGAGGTGTATGCCGCCCTGGCCAGACGTGCCGCGGAGGCCGGGGTGAGCGTTCCCGAGCTGCTCCGAGCCGAAGCCGCCCGCCTCGCCAGCCGGCCCAGCATGCGGACCTGGCTCGAGCGGACCCGCCGCCGCTCGTCGCAGATCGGCCGCGAGGAGATCCTCGCCGCGCTCGACGAGCACCGGGGTCCTTGGCCGGATGCTGGTCGTTGACGCCTCGTGCCTCTACAAGGTGCTGGTCGGCGGGCCGGCCGCGGTCCCGATCCAGCACCGGCTGGCCGAGGAGGAGGACCAGGCGGCGCCGCACATCGTCGACGTCGAGGTGTTCGGCGTGATCCGGCGGGAGCACCTGCTCGGTCGCCTCGACCGCACCGCGGCCACGCAGGCGATCGAGGACCTGCATGACTGGCCCGGCGAGCGTTACCCCCACCGCCCGCTGCTCGAGCGGGCTTGGCGGCTGCGCGACGCCGTCCGCGGCTGGGACGCGATGTATGTCGGGCTGGCTGAGACGCTGCACGCACCGCTGCTGACGATGGATGCCAGGCTCGCGGCGGCACCTGGTCCAACCTGCCTGATCGAGGTGATCGCCGCGACGTGAGCAACTCGCCCCGGTCGATGCGAAGCAATCCTCAGCCGATGCGTTCGGACACTGGCCCGAAACGGGACCGTACGATGGTCGGTACGGCGCGCGCCGTACCCCCGACCACTATCGGAGTGCCCGACCGTGCCCAGCGCAACCACCACGATGAGCCAGCGCGAAGACCTGCGCAACGTGGCCATCATCGCCCACGTCGACCACGGCAAGACCACCCTCGTCGACGCGATGCTGTGGCAGTCCGGCGTCTTCAGCCAGCACCAGGCGGACACCGGTGAGGTCAACGAGCGGATCCTCGACTCCGGCGATCTGGAGCGGGAAAAGGGCATCACCATTCTCGCCAAGAACACCGCGATCAATTACGGCGCCGTGACGATCAACATCGTCGACACCCCGGGCCACGCCGATTTCGGGGGGGAAGTCGAGCGCGGCCTGCGGATGGTCGACGGTGTGCTCCTGCTCGTCGACGCGAGCGAGGGCCCGCTGCCGCAGACGCGGTTCGTGCTGCGCAAGGCCCTGGAAGCCCGGCTGCCGGTGGTCCTCGTCGTCAACAAGGTCGACCGCTCGGACGCGCGCATCGCGGAGGTCGTGGACGAGACCTACGAGCTGTTCATGGATATCGGCGCCGACGAGCAGCAGATCGAGTTCCCGATCGTCTACAGCAACGCCCGCGACGGCAGGGCATCCTTGACCCGCCCGGTCGACGGCGGCGCGCCCGATGCGTCCGACCTGCGACCGCTCTTCGACGCCATTCTCGACACGGTGCCGCCGCCGTCGTACGACGTCGGCGCGCCGCTGCAGGCGCACGTCACCAACCTCGACGCCTCGCCCTACCTCGGCCGGCTCGCGCTGTGCCGGATCCACGCCGGGACGATCCGCAACGGCCAGCAGATCGCCTGGTGCCGCACCGACGGCACTATCACGCCAGCCAGGGTCGCCGAGCTACTGATGACCAAGGGACTCGACCGGGCGCCGGTCGAGAGCGCCGGCCCAGGCGACATCGTCGCCGTCGCGGGCATTGCCGAGGTCACGATCGGGGAAACCCTCGCCGACCCGGCCGACCCGCGCCCCCTTCCGGTCATCTCCGTCGATGAGCCCTCGTTGTCGGTGACCATCGGCGTCAACACCTCACCGCTGGCCGGAGAGTCGGGCCGCAAGCTCACCGCACGGTTGATCAAGAGCCGCCTCGACGCCGAGATGGTCGGCAACGTGTCCGTGCGGCTGCTGCCCACCGAGCGACCGGACACCTGGGAGGTCCAGGGCCGAGGTGAGCTGCAGCTGGCGGTGCTGGTCGAGATCATGCGGCGCGAGGGATTCGAGCTGACCGTGGGCAAGCCGCAGGTCGTCGTACGCGAGATCGACGGCAAGGTGCACGAGCCGACCGAGCGACTCACGATCGACGTACCCGAGGATTTCCTGGGAGTCGTTACCCAGCTCATGGCTTTGCGCAAGGCCCGGCTGGAGCAGATGATCAACCACGGCACCGGCTGGGTGCGGATGGAGTACGCCGTCCCCGCGCGCGGGTTGATCGGCTTCCGGACCGAATTCCTCACCGAGACCCGTGGGACCGGCCTGATGCACCACGTCTTCGACGGCTACGAGCCCTGGGTCGGTGAGCTTCGGACTCGCCCGACCGGTTCGCTGGTGGCCGACCGCCGCGGCCCGGTGACGTCGTTCGCGTCCTTCAACCTGCAGCAGCGGGGCACCCTTTTCGTGGCTCCGGGTGTGGCGGTCTACGAGGGCATGGTCGTCGGTGAGAATGCGCGATCCGATGATATGGACGTCAATCCCACCAAGGAGAAGAAGCTCACCAACATGCGCACCTCCGCCGGCGATGAGCTGGTGCGGCTGACCCCGCCGAAGATGCTCTCGCTCGAGCAGGCGATGGAATTCTGCCGCGAGGACGAGTGCGTCGAGGTCACCCCGGCAACGGTGCGGATCCGCAAGGTCGCGCTGTCGGCGCAGGATCGAGAAAAGCAGCGCGGTCGCCGAAACCGCCCGCAGCGGTAACAGCGCTGCGGTCCGGCGTAGGTGTTGAGGTAGTCGCCCAACAGCGCATGACCGACGTGGCCTGTTCAAGGGCCCGCATCCGCGCCCGTCTCAAGCCGCGAAGGCGGGCATGACCGCGTGGCCGTGGCTTCCGCGGGCGTCGGACGACCCTCGGGTACCCATCGGTGAGCGCCTTCACCGCTCGCCCGGCGGCACCGTCTCCCATCGCTGCGGCGGTGCCGGCAACGGACCGTCGGGGTTGACCGACAGTGCCGACCCGTCGCCGCGACCGATCAGCCAGGCCAGCAGGTCGCGGACCGGACCGCTCACGGTCGGCCCGTCGCCCAGGGTGCGGGCGAATCCCGCGTCGGTCGCCCGCAGCCGTCCGCGCATCGTGCCGGGCGGCAGGTCATCGACGATCTCCCGCGCCGTCTGCGAGGACCAGTACGCCGGCCAGTCGGCCGGGGTGTAACCGATCCTGAGATCGACGTGGTGGATCTCGACCTCGCGCAGCCGGGCGCCGAGGACGGCACGGGCCGGGCGCGTCGTACCCGAGAGCCAGCGCACCGGCCGATCCCACGCCGCCGCCGGCAGGTCCCGCGCCGCTGCGGCCAACCGCGCGCCCGTCGCCTCGAGATCGGCCACCTGCGCCGCCGCCGGACGCCGCGCACCGGCATCGATGTCGGCCGTGCGGGACGCGGCGCTGGCATACATCGGCGTCTCGACCCCGGTCCGCGCCCACGTGAGGAGGTTGACCAGGCCGTCGGCGTTGCGGGCGGTGTGGGTGACGACGTGGCCACGACTCCAGCCGGGCAGCTGCGACGGCTCGCGCAGCCGGCGGTCGGTCACCGCTTCGAGGCCGGCGAGGAGGCGCCCCTCGGCGGCCCCGATCTGCTCGAGCAGCTCGGTCGGGTTGGTCACGTCAGGCTCCGGGTCGGGCCCGGGGGCGGGTCGACGGCGCAGCGCCGGTCGCGGTACGACGGCCGCGAGGACACCGGCGACGATGCCGGCGCCGACGCCGGGTCCGGCCACCAGCAAGGGGTGCGGGCCGGGCACGAAGTAGCCGGCCAGCAGGCCCACCGCCCCGGCCGCGGTCACCGGCGCCCCGATGACGCCGCGCTCGCCGTACTCCGCGACCAGGGCGGCCGCGCCGACGACGAGCACCAACAGGGCGATCAGCAGCGGCAGCTCGCGGCGCAACCGGTAGCCCGGGTTGTCGGCGACGGTGTACGCCGCCTGCGCCGTGCGCACCGCCACGAACCGGCCCGACCAGGTCGTCCAGGTGATCCGCGTGCCGGCGCGCAGGGCGTCGTATTCCGACTTGCCCGCAACCTGCACCCACGCGGCGTCGTTGGCCCGGTTCAGGTTGCGGATCCGGACGCTGTACGACGCCGGTCCGAGGTTGCCGACCTTCTTGTGCCCGATGACGATGGCGCCGCCGGACGAGCGGCACGTGTCCTGAACCGCGACCGTCCGGCATGCGGATGCACCCGAGAAGGATCGGTAGTCCGAGATCATCCGGACCATCGCGACGGCGGCCAGGATGACGATGAGCAGCGCCACCACGCCGACCGCGCCGCGTCCGACGGCGGGCAGCCGGGGCGGCGACGGGTCGTGCTCGCTGACCGGACGGTTCGGCACCCGTCGAGCGTACGAGACGGTGGATGGCCGACACTTGGCCCGATGTCGGGAGAGGGTCCGAGCACGGGTGCGTCGCGGGCGGCGCGGGACGCGCGCGGGCGGCCCGTGGCCCGGCCGGTACACCTGCTGCTGCCCGGCGCGGCGGCCGCGGCGGTGCTTCTCGCCGTGACGGTGCTGGTGGCGGCGCGGTGGAGCCCGCTGATCCGCCTCGATCACCGGATCGCCGCCGATGTCCAGCCGTGGGCGTTGCGGCACCGTGGCTATCGCATCGCGATGCGCGAGCTGACGGACGCCCTCGCGCCCTGGCCGTGGCGTGGACTCGCGCTCGTGGTGGCGGCCGTGCTGTTGGTACGCCGGCGGTTGCGGCCGGCCGCGATGGTGGCCGGGGTCGCGGTGATCGCCGGCGTCGGCGGGGTGCTGGCGAAGTGGCTGGTGGACCGGCCGCGACCCCGCTTCGCCCACCCGGTCGCGCACGTTCCCGGGTCGTCGTTCCCGTCCGGTCACGCCGTCAACGCCGCGGCCATCGGCGGCGCGCTGCTGGTCCTCGTCCTGGCGACGCGCTGGCGGGCGCTGATCTCCGGCGTGCTCGTGGCGGTCATGCTCGTGACCGGCTGGACCCGGATCGCACTCGGCGCGCATTACCTCTCGGATGTCGTCGGCGGATTGTTGCTCGGCGGGCTGATCGCCGCAGCCGGGTACGCCGCCGCGACGTGGGGGTGCCGGCCGGTGCCGCAGCCGCGCCGTCGTACGAGCGCAAGCCGACCGGCGACGGGCGAGACGAGCTGTGACGTCACGAGAATCGATCCGCTCCCGTGCGCCCGATCCGGCCGCTGCCGGCGTCGCGGTAAGGTCCGGCGGCAGCGCCGACTTGCGAGGTGATGGCCCTGGCCGGACCAGCCGGACCGCGGCGGCTGGTCCGCGAGCACGCGGCGTTCACCATCGTGCTGGCGGCCGGCCTGATCGTGCGGCTGGCGATCGCCATCGGCTATCCGCGGGCGTTTCGTTTCGCTGACAGCGTCTATTACCTGCATTACGCGGATCCGTTGGAGCCGGGGACCGCGCGCGTCAGCGGCTATTCGATCCTGTTGCGCCCGCTGCTGGAGCTGCAGGGTCTCGACCTCATCGCGGCCGTGCAGCAGGTCGTGGGGCTCGCGCTGGGAATCGGCGTCTACGCCCTTGCCCGGCGGTGCGGCGTGCCGAAGTGCTGGGCCGCCCTCGCGGCGGTGCCCGTGCTGCTCGACCCGCTGCAGACGGTGCTCGAGAAGTACGTGCTCGCCGACGTGTGGGCCGAGGCCCTGATCGTGGCCGCCGTGCTGCTGCTGGGCTGGCGCGCCGCGATGGGCGAGCCGCGACCGGAGCCGCGCAGGGACTGGCTGGTGCCGGCCGCTGCGGGTCTGCTGCTCGGCGTGGCGACCGTCGTGCGCAGCACGGCCGCGCCGATGGTGGTGATCGCGGTCGGTTACGTCCTGCTGACGGGTACGGCGTGGCGCCGCCGGGCCGGCCGGTCCGTGCTGCTCGCGGTCGCCTTCGCGCTGCCGGTGCTGGCCTACATGTCCTGGATGCAGGCCGAGCGCGGCCCGTTCGCCCTCACCGAGAGCGCCTCGGGCCACTTCCTTTACGGGCGGGTGGCCCAGTTCGCCGACTGCACCCGCTTCGACCCGGGAGCCGACCTGCGCGCGCTCTGCCCGAGCGGCCCGTCACCTGCTCGGCAGAACTTCCTGATGTGGAACGCCGCCTCACCGCAGTGGGCCGTTCCGCGCGAGCGCCACCTCGCCGGCGCGGAGTCCAACGAGCTGGCCCGCCGATTCGCGATTGCTGCGATCAGGGCCCGGCCATTGGCCTATGCCGGCACCGTCGGCCGCGACTTCATCGCCAACTTCGGCGTCACCTGCTGCACCGGACCGGAGCACGTCTCGACGAAGTGGCTAAGAGTGCGCCGCCATCAGCCGGCGCAGTACCCGTCGGGAGAGATCAACCGGTACGGCGGCCCGTCGATCCCGCGCCCTGGTTTCGCGACGCCGATGTGGGCCTACGCAAAGGTCTACGTCCCGGGCGCCGTCTTCGGAATCGCCTTGCTGATCGGCCTGGTGGCCGGGCTCGGAGCCACCCGCCGCGCCCGCCGGTCGGGGCTGCGGTCGGTGTGCCTGCTCCTTTGCGCTGCGGCCCTCACCACCCTGCTGATGCCCGCGCTGTTCGCGACGTACGACGTCCGCTACTCCGTCGTGCTGCTGCCGCTCGCACCGCTCGCCGGTGTCCTCGGGCTACGCGCGCTGCGCGGTCCGGCGGTGGGGCCGGCAGCCGGCAACGGGCATACTGGCCGGACCGGACAGGACTAGGCGCCGTACCCGCGCACTCGGCGCCGGATGGGGCGATCGATGGTATCCGATGAGAGCACGGCGGCAGGCGAGTCGAGCGCGACCGACGAGGAGGCCGCCGTCGTCGATCAGGACGGGCGGCGCATCCTCACCGGCATCAGCTCCCGCGCCTTCGAGCACCCGGCGGACCGGGCGGCCCTCACCGCGTTGCGCTCGCTCACCGGCTTCGATCAGGTGCTCAAGGTCGTGTCCGGCATGCTGCGCGAGCGCCGCTATCGGCTGGCATTCCTGGCCTCGGCGGTGCGGGTCGACCCGCGGCAGTTCGCCGGCGTGGACCGGCTGTACGACGACGCGCTGAGCGTTCTCGACATCGGGGAGCGGCCGGAGCTCTACGTCTTCGAATCGCCGATGGTGCAGGCGATGACGCTCGGCGTGGACCGGCCGTTCATCGCCGTCAGCAGCCGGCTGGTCGAGCTGATGGACGAGGACGAGCTGCGACTGGTCCTCGGGCACGAGCTCGGCCACGTCCTTTCCGGCCACGCGCTGTACAAGTCGATGCTGCACCACGTGCTCAACCTGGTCGGCAGCCTCGGCTGGATACCGATCGGTGGTCTCGGGCTGCGGGTGCTACTGGCCGGGCTGCGCGAGTGGGACCGCAAGTCGGAGCTGACCGCCGATCGCGCGGGCCTGCTGGTGGCGCAAGATCCCGAGGTATCCCTGCGCGTGCACATGAAGACTGCCGCCGGCGCGCATCTCCCTCAGATGGAGCCGGACGCCTTCCTGGCCCAGGCGAGCGAATACGAGTCGGCCTCGGGCGACCTGCGGGACGGCATCCTGAAGCTGCTCAACACCGAGCGCGCGACGCACCCGTGGAGCGTGGTCCGGGCCGGCGAGATCGACCGTTGGGTCACCTCCGGTGCCTACCAGCGGATCGTCGACGGCGACTACCCGCACCGCTCGGAGGATGCCTCGGTATCGGTGAGCGACGACGTACGCGCGAGCGCCGACCATTACCGTGCCCGGTTCCAGACCTCGACCGACCCGGTCGCCAGCGCGGTGCGCAACCTCGGCAGCACCGTCGGCGGCCTGGCGGACGGGTTGGGCGGCTTGTTCTCAAAGGCGTTGAAGAACGCGACCGCCGGCCGCGACGGCGGGGCGGGTGACGACGTGCCTGACGAAGCCGGACCGGGCGGCGGACCCTCGCCCGATGACGAACCCTCGCCCGGCGACGAACCCTCGCCGGGCGATCCGGGCGAGAAGCCGGACCGCCGGTGACGCATGGCGCGGCGAAGGCCTCCCCCCCCGCCCGGAACGCGGCACCGCTCCCGGGCGGCCGCGGGTGCGCGGTCAGGTAACGTCGCGCGAGGTCGCACCACTCGCGGGTGCCGTTGCCTGAGACTGAGGGGTGCATGACGCCGTGTCCGAGGTGCGCGCTGCCGGCGAGCTGAGCAAGGAACTCAAGATCGCGGTCGAGCTGGCCGACTGGGCGATCGGGACGATCGCGTCCTACCGGCTCGAGCCGAGCGAGATCGACACCAAGTCAGGACCAACCGACTACGTCACCGTCGTCGATCGGATGGTCGAGCAGCGGGTCCGGGAGGTCATCGGCACGCGCTTCCCCGACGATGTGGTCGTCGGGGAGGAGATGGGCGCTCCGGACGGCGACGGCGCGTCCTCGCGATCCCCATCACAGCGGGCATGGCATGTCGATCCGGTCGACGGGACGACGAACTTCGTCTTCGGGTTGCCGTTCGCGTCCTTCAGCCTGGCCCTGATCGACGCCGAGGGGTTGGCAGTCGGCGTTGTCGGGGATCCCTATCGCTCGGAGATCTTCAGTGCCGCGCGCGGTCACGGCGCCGCGATCGACAATCGCCTCGTGCATTGCCGGGATCGCCGCGGTCTGGCCGGCGCGCTCGTGCTGACGGAATTGGCGGCCTACCGTGCCTTTCCCGGCATGGCCGTCATGGCGGATCGGCTGGCCGAGGCCGGCACGACGCTGCGCATCATGGGATCGTCCGCGCTCAGCCTGACCAGCGCGGGCGTCGGCCGGGCGACCGGTGCGGTGCTCGGCGGATACCAGACGTACGACGTCGCGGCGGCCGCGCTCATCGCCCGCGAAGCCGGTGCGACGCTGCTGCGCAGGGACGGCTCGATCGCGGACGGCGTACCGACCGGCGGCGACGGCGGGCTGCTCGTGGCCGCGCCCTCGGCCGCGCGGGATATCTGGACCGCGTGGACCGCCCAGGATCGCGCCTCGCCGGCCGCAGCTTCCGGGACCTAGCCGGCCCTGTCCACACCGCTCGCCGGCGCCGGAGCGCGCGACAGCGAAAACTGTGGCTAGCGACGGTCGGCGAGGAACGGGAAATCGCCGCGCAGCTTTGCCGGCAGGGCCGGATCGATCTCGCCGATCAGCACCTCCGGTCCGTCGCCGGCCTCGGCGACCACCTCGCCGAAGGGATCGACGATCACCGAATGCCCGCCCATCGACGTACCGGCATCCGATCCGGCGGCGTTGCAGGCGACCAGGTAGCTCAGGTTCTCCAGCGCGCGGGCGCGGGTGAGCAGCCGCCAGTGCGCGATCCGCGCCGCCGGCCAGGCCGACGTGACGAGCAGGAGATCCGCGCCCGCATCGACCAGCTCGCGGTAGAGCTCCGGGAACCGCAGGTCATAGCAGGTGGAGATGCCCGCGGTGAGGTCGCCAGGTGGGGAGTCGCCGGCTTCTTTGCGTACGGCGTGCCGGGGCGCCGGGTGTCCCGGCACGGGGATCTCGGCCACGCCGATCCCGGTGCCGGCGGTCAGCAGCTCCGTCTCCCGGGAGCGAAAACCGAACAGGTGCCGTTTGCGATAGCGCAGCGCGACCTTGCCATCGGGCCGCATCAGGACACTGGTGTTGTAGAGCGCACCGGACCCGGCCCGCTCGACGTAGGAGCCGCCGTGCACCCAACATGAGCGCTGCTGCGCCACCTCGGCCGCCAGCTGCTCGGTAGCCCCATTGAGCGGCTCGGCTTCCGCGGCGTACTCCTCGAAGTGGAAGAACCCCACCGGCCACAGCTCGGGAAGCACGATCACATCCACAGCTTCGATCGCATCGATGACGGTCCGGGCGGTGCGCCGCCGCTCGGCCGCCGAGCCGAGGTCCTGGCCGCCGAGCTGCGCGCAGGCGATCCGCATCGATGGCATGGCCGGTTACGCGTCCTCGGGAAGGTGCGGCGCGATCCGGGCGACGTCGACGAACGCGGTCAGGTCGGCGAGCACCTCGTCCTTGTTGATCTCGTTGAAGATCTCGTGCCTGGCCCCGCGGTAGATCCGCGTCGTCAGATCCTTGGCCCCGAGCGCCTCGACTCCTGGCGCCGACTCGGCCAGCAGCACGAGCGGATCGGCCTCGCCGTGCATCCACAGGGTCGGCAGCCGGTCGAGCGCCGGTCCGGTGTCGACGACGTGCAGCGCGCCGGCGATCGCGCGCAGCGTCTGCTCCCTGTAGGGACCGTGATAGACGAGCGGGTCGGCGAGGTAGGCGGCTCCGACCGACTCATCGCGGGACAGCGTCTCGGGATCGATCGGGAGGTCCGGGATGGGGTCCTCGTGGAGCAGATCGAGGGCAGGGGACCAGGTGCCGAGCACCGGCCCGGACAGCGCGAGCGCGGTGAGCTCATCGGCGTAGCGCTGGGCGTATCGCGCCGCGATCAGCCCGCCGAGCGAGTGCCCGATCAGGATCATGGGTACGCCGCCGGCCCGGCCCGCCGCGTCCGCGCCGGCGCGGTGCAGATCGTCCACGACGTGCTCGAAATCGGTGAGCAGCGCCCGCTCGCCCGCACTGCGCCCGTGCCCGAGATGATCGGGCGCGGTCACGAGCGCACCGCCGGCGACGAGCGCCGCGGCGAGGTGGTGGTAGCGACCGGAATGCTCGCCGTAGCCGTGCGCCAGCAGCACGACGTGCGTCGGGGTTCGCGCCGGGGCCCAGCTGCGCACGATGATCCGGCCCTCCGAGCCGTCGAACTCGTGGTCGGTGCACGCGCCGGATCCTGCGGGACCAGGACGTAGCGAGGCCGGACTGGGGGACGCCGGAGTCAAAGAACCAGGACGCGCGGGTTGAGGACTTACGGGATCAGGCACGGCACTCCTCACCGATCACGATGCCCCGAGCTCCTGTCGGTGCGACGCACGTCGCGTCGTACGCCAGCGTAATGCGCCGCACCGACGTCCCACGTGGGGAATCGACTCAGCGAGGCGATGAACCCATCGAGTCCGACATGGGTCGCAACGCCCGCGCGTGGACCCAGGGGCCGCCGGCACGGTGAGCACGGGTCAGCACGGTCGAACCGCACGGTTACCGCCACGAAGGTGCGAAGATGACACGGCGTGTGCCCGGGCCGAATCCGGGCACTGATGCTGCGGTCCCCACGACCGGCGGCGGAAAGGCTCGATCGTGCGGGTCCTAGCAGTCGACTTCGGGACGTCGAACACCGTCGCGGCGCTGGCCGTCGACGGCGGCGCCCCCCGGCTGGTGACGGTCGACGGCTCTCCGCTCGTGCCGTCCTCGGTCTTCCTCACCGACGACGGAACCCTGGCGGTCGGCCGTGACGCGGATCGCCAGGCCCGGATCGACCCGAGCCGCTATGAGCCCAACCCCAAACGCCGCATCGACGAGGGCGAGATCCTGCTCGGCCGGAGCACCCAGACGGTCGTCCGGGTCATCGCGGCGGTGCTCGCGCGCGTCAGCGGAGAGGTACGACGTCAGCTGCACGATGCCCCGGACGAGCTGCGGCTCACCCATCCGGCCCGGTGGGGACAGCACCGCCGCGAGGTCCTGATCGCCGCGGCCAAGGAATCCGGACTGGTCAAACCCGGCACCGAGCCGATCCTCATTCCGGAGCCGGTCGCCGCGGCGACCCATTTCGCCACGCTCTCCGGCGGCGGTCTTGCGACCGAGGCGCCACTGGCCGTCTACGACCTCGGCGCCGGAACCTTCGACGTGGCCGTCGTACGCCGCGCCGGCGAGCGCTACGACGTACTCGCGGAGGCAGGCCTGCCCGATCTCGGCGGTCTCGATTTCGATCACGCGATCCTCGACCACATCGGCATCAGCCACGCCCTGGGCGTCCGCCCGGACGAGTGGGACAAGCTGCTGCATCCCACCGACTCGGTGTCACGGCGGCTGGCCCGGGCCCTGATGACCGACGTGCGGGACGCCAAGGAGGCGCTGTCCCGCTACCCGCACACTGATATCGCGCTGCCGCCGCCCTTCACCGATCTGCACCTGACCCGCATCGAGTTCGAGCAGCTGATCCGGCCGGCTCTCGGCCGCAGCATCGACCTGATGCGTACGACGATCGACGGCGCCGGCTTCACCGCGAGCAAGCTGGCCGGCGTCTACCTCGTCGGTGGATCCTCGCGCGTGCCGCTGGTGGCCCGGCTGATCCAGGAAGGTCTGGGGGTCACCCCCACGACGCTCGACCAGCCCGAAACCAGCGTGGCGACCGGCGCGCTCTACCTGCAGACCGGCCGGGCCGAGCGGGCCGCGCGCGGGCCGCTGTCGCCGCCGACCGGCACCCAATCGCAGATTCGGCCGGCTTCCGGGGCCCGGACTGCCGGCCCGCCAGGACGTTCGGGACCGGGCGGCGCGGCGACCCACTCGACCCCGCCTCCGCGCCGCTCGACGGCGCCGGCGACCAACCGCCCGGACGGCCCGCGCCCGATGTCGCCGAGCCAATGGAGCACGTCCGGCGGGCCAGCCTCCGGCTATATCCCGGTGCAGGACGATCCCTCGACCCGGGCATCGACGGGATCGCAGCGGCCGGCCGGCGCCACCTCGGGCCCCCAGCGAGCCGCGCGTTCCGAGCGGGCCGGGCTGCAGGCACCGAGCGGCTCGCCGGTGGCGCAACGCAGTACTACGACGCGGCAACGGCTCGCGCCGGACCGGACAGAAACGATCGAGCCGCAAACATCGGGCGGCGATCGCAAGCCCTGGATCTATGGCGCGGGGGGCGTGGCCGCGGTCATCGCGCTGGTCGTGATCCTGATCGTGACTCTCGGCGGCGGCAACGGCGGTTCCGGTGGCACCGGGCCGGGCGCTACCAGTTCCAGCCCGCCGGGAGACTCCTCGACGAAGGAGCTGGCCAAGGCCTTCAACACCAGCATCACGCTGAAGAACTACGTGAGCCCGACCTTCGGTGAGATCAAATCGTGCACAGCCGGAGCGGGCGCGCTCAGCCAGCTCGGCGCCAATCTCACCGCCGTCACCTGCACCTACAAGAACGGCTTCCAGGCCTTCTACGTCGAGGACAACGGTGGCGACGTCGACCGGACCTTCAGCTCGTTCGAGAGCGGCCTGAACAAGGGTGACCAGAGCAAGGAAAAGGACTACAAGAGCGGCTCGCACAGCGGGAAATACGTGATCATCACCAACCCCGACGGCATGCTCTGGACGGCCAAGGACAAGAACATCATCGGCTACGTGCAGCCCACCAAGACCACGGACAGCGGCGTCTTCGAATGGTGGAAGGCGCGCTTCGGCCGGTAGACCCCCGCTTGACCCGACCGGCTAGTTAACTTAGCCTTGCCTAAGTCCTAGGTCCTGAGTCGACCGGGGGGTTCACCGACGACGGATGCTCACCCGAACCCGCGCAGGCCAAGGCCGGGAAGGTGACCCTCCGGGTCAGCAATGACAGCGCCGCGCGCGTCAGCGAGGCGGAACTGCTCACGGAGGGCCGGATTCTCGGCGAGAAGGAGAACCTCACGCCAGGGCTCTCCGGGGAGTTCACGCTGCGGCTCGATGCCGGTGACTACACCATCCTGTGCCCGAACGCGACGGACGACTCGGCCGCGTTCACGGTGACCGGGGAGCCGGCTCAGAAGGCCGGCACCGAGGATGCGTCGCTGAGCACCGCCGTGTCTAGCTACACGGCGTGCGTGCAGAACCAGGTCGCCGCGCTGGTGGTGAATACGCGCAGGTTCACCGGCGCGGTCAAGGCGAAGAAGATTGGACGGGTCAGGCAGCTCTATGCGCCGGCGCGCACGTACTACGAGAGGATCGAACCCGTAGCCGAGAGTTTCGGCGACCTTGATCCCGACCTCGATGCACGCGTCAACGACGTCGAAGATCCGGCCAACTGGACCGGTTTTCATCGGCTCGAGAAGGCGTTGTGGCCGGGCGGATCACTCAGGGGGATGACCCCGATCGCGACCAAGCTGATGACCGACGTGCGCGACCTCCAGACCCGGGTCAAGACGGTGAAACTGCAGCCGGCACAGATCGCCAACGGGGCGGTCGATCTCCTCGGCGAGGTGGCGGAAATGATGGCCGGCAAGCAGTTCGGCGGGGCCACCGCCGGGCAGTTAGCGCCGCCGGCCGACACGGGTGAGGCAGTCGGCCTGCTGTCGGCGCGCCTGACCGTCACGGTGGGTTTCGGTCCGTCGCTCTTCGACCACCGCTTCGGCCTCGCCGACCGTCGACCGGCCGCGCTCGCCCCGCTGCCCGCGCTGCCCGGCGACGAGCTCGACCCGGAGCGCAGCCACGGGGATATCAGCGTGCAGGCGTGTGCCGACGATCCCCAGGTCGCATTCCATGCGATCCGCAATTTTGCCCGTCTCGGCTTCGGCACGGTCGCGATGCGGTGGTCCCAACTCGGTTTCGGCCGTACGTCGTCGACGTCGAAATCCCAGGTGACGCCGCGGAATCTGATGGGATTCAAGACGGCACCAACAATATCCATGCCGAGGACGCCGCGGCGATGGACGGCGACGTCTGGGTCGGCGGGGAGTCCGATCGGGCCTGGATGTCCGGTGGCTCCTACCTCGTCACCCGGCGGATCCGGATGCAGATCGAGGCCTGGGACCGCGACACGCTGCGCGACCAGGAGGACGTCTTCGGCCGCACCAAGGAGACCGGCGCGCCGCTGACCGGGATGAAGGAATTCGACGCTCCGGCCCTGGACCAGACGGGGCCCAAGGGGCGGCCGACGATTCCGCTCAACGCGCACATCCGGCTCGCCTCGCACGTCACCAACAACGGCGTACGGATCCTGCGCCGCGGATATTCCTACACCGACGGAATCGTTGCCGAGACCGGCCAGCTTGACGCCGGACTTTCTTCATCGCCTATCAGAAAAGCGCGCACCGGCAGTTCGTGGTCTTGCAGCGCCGGCTTGGGACCGAGGACGCGCTCAACGAATGCATCACCCACACCTCGTCGGCATAGTTTGCCTGTCCCCCGGCGTACGAGACCCGAGCGATTGGATCGGTCGAGCGCTTTTCACCTGACCGGCTCGGCGCTGCCGCGGCCGGCTCGGTAAGCGGCTGGCGATAGGTTGCACGGTGCGCTCCACACCCGGACGACGAGAGGACATACCCGATGAGCGACGGTCGCGGCACGCGTTCGCCGATGCAGATCCGAGCCGGCGAGCTGGAGCTCGGGATCTACCCGACCTCCGCCGAGATGGGTGTGGCCGCGGCGCGCGACGCCGCCGAGGCGTTGCGGTCGGCCGTTGCCGGGCGCGGGGCGGCCCGCGTCGTCCTGGCGACGGGCAACTCCCAGTTCCCGTTCGTCGACGCCCTGGCCGGCGAGGACGTCCCGTGGGACCGGGTGACCGCCTTTCACATGGATGAGTACGTCGGCCTCCCGGGCGATCATCCGGCCTCCTTCCGGCGGTGGATCCGCGAGCGGATCGAGGTGCCGTTTCGACCGGCAAGGGTCGAGTACATCGACGGCGGGGCCGCCGACCCGAAGGCCGAATGCGCGCGGTACGAAGCGCTGCTGCGGGAAGGGCCGCTCGACCTGGCCTGCATGGGGATCGGCGAGAACGGCCACCTCGCCTTCAACGAGCCCGGCGACGCCGACTTCGACGACGAGCGGCTGGTGCGGGTCATCACGCTGCAGGAGCGATCGCGGTCCCAGCAGGTCGGCGAGGGTCACTTCCCCGACGAGAGATCGGTGCCCGAGCAGGCCCTCACACTGACGATCCCTGCGCTCGTGTCCGCGCGGCGGGTCCAGGTCTGCGTTCCGGAGCGCCGCAAGGCCGCGGCGGTCGCCGCCACCGTCAACGCGGAGATCTCGCCGGACTGCCCCGCCACGGTGCTGCGGCGCTGCCGCCACGCGCGGGTCTACCTCGACGCGGAGGCGGCGGCCGGGCTCGACCGGCCCGATCGCGCCTGACCGTGCGGCGCCGGGGCGGACGACCCGCGGATCACCAGCCGGGTTTCGGGCTCGGTCGGTTCCACCGGCGCACGCCCTCGCGCGACCGCGCGCGTGCGCTGGTACCCGCCGCTTACACCACGTGGGCTAATTGTCACTAGAGCGTGTCTGCTAATTGCGGACGCGGTGGTGGATGATCATGCCTGCGAGTAGGACGCCGCCGAGGTAGGTGGTCGCGTATTTGTCGTAGCGGGTGGCGATGGCGCGCCATTGTTTGAGTCGGCTGAATCCGCGCTCG
>JBBSHJ010000062.1:0-18867 GCA_038253135.1 Mycobacteriales bacterium | reverse complement strand
TCCGCACCAGACCGGCATCGGCATCCTCACCGCTGACGATCGGCCTGACGGATATCCGGGCACGTTGAACGAGCGCTGCGTCACGATGGCCGAGATCCTCGCTGCCGCCGGTTACGGCACCTACCTGAGCGGGAAGTGGCACCTGACCGGCGCGCTGGACGAAGTGGCCGACAGCTGGCCGACGCGTCGCGGCTTCGATCATTTCTTCGGCACGATTGCCGGCGCGGGCAGCTATTACTGGCCGAAGACCTTGACCCGGGACGAGACACCCATCGGAGAGGACGAGCTCGCCGAGCGCTGGTATTACACCGACGCGATCGGTCAGGCGGCGGCGGGTTTTATTGCCGATCACGAGGCCGACCGGCCGGCGGACCCGCTCTTTCTTTACGCCGCCTTCACCGCGCCGCACTGGCCCCTGCACGCACCGGAAGCGGACGTCGCCGCGCACGGTGATCGCTACCGGGACGGCTGGGATCTGTTGCGGGCGCGGCGCATCGAGCGGCTCTCCGAGGTGGGAATCTTGGACGGATCCTGGACGCCGAGTGGTCGGGATCCCCGGGTGCCGCCCTGGAGCGCCGTGGCCGACAAGGAATGGGAAGCGCGACGGATGGCGGTCTATGCGGCCCAGGCCAGCCGGATGGACGCCAATATCGGCCGCATTGTCGACGCCCTTGAGCGGTCGGGCCGGCTGCGGGACACCCTTTTCCTGTTCCTCTCCGACAACGGCGGCTGTGCCGAGGGCCAGCCCTACGGTCAGGTGCCCGACGCCGGCGATCTGCCGGCATTCCTGCGCCCGCGGACGAGGGACGGGCGGCCGGTCGTGCGCGGCAACCGCAGCGACATCCTCCCCGGCGACGATACGACCTACGCCAGCTACGGTACGGCGTGGGCGAACCTGTCGAATACGCCGTTCCGGGAATACAAGCATTGGGTGCACGAGGGCGGTATCGCCACTCCGCTGGTGGTGCACTGGCCGGCCGGGGGGCTCGAGGTCGGGTCGGTACGCGACGACCCGCACCAGCTGCCCGACGTCCTCGCCACCGTGCTGGCGGCGACCGGTACGCCTTACCCGTCGGATTTCGGTGGCCGCGAACGGCTGACGCCCACGGGCCTGAGCATGCTCCCGGCCTGGCGTGGGGAGCCGACGCCGGAGCACGATCTTTTCTGGGAGCACGAGGGAAACGCGGCAGTACGCCGTGGCCGGTGGAAGCTGGTGCGAAAATACCCGGGGGCGTGGGAGCTTTACGATCTCGCGACCGACCGCGCCGAGCTGTGCGACCGTGCGGCCGAGAATCCCGCCACGGTGGCGCGGCTGTCGGCGGTGTACGAGAGATGGGAGTTGGAATGCGGCGTCATTCCCCGTGCAGCCATCGTCGACAGCTATGCGCGCACCGGAAAGGCGGGCGCGTGGCCAGACGTGACCCGGGACTGGACGTTGCTGGCGGAATCAGATCGGCCGTCGTAGTCGGTACCAGTAGTCGACGCGGAATGAACTGTGTGACCGCTCGGACTATCAGTGCGGAAGATCCTGGCGCCGGGGCCGTCGTGATCTTCCCCGCAGTGCGTGAGGTCGAGCGGCACGGTCCACCCGGCCGTGCCCAGCGTCGGGCGCCAGCACTGATCCGGCCACACCTCGAAGGGGAGGGACAGCGGGCATTTGCGGTTACTCGCCGCGATGCGGATAACGTCCGAGCACGCGCCGCCGTTGCCACGGATCTGGGAGCTTCGGCGCTGAACTGTGCTCCAGCGACGTGAGGTGCTGTGGCCGACCTGGCGTTTCAGAACCCGCGGCGTACGGCGCGCACCGGCACGTCGCCGGGCACTCGCCCAATCTCTTCAGGAGACCAGCAGCAACCGGGCCCAGGCATCGATGAGCCACGCTTCAAACTGGCCCGGGGTCCAGCGCCGTTCGCGAACGAGCAGCACCCAGTATTCGGCGGCATTCATGCTCCAGATGATGTCGGCGACCTGCTGGTCCGACAGGTCCTCACGCACCTCGCCGGTGCTCCGCAGGTCGGCAGCGAACAGGCGCATATTCGCCGCGCGCCGCTCGGCGATCTCCGACCAGAGCGCGGCGCAGTCGCGGTCGGTGATCGCGGCGTCGCGCAACGCCAGGAAGATCGGGGCCATGCGTTGTTGGATGGCGGTGATCGCACCGGCATAGATGGTGATCTTGGCGCGCGCGGTGGGAGCGGCGCCGATGCGGATCACGTAGTCGCGCTGCGCGGCGGGGACCGCCTGGGCCGTGCCGGAGATCGCCGTTTCGACGAGCTCGCGAAGCAGCGCGGGCTTGCGTCCCACGGCGGCGTAGATGGTGTCGATCGATACCTGTGCTCTGCCCGCGATTTCCGTGACCGTCGTGGCGGTATAGCCGTTGGCGATGAAGAGGTCCCGGGCGGCGTCGAGTACGGCGGCCCTGGTCGCCGCGGCCTGCTCGAGTCGGCGCGGGGCGGTGTAGGCACGCTTGCTGCCGGGCTGATCCTTGACGCTCTCGACCATGCGCCGTACGCTCCTTATATTCATCCGAAACAGCTTCGGGTCAATATACAGGGAGGCCGCATCATGGTCTACGCCTACGTCCAGGACGTGCCCATCGGCGAGGACATGTACAGACGCATCATCGCCGGCATCGGACCCGAGCCGATCGAAGGCTCCTTGCTGCACTTGTGTGTCCGTGAGCCCGAGGGGCGGTTGCGGTATATCGATGTGTGGGAGTCCGAGCAAGCCTGCAAGAAGGCGTTCGACGACCGCATTCACCCCGCAGTTGACGCTGCGTTCGGCGGACAGCGGCCCTCGAGCGAGCCGACCGTGCAGCGGCTGGACGTGCTGCACGTCGCCGGGGGCTTGCTCCAGAAGACCTGGTCGTAACCGCCGGGGTTGAGTTGCCTTGACGTGCCGATAATCCTCCAACGCAACCGGTGCGCGCGAGCTACTTGGCCGCAAGCGATGCGGCGTAGGCGAGGCCGTAGCCCACCCAGCGGCGGAACGCGTCGTCCGTGCTCAGCGCGCCGGTATCGACGCGCAACCAGCCGTCCATCTCGCGTCCTCGCATCTGAAAGCGCCGGACGTGCGGCTCGGATACCAGAGCCTCGGTCTGCTCGGGGTCGACCCGTAGGAGCATTCCGCCCTGGCTGCTCGCGCTCACCGCAAGGTGGCCGTTGATCAGGAAGGCCAGACCGCCGAACATCCGCTTCTCGGTCAGGCCGTCCTCGTCCTGGACCAGCTCGCGGATCCGGCTCGCCAGCTCCTCGTCGTACGCCATGGCGCGAGTATGGCGTGGACGATCGTCGCGTGCACCGGATCGGCCAGCTGCTGGGCGTAAATCAGCTCGGCCGAGCCGCGCGTCTCGGTCTGCACATCTCGGTGTGCCTGGTCGAAGGCCAGCCACTCCTCCTTGGTCAGGCGATCCAGCGCCTCCGGATCGACGTTGATCATCACGACGGACTTCATGCCGCACTCCTCGTGGTGGCTTGGTGCTCGCCGCGCCTCGACGAGCCACCCATAGGCCGTTGCCACCGATTCATTTTCGACATCATCGCGGAGGGCCATGGCGATCGTGACGCCACCGGTGTAGCCGACCTCGACGAGGCTCGAGATCAATGCGTCCCAGTCGATCCCGCCATACCCGGGAATCCACCGGTGGGCCTGGCCGTGAGGCCGCAACGGTATTGCCGCTCCGGAAGGAACTCGACGTACTTTTGCGTGCACATGAAAGATCCTTGAGCTGTAGTCACGCAGCGCACGAAGGGGATCGATGCCCTGCCAGATCAGGTGGGACGGATCGAAATCGATCCCCAACCCCGGTCTCGGGCGCCGCCCGCCTTTTCGCAGCGTGCTCCGTGGCTAGAGCGCTCTCCCTCTCGAACGGGACACGACCGAGGCGTCCGGCCACACAACCCGCAGCTTGACCGGCGTACCGGCCAATCGCCCGGCCACGCCGCCGGGTGGCTCCACGACGGCCCGCTCCACGGTCTCGCCGCCGAGCGCTCGATAGAAATCTCGCGCGGGGGCGTTCTGCTCGAGCACCCAGAGGTACATCGCGTCGCACCCGACCGCACGGGCGGCGTCGGCCATCAACGATGAGCCGATCCCTCGGCGCTGGTACGCCGCCGCCACGTGCAGGTTGTCGAGCAGCGCGCCCCACCGCTCGTCGGCATCGAGGATCACATGCGCGAAACCGGCCAGCCCGTCGGGGGTTTCGGCCAGAACCGTAGCCGTCTGCGCGACGCTCGAGCAGAGCCGCGACGACCACACGTCGAGCCGCTCGCTCGTCACGTCACCGTCGAGGTAGGCGTCGGCGTAGGCGCCCCGGTAGTGCCGCCGCCAACTCGCGGCGTGCAGCGCGGCGATGGCCTCGGCGTCCGAGCAGACGGCGAACCGCCGGGTGAGAGCGCATTCCTCGGTCACGACCCAGAGGATAGAGACGCGCGCGAATCTCACCACGTGGGCGCCGGCTGCGGGCGAGTGCGCACCGTCGTATATCCGCTCAGGCTGATCAATTTACGCCGCCGGTCCTTGATCGCCGTGACGACGCCGATCCTGCACCCGTGGCGGGATCGCGGGTCCTCGCCCGTCTGGACGCGGCGGTGAGCGACGGGCCGACCGTCGTGCGCCTTAGAAGGCGCTCGTACCGCGCGGCGTACCGAGGCCCGTGGGTCCGTCCCATCCGCTTGCGGCGGTGCACCACACCGTCGTCGGACAGCTTCCGTTGCTGCCGGACGTCACGTCGTTGAGGCTGCCGGCGTGACCCCAGGTGTAGGACGCTGGATAGCCGGACGTGTTGCCGGACAGGGCGTAGACGCTGGCGATGATCGGCGAGGACACGCTGGTGCCGCCGAAGACGAGCCAGCCCGAGTAACCCTGGTATTTGAACGAGTCGTAGACCGCGACGCCGGTGTTGGGATCGGCCACCGCTGACACATCGGCATTGGCCTTGCCACTGCATCTCGTCGCGGAGGTCTGCCACGAAGGCTTCGCGTTCTGCGTCGAACACCCCGAGCCGGCCCCTGCCCACGCGGTCTCGGACCAGCCGCGGGAATTGCCGGCCTTCTTCAGGGTCGTCCCACCGACGGCGACCACCGTTGTGAACGAGGCCGGCGACTCGACGCCGTACCCTGCGTCGCCGGTCGATGCGGTGATGGCGATGCCGGGATGGTTGTAGGCAGGCAACTGCGGAGAATCACTTCCGCCGTAACTGTTGCTGATCGCGACCACGCCAGGGACCGACGACGCGTAATTCACGGCCGCGCTGAGATTGGCGAACGAAGCTGACCTGGCCTCGACCAGCAGAATGCGGCAATCAGGGCACGTCGCGGAGACCATGTCGACGTCGAGGGAAATTTCCTCGGCCCAACCGCCGTTGCGGCTCGGATAATTGGTGCCGCCGTTCTGGTCGACCTTCCTGAAGCAGCCGTTGGCCGTGGTGCAGGCGGGCAGGCCGAACTGGCTGCGGTAGACACCGAGATCGGCCTCGGCCTTCGGGTCGTCGTAGGCGTCGACTATCGCGACCGTCTTGTTGCCGCTCTTGAGCCCGGCCAGTTGATAGGCCGACTGGATGTCGGCCGGGAAATATCCCGACGGGGTCGTGTGGTGCACGGGCTTGCCGGCCGCCGTCAGCGTCTCGTGCCGGATCGCCGTACACGCGGCGTTGCCCGCTGATGCCCGGGTGCAGGAGTGCGCATTGCGATGGCTGTTCGCCGACGGCGCCGCGCCGCCACTACCAGCAGTCGACAAGGTGGCGACGGCCGTTGCCACGGCTATCGCCCCCACGAGCACTCGGGCCTTGCGCATCATGACCTCCACGGGATCGGATCGCGCCGAAAGTACCAATCACCCTCTACCCATCTCGCCCGGGCGTCCAGAAGCCGCTGGACTTTGACCTGTTCGGCGCATTCTGCTCGAGGCCGCCCGGGTAACGGTCGTGACCTGTGAAACCGGGGCTACACCTTTGTCGACTCAGATGATCCGGCGGTGTAGCAGGATCACAAAGGTGACCACCCCCGGTAGAAGCGGGATCCACACCGTCAGCAGCCGGTAAATAATGACGGCCGCGACGGCCGGCCCAGCGGCGAGTCCAACACCGACGAGGGCGGCGATCAGGGCGACGTCGAGCCCGCCCATCCCGCCGGGCGTGGGCACGAGGGCCGCCAGCGCGGACGCGCCCAGATAGGCCGACGCGATCAGCATTGTCGGGGTGGGCAGGTGCAGGGCGTGTACGACGGCGAGCAGCGTCACGATGTGCAGCGCGGGAACGGCGGCCGAGCCGGCCCATAGGAGGACGGCGCGGAAGGGGCGCCGCAGCACGACACGGGTCTGAACGCAGGCGTCGCGGACGGCCGCCCGCCATTTGACGAAGCGGCCAGACAACTGCCAGATGAGGATTCCGATACCCGCAGCCGCGGGCGCGCCGACGGCCACTACGGCCAGCACGGTGCCGCGGCGGACATGCCCGACCGAGGGATTCAGGGCGAGCAGCGCCCCGAGGGCGAGCACGTGCACGAGCATGCCGACGGCCGCATTGAGCGAGACGGCGCTGGCCGCATCGCTGCGGGTCAGACCGGCGCGGCGGAACATCCGCATGTTCAGGGTCACACCCCCGGCGCCGGCGGGCAGCACATGGTTGAGGAAGGATCCGGCCACCTGCACGGCGAATACGCGGGTGATCGGCACGGACGCCGTGGTGGCGCCGAGCTGGCAGCAGGACCCGGCGACCCAGGTCGCGGCGGCTGTTGCGGCGGCGAGCACGAGCCACTCGATATCGGCCTGCGGGAGGCTGTCGGCACCGGTTTCAACGGTGGATCGGTGCCAGATCAGCAGCCCGGCAAAAAGCAGGGGACACACGATGAGGAAGGCGCGCCGGCACCAAATGGCACTCGATTGCCGCGGCGGGGAAACGACGCCGGCCGGCGACGTCAGGGTGTCGAGAGCGCCATCGGGCGGCTCGCGCCCGTAATCACCCATGCGTGCCCACCACCATCGGGCTCAGTATGCGCTATGGACCGGTGCGGCGCTGAATACCGCAACCGAGGCTGTCGGCGATCACGTGTCTGTCACCATGAGGCGGTGCGAGCCATCGGATCCGATCGTCGACTGTGGCCCGTGCTGGTCCTGCTCGGCACGATCGCCGGGTGTTCGCCCACCGCTCGAGCGACGGTCGATCGGGACTCGACCGCACCGGCCGCGCACAGCTCGCCCGCCGCGCCGTCCCGGTCGGCCCACGTGCGCACGTTCGATCCGGACTCCAAGCCGCCGCCCGTGCACAGCGCGGCCCGAGCGCGGCACCGGCCGGCCCACTCGCGCACGGTCGATCCGGACTCGCACCCGCCGGCAACGCACAGGGTGGCCGGTGCGCTGCCCCGGCCGGCCCACGTGCTCGTCGTCGTGATGGAAAACAAGCGCAAATCGCAGGTGATCGGATCGGCTGACGCGCCGTACCTGAATTCGCTCGCCCGCGCGGGGGCAACGTTTCCGGATTCCCACGGCATCGGCCACCCGAGCCAGCCGAATTACATCGCATTGCTCTCGGGCTCGACCCACGGGGTGACCAGTGATGCCTGCCCGCAGGACCTGGGAGCCAAACCAAACCTGGCCCGAGCGCTGCTCAACGCCCGGCGCTCCTTCGCCAGCTACTCCGAAAGCATGCCCCAGCAGGGATTCACCGGGTGCTCGGGCACGGGCGGTCTCTACGCGCGTAAGCACAACCCGGTGACGGACTTCTCCAATATCCCGGCCAGCAGCAACCGCACCTATTCCCAATTCCCGACCAACTACGGCTCGCTCCCGACCGTCTCGTTCTTGATGCCGGACCTGTGCCACGACATGCATGACTGCTCGGTCGCGACCGGGGATGCGTGGGCACGGGCACACCTGTCGGACTATGTGCGGTGGGCGGCGGGCCACAACAGCCTGCTGATCATCACCTTCGACGAGGACGACTGGACGGACGCCAACACCATCCCGACCATCTTTGTGGGGCCGATGGTCCGCCCCGTCGTTTCCGGGCAGCGTATCGACCATTACAACGTGTTGCGGACCCTCGAGGACTGCTACGCGCTGGGCCGGATCGGCCTCACCGCCGGCGTGGCCCCGATCACGGGCATCTGGCGGTAGTAGCCGGGCCCGTCACGGCCGCGTGAACGCCTGGAGACCCCCCAGCCCTCCCGCGGAGGGTGGTAGTACCGTAGTGTGAGTTAGGTAAGGCTGACCTGACATCGTGGTACGAGGGAGAATCGGTGAGTCTGTCCACGACGCTGTTGCTCGGCTTCATCGCCGGCGGGACCATCGTCTTCGGCCTGCCGGTCGGCCGGATGCGGCACCCGGCACCGGGGATCCGGATCGTGCTGAACGCGATCGCGATCGGCGTGCTGCTGTTCCTGCTCTGGGATGTCCTCGCCGCCGCCTGGGAGCCGATCGACGCCGCGCTGGGCGACGTTCACGACCACGGCGACGGTTACGGCCGGCTCTTCGGATACGGCGCACTCTTCGCCGGCGGACTGTCCGTCGGCCTGCTGGGGCTGCTCGGCTACGAGCGGTGGATGGCCCGCACCACCCGCCGGACCGCCGGGGATGCGATAGACGGGCCGGCGGCCAGCAGCGGTCGCGGTCTTGCGGCGTGGCCACCGGCCCGACGCCTGGCGCTGCTGATCGCGGTGGGGATCGGGCTGCACAACTTCGCCGAGGGCCTCGCCATCGGCCAGGCCGCCGCGAGCAACGCGATCTCGCTGGCGACGGTGCTCGTCATCGGCTTTGCGCTGCATAATGCCACCGAGGGTTTCGGCATAGTGGCGCCGCTGGCCGCCGAAAGCATCGATGGCGTCGACAACCGGCCCGGCTGGGGTTTCCTGCTGGCCATGGCCGCGATCGCGGGTGGGCCGACCTTCGTCGGCACCGCGATCGGGCACAGCTTCACCTCTGAGCCGGTGAGCGTGCTCTTCCTGACCCTGGCCGCCGGCTCCATCATTTATGTCGTCGTGCAATTGCTGGGTGTGGCGGGCCGGGCCAAGCGCAGCGATCTGCTCACCTATGGCCTGCTGATCGGATTGCTCGCCGGTTTCGTCACCGACGCGATCGTGACGGCCGGCGGCGCCTGACCGCGTTACCGCTCATCCCGCCGATCGTGTCGGCGAGCGTGCCGGTCGGCCGCCGTACCCTCATCGGCAAATCCGTTTTCACCGTCTAGCGATCGGTGCTGGCGGAGCTCCAGCGGCGGGCACCAGCCGCAATCGTCGATCAGGAGGGCGCAGCCAGCAGCGCCACGACCTCCTCATCACTGGTCTGCGCGAAATCGGCGTAATACCGCCCCACGGCGCCGAAACGTCGCGGCGATGACAGGCAGACGACGTCGTCGGCCTCGCCGACGAAGAGGCGATCGACCCCGTGCGGCCCCACCGGCACGGCGAGCACGACCGTGCCGGCGCCGCGGGCGCGCGCGATGCGGCACGCCGCCAATGCGGTCGAGCCGGTGGCGATCCCGTCGTCGACGACGATGACGGTGCGCCCGGCGAGGGAGACCGGCGGACAATCGCCACGGAACCGGCGCGCCCGGCGTACCACCTCCTCGCGCTCGCGCTCCTCCACCGCCGCGAACTCCTGCTGGGTCACGCCGGCGCGCCGCACGACCGTCTCGTCGACGACGCGCGCGCCGCCCTCGCCGACGGCGCCCATGGCGAGCTCGGGATGCGTCGGTACGCCGATCTTGCGGACCACGATCACGTCCAGGGGCGCGCCGAGCGCCGCGGCCACCTCACGCGCCACCGGAACCCCGCCGCGCGGCAGCCCGACGACGACCGCGTCGCCGGCGTACCGCCGCAACGCCTCGGCGAGGCGCTGCCCAGCATCCTTGCGGTCGGCGAAGAGCATGCGCCCAGTGTCGTGCGCGGCTGCGCGAGAGGGAAGCGGCGCCCGACGACCCGACGCCCGGGATCGCCCGCGCGGTAGCGTCGTGGCATCCCCGCAGCCAGCCGGAGGGACGGCCGGGATGAAGCTCAAGCTCGACCTGCACGACATCTACAACCGCGGCGGCGACATCGACCGCGCGCTGCAGGCCGTGATCGACGAGGCCGTCGCCAAGCGGGTGCGGACGGTCGAGATCATCCCGGGAAAGGGTTCGGGGGCGCTGAAGAAGCGGGTGCTGCGGTTCCTCGACCGCAAGGACATCAAGGCGCAATATCACCGCGTCGAGAAGGACTCGAAGAATTTCGGACGCGTGTTCGTGCATTTCCAGTGGAAGTAGAACGAGTGACCGAAAGAGGCCAGGCGGCCGCGTGCGCGCGCACGATTCTGGCCACGTCGCCGGAGCACCAGCCGGGCCACTCGCTGACATAGTGGAGTGCGGTCGGTCAATTCAATCGAGACGAAGAAGCCTGACATGACGCTGATTGCCTGTCTGAGCCCCTACTCCGCAGATCAGGTACGCGCGCTGGCCGGGACGAGTGACATCGACGTGCGGCTGGCGCCGGCGCCACCGGATCCCGAGGCGGTCCGGGCCGCGGTGCCCGACGCCGACATCATCATCTCCGACCAGCGGCACAAGCACCGGCTTGATCGGGAAACCCTCGCTTCGCTCAAGCACTGCCGGCTGATCCAGCAGCCGGCCGTCGGGTACGACGCCATCGATCACGTGGCCGCGGCCGAATTCGGCATTCCCCTTGCCAACGCGGGCGGCTACAACAGCGATACGGTGGCCGACTGGGTCGTGATGGGAATCCTCAACCTGCTGCGGTTCGGCGCCTGGCACGACCGCAACCTGCGGAACGGGTCCTGGCGGCTCGCGACCGCCCAGCCGCGTGAGCTCGGAGCCCTGACGGTCGGCATCATCGGGATGGGAAACATCGGCCGGGCGATCACCCGGCGCCTGGTCGCCTTCGGCTCGCCGGTCATCTACGCCGACGTGGTACGCCGCGCCGATGTGCCCGGTGCGCGGGAGGCCGGCTTCCACGAGGTGCTGGAGCGCTCGGACATCGTCAGCGTGCACGTGCCGCTGAGCGAGGCGACCCGCGGGCTCATCGGCGAGGATGAGCTCAAGCGGATGCGGACCGACGCGATCCTCGTCAATGCCAGCCGCGGCCCCGTCGTCGACGAGCCGGCGCTGATCCGCGCCCTCGACGCCGGTGCGATCGCCGCGGCGGCGCTCGATGTCTTCGAGGGCGAGCCGCTGAGCGAGGATTCGCCGCTGCGCCGAATGGACAGCGTCTTCATGACCCCGCACATCGCCGGGGACACCCGGGAGTCCAGGGCGCGGATGCTCGGGGTCGTCGGCGACAACATCCGTCGGGCGCTCGCCGGCCGGTCGCTGCTCAACGTCGTCAACGGCGTACCCGCCGGCGGGGGCCCCACAACGGAAGGGACAACGACATGAGCCTGCGCGACCTCTGGAACAGCCAACCCGCGACTCTCGGCGGATGGTGCTCCATTCCGAGCGCATTCAGCGCCGAGCTGATGGGCCGTTGCGGCTTTGACTGGGTGTGCATCGACACCCAGCACGGGCTGATCGGTTACGAGCAGATGGCCGTCATGCTGCAGGCATTGTCGATCACGCGTACGCCGTCGCTCGTGCGGGTGCCGTGGAATCAGCCGGACCACATCATGAAGGCCCTCGACGCGGGTGCGAAAGGCGTCGTGGTGCCGATGATCAGCAGTGCGGCCGACGCGGAGGCCGCCGTCGCCGCCGTGAAATATCCACCACTGGGGACCCGCAGCTACGGCCCGGTCCGTGCCGCCTTCGACGTACCCGGCTACAACACCGAGAACGCCAATGAGTCGACGGCGCTCATCGTCATGATCGAGACCCGCGGCGGCGTGGAAAACCTGGACGAGATCCTTTCCGTGCCGGGCGTCGACGCGGTCTATGTCGGGCCGATGGACCTGGCCATCGCGCACGGCATCACGCCGACGTTGCACGTGGCCGACCCCGAGCACGAGCGGCTGATCACCGTGATCCTGGAGGGTTGCCGCCGGCACGACCTGGTCGCCGGCATTCATTGCGACAGCATCGAGACCGCCATGCGCTGGTGGGATCTCGGCTATGAAATGTGCACCCTGGCCTCCGACGCCGGTCTGATGCGCAGCGCGGCCACCGCGGCGATCCGGGCCGCCGCGAGCCATCCCGGCCGGACCCTCGTGGAGACCCCCAAGGTGCCGACCAGCGCCGGTTATGCCTGAGCCGGCCAACGACATGAGGGGTGTCTGGTGGTGAGTGCGACTCGGATAGGGGTCGCCGGGTGCGGCAAGGTCAGCCACATGTACCTGCCCACCCTCGAGCGGTGCCCGGCGGTGGAAATCGCGGGAGTGGCCGATGTGGACCCGGCTGCGGCGAAGTCGGTGGCCGAGGAATACCGGCTTCCACTGGCCGCCTCCCCGGACGGGCTGCTCGGCGATCCGTCGGTCGAGATCATCGTCAATCTGACCCCCCTCGCCGTGCACGTGGATGTCACCCGGGCGGCACTGGACGCCGGCAAGCATGTGTATTCGGAGAAATCGCTGGCAACCACGGTCGAGGAAGCGCAAGGCATTCGCGCGCAGGCGGAGCGCGACGGGCTGACCGTCGCGTGCGCACCGGACACCCTGCTGGGCTCGGGATTCCAGGTGGCCCGAGCGGCGCTGGATGGCGGCGAGATCGGCCGGACGGTCTCCGCGACGGCGGCGATGTATCGCGGTGCCTTCTCCGCGCCGACGCCGTACACGGTCGGGCCGTTCGCCTTCTTCGACATGGCGCCCTATTACCTCAGCGCCCTCGTCTCGCTGCTCGGGCCGGCCACCCGCGTCAGCGCGGCCACCCGCACGTGCAAGGAGGGCGAGGTGCCGGAGTCAGGCCGGGCCGGCGCGCCGATCATGATGACCGGCGTGATCGAATTCGCCGAAGGAGCCATGGCCGACCTGACCCTGGCCTGGGGCATCGACCACCGATCGGAAGTCACTAATTTCAAGGTCTTCGGCACCAGCGGCGTGCTGGCATTTCCCAATCCCAACAACTTCGGCGACGCGGCCCTCCTGAAGCGGTACGGCGAGGACGGCTGGCAGGAGCTGCCGGAGAGCCGCCAGCCCGAGCAGATGCGGCGCAATCTTCGCGGCATCGGGGTGGCGGAAATGGCGCTCGCCGTGCGCGTGGGGCGCACGCCTCGGGCGAGTGGCGAACTGGCCGGCCACGTGGTCGACATCATCGGCGGCATGGTCCGCGCCGGCGAGTCGGGCGAGAGCGTCGCGCTGACCACGACCTGCGCCGTACCGGAGCCGCTGCCCGCCGACGCTCGCGCCGAGCTATTCGTCTGAGAAGAGGAGATCCGCATGAAGGTCGACCTTGGCTGCGGCGCCATCACCTGGCGCGGCGTACCGGAAGATGAGGTCCTGGGCGAGATCTCCGACGCCGGGTACGCCGGGGCGCCGTGGAGTGCCCGCGACGGGCGGACGGCCGACGATATCCGCGCGCTCTACCAGCGGCACGGGCTGATCGCCGCTCCCGGGTATTTCGGCAGCAACTTCTGGGATGCCGACAAGCGCGACGAGCACGTGGCTACGGCACGCAGGTATGCCGAGATCTCCCAGCAGCTCGGGATGACGGAGATCTACATCGCCGACGGCGGATTCAATTCCACCGCGCCGTCCGGGCGGACCCGCCGCGAGGCCGTGGCGCACGTGCGGCCCGAGGACGCGCTGCCGGACAAGGAATTCGACGTCATGATCGAGACCCTGCAGGCGGTCGGCGAGGCGCTGCTGGATAAGGGCGTTCGCGCGTGCTTTCACAATCATATCGGCACCTTCGTGGAGACCGAGGACGAGATCGAGCGGCTGCTCGGGGCGACGGATCCGGAGGTGCTCTTCCTCGGACCCGATACCGGGCACCTGGCCTGGGCCGGCGTCGACGTCCTCGAATTCGCCCGTCGGCACGCGTCCCGGATCAAGACCATGCACCTCAAGGACATTGACATGGCCGTGCGGGCCACGGGCGCGGCCGCGGGTTGGGACTACCGCACCTTCGAGGACAACGCCATCTGGACAGAGATCGACGAGGGCGATGTGGATTTCGGTGCGCTCTTCGGGATCCTCGACGGCGCCGGTTTCAACGGCTGGCTCATCGTCGAAACCGACGTGACGCAGTTATCCTCGCCGCGCGAGAGCGCCACGGTGAGCCGGGAGAACCTGCGCCGCTTCGGCATTTGACCGCGCTCGTATCGCCCGGCCCTGATCGCCGAAAGTGCACGCCTGCCGGTGCCGGGACGGCGGAGATGCGGCAGATCTGCATACTCAGCGCGCGGCATCACCCATGCGGTAGTCGTGCGTGATCTCGTCCAGCCTCTCCTTCACGTCGGCCGACAGCACGATGTCCAGTGCGGCCAGGTTGGCATCGAGCTGGCCGGCCCGGCTGGCCCCGATGATGGGGGAGGTGATGACCGGGTTGGCGAGCACCCACGCGAGCGCCAGGGTGACCATGTCGATGCCGGTTTCCTCGGAGACGGTGCGGATCTGCTCGACGGTGTCGAATTCGCGGTCGTGCCAGTAGCGGTCCTGGTACGTCGTCGAGGCGTTGCCGGTGGTGAATCGGGTGCCCTCGGCCGGCGGCGCGGTGCGCTGGTGCTTGCCGGAGAGCAGGCCGCCGGCGAGCGGGTTGTAGGGAATGACGCCGACGCCCTCCTCACCGCAGAAGGGGAGCATCTCTCGCTCGATCTGGCGGAAGAGCAGGTTGTAGCGCGGCTGGATCGAGTCGAAGCGCACCAGGTCGCGCAGCTCGCTGCGGCCGATCGCGCGGACCAGCTGGTAGGTCAGGAAGTTGGACGCACCGATGTAACGGACCTTGCCCTGGTGGACGAGATCGTCGAGAGCGCCGAGGGTTTCATCGATCGGCGTCTGGGCGTCGTACCCGTGCAGCTGGTAGAGGTCGACGTAATCGGTCTGCAGCCGCCGCAGCGAGCCCTCGATGGCGTCCATGATGTGCTTGCGCGAATTGCCCTGGTCGAACGGCGCCGGCCCGGTACGGCCGAAGCACTTGGTGGCGATGACGAAGCGCTCGCGCCGGCCGTGCAGCCACCGGCCGAGGATCTCCTCGGTGCGTCCCTGGGTGGTCAGATCGCCACCGAGCGGGTAGGCGTCGGCGGTGTCCAGGAAGTCGATGCCGCCCTCGGCCGCCTTGTCGAGGATGGAGGTCGAGGTGTCCTCGTCGCTCTGCAGGCCGAAGGTCATCGTGCCGAGGCACAGTCGCGATACCTGCAGGCCGGTGCGTCCCAGTCGTATGTGATCCATGCCTGCGACCATATTCCTGTCTGCCGGGGGCGCCGCACCGAGCGGGTGGCCTCCGCCGGAGCCTGCCGCGGCGCGTTGCCGACCGTGCCCTCTGGACCGCTGCGCCACTGCTCTGCCAGAGGTGGCAGTGACGCAGCATAACCGGACCACGCCCCACTCGTGAGTCGTGGAACCCTATGCTCAGCGGGTCAACACGAGTAGACCCCGACTCGGGAGGACGCATGCACGACGCACTCTCGGCCCGCGACATGCTGAGCGACGAGCTGACCCAGAGGCGCCAGACGGGCCACGACGCGGAGGGGATCGCGGCCAGAGCCGAAGCCGCCGATCCCGGTGATTCGATCCGGCAATGGGAGCTGGTCGACGAGCTCGCGCACGCAGAGCGGACGGGCGAGTGGCCGTATGTGGAGCCGGACCGCCTCGAGGACATCCTCGCCACGCTGCCGCCGGCCGGCGACCCCGCGACGATCGCCGAGGCGGTCTATCGGGATAAGGTGCACGGCGCGTGGCTCGGCCGGTGTGCCGGATGCAATCTCGGTAAACCGGTCGAGAACGGCGATCACTGGACCTCTCGGCACATCCGCGACTACCTGGAGAGCACCGGGGCATATCCCCTGTCGGACTATTTCCCGGTGGCCGATCCCATGCCGGCAGGGTTCGAATTCCGGCCCAACTGGCCGCACACGACGCGAGGAAACATCCACGGGTCGGCCCGCGATGACGACATCGACTATCCGATCGTGAATTTGCACGTGCTCGAGACCTACGGCCCGTCGTACCGTGCCAGCGACGTCGGTCACGAATGGCTGATGCTGCTGCCCTTCCTGCAGACCTACACGGCCGAGCGGGTCGCGATCAGGAATCTCATCCATGGGCTGGCGCCACCGGAGACGGCGTCGTACCGCAACCCGTATCGGGAGTGGATCGGCGCGCAGATCCGGGCGGACATCTTCGGCTGGGTGAATCCCGGCAACCCGCGCCGCGCCGCGCTCCTGGCGTACGAAGACGCGGCGCTCTCGCACGTGGGAAACGGAATCTACGGCGAGATGTGGTCGGCCGCGCTGAACGCGGCGGCATTCACCAGCGGTACGCCGCGGGCGGCCGTGGAGGAGTCGCTCAAGCACATCCCGCCCCGGTCCCGACTCGCGGAGGCGCTGCGCTCGGTGCTCACCTGGCATGCCGATGGACGGACGTGGGAGGAAGCCCAGGCGTCGATCGAGAGGGACTACGGGCATTACCACTGGGTGCACACGATCAACAATGCCGCCGCGGTAGCCGCCGGGATCCTGTGGGCGGACGGCGATTACACCCGGGCGATCGGGCTGACGGTGCAGGCGGGCATGGACACCGACTCCAACGGAGCGACCGCGGGCTCGGTCGGGGGAGTGCTGTCCGGTGCGGCCGCACTGCCGGGGCACTGGGTCGAGCCGCTCGCGGACTCGGTGCAGTCGGCGGTCTTCGGCTTCGACAACTCGCGGATCAGCGATCTGGCCGACCGGACCATCGGGCTGCGATCGTCCCTCTACGCATCGGACTGAGCAGTGAGCGCGGGCCGCGAGCGCATCCTCGTCAGTGGGCTCGCTGAACGCCGCGGGCGTTAGGTTAGCCGGCGAGCAGCTTCGCCAGCGCGACGGCGTCATAGGGCGCCCGCCCGTCGGCGTCGTTGTCGAAATAGACGTAAACGTCGTGGCCTTCGTCGCGCCAGACGCCGATCCGGTCGGCCCAGCATCGCAGGGATCGCGCGTCGTACCCGCCGCCGTAGAGCCTTTTCTCGCCGTGCAGCCGCAGATAGTGAAACTCGGCCGTGCCGTCGCCCATCGCGGGCCAGCGGCCGGCGGTGTCGGCGTGGACCATGGCGACGCCGCGGCGGCGCAGGAGGTTGCGGGCGGCGTCGGTGTCGTACGACGGGTGCCGCGCCTCGAGTGCGTGCCGCAGCGGCTGATCCGTCTCCGCCTCGGTCAGGGTGCGATCGGCCGGCAACTTGTCGTCGTGGCGGGCGGCGAGACGGGCGGCGTCCGTGGTGGTGCGGGGGAGCAGGCGCAGGAATTCCTCGAGCACCTTCTCGTCGAGCTGCACGCGTTCCGGCAGTTGCCACAGCACCGGGCCGAGCGTCGGGCCGAGAGCGAGTGGCCCGGAAGCGAAGAAATTCGCCATCGGGGTTTCGACGTTCCGCAGCCGTTTGAGGTGCGTGATGAAGCGCCCGCCTTTGAGGGCGAACACGAAATCCGCCGGCACGGCCGCGCGCCAGGCGGCGTACGAACTCGGCCGTTGCAATGAGTAGAAGGATCCGTTGATCTCCACGGAATTCATCTGCTCGGCGAGATAGCCGAGCTCATCCCGCTGGCGGAGGCCTTTGCGGTAGAAGTCGCCGCGCCAGCGGGGGTAGCGCCATCCGGAGACGCCGACATACGCGCGCCCACGCGGATGCTTGCTCCTGCCGCCCGCGCTCATCAGAACAGGATATTGCCACGCCGCGCGCATCGGGCGTCACGCCCGCGCCGCGTCCGCGCACGAGTGGCATATATCGCCGGACCGGTGCCACGGAAATCCACCGCGAGACGTCCGGATCGGGCTGGGCAGGCGGCCGCTACCGGGCGGACTCGTCGATCTGGACCGGGTATCCGGCCCGGAGCACGGCGACGGTCGACGGAGGCGTGAGAACGCTGGCCAGCCCGTCCCGGGGCCGTGGCCCGCCGGCGGCGTACCCCTCGCAGGTCCATGGCACGAGGTCGTCGCCGGCGACGAGAGCCGGACCCTGCTCGATCATCACGAAGGTGCCGTCGGGCAGAGCGGTCCAGGGCATCGGGTGCAGGCGACGGCGATGGGTGCCGCGAAGGATCCGCTCGCGCTGCAGCTGCCGGTTGATCTCCTTGGCTGAGGGCACAGCGACCGCGAGCGCGGCCGCCCATGCGGCACGGTAGGCGTCGTAGTCCGCACGCCGGCATTCCGCGCACGGGCGATGCCCGGCCGCGAAGGAGACCGCCTCGTCGTGGAAGAAGAGGAACGTGTAGTGGTGCGGCTGCCACTGCTGCTGCCGGCGCCGGCGAGACTCCAGCGCGCAGGTGATCCACAGATCGCCGGCGTGAAAGCGGACGATCTCGCGGCCGCGGTGCAGGATGCCTCGATTGCCGGTCCACGCGCCGCGCAGCGGGATCGCCACGATATCCCCGGTGGGCGTGACGCGGTTACGAGCGGGGCTCATCGAGTCCCTCCATTCGCTGCTCTGGTACGGCGGCCGGTGGGTCCGCTCAGCATCGCAGCCGGCCGCAGCTCAAGGCCGACGCCGATGCCGTCGTACGCCGGGACCCGCTCGTCGGATGCCAGAAGTGGCCGGTCAACGGGCGTGCCCTCGCGGTGGTTCGCTCTCCTGGCCCGGCTGCCGGCGAGCGGGTGGCCACCGTCGGACGCGCCACCGATGCGTAGGATCGCGGCCTGGCTACCGTTGAGGCCGTGCGGATCGCGACGTGGAATGTGAACTCCGTCAAGCAGCGGGTGCCGCGGCTGCTGCCGTGGCTAGACCAGCGCCGGCCCGATGTCATCTGCCTGCAGGAGACGAAGCTCGCTGACGACGCGTTCCACGCGCTGCTCGGCGAGGAGCTCACCGCCCGCGGGTATGCGTGTGCGCTGCACGGGCAG
>JBBSHJ010000061.1:0-19262 GCA_038253135.1 Mycobacteriales bacterium | reverse complement strand
TGACCCCACCGCGTCGGCGACCGACCGCTTCGGCCGGGTGCACGGCACGTCCAACGTCACGGTCTGCGACGCCTCGCTGCATCCGACCAACGGCAGCGTCAACCCGGCCCTCACCATCGTCGCCAATGCCTACCGGGTCGCCGAGCACCTCGCCGGCACCCTGGCCCGCACCTGAGCCTCGCGTCGAGCCCGGAGCGCGCCCCGTCCTCGGGAGTGGGGCGGATCGTGCACGGGATCGGTGCGTGGGCCACCCCACTCCGGACGGTGCGGACGGCCGACGACGTACTCGTCTCCGCGGAGGCGGCATGAGCACCAGGACGCCGCGACACACACCGGCGCCGGCTTTTCCAGCCGGCGCCGGTTCTGCGCATGATCTCTATGGACCGGAGCGGCGATCGGGCGTGGGCACGGTCGTTCGTCCGGATCGCGGATCGGACCCCACGCGCGCGGGATCCGCTGCGCCAACCGCCGGCGCGGCACGAAAAGGGGGAGGCCGGTCCGGCGCGCCCGGCGAACGACGCGGATCTAACCGCTGTTAGGTTTAAGTCGTGACGAACTGGAGCGTGCGGCTATGACCGGGGCAGCGGTTGCGCTGTTCGTGTCCGTCTTCCTGGCCTGCGTCGTCGAGGCCGTCGAGGCCGTGACGATCGTGCTGGCCGCGGGCAGCGTGCGCAAGGACTGGCGATCGGCCATGATCGGCGTCGCCGGCGGGCTGATCGTGCTCGCGGTGATCATCGCCGCACTCGGTCCCGCGCTGACCGTGATCCCGCTGCGGTGGCTGCGCCTGATGGTCGGCGGGCTGCTGCTGATCTTCGGCCTGCAGTGGTTGCGCAAGGCGATCCTGCGGGCCAGTGGGCACAAGGCCCTGCACGACGAGGCCGCCATCTTCGCGGAGGAGTACGCCAGCGCGCAGGCCGCCGGTCGCACCAGCAGGGGCATCGTGAGCGACTGGTACGCCTTCACCCTGTCGTTCAAGGGCGTGCTGCTCGAGGGACTCGAGGTCGCGTTCATCGCGCTCACCTTCGGCAGCAACCAGCACGACATCCCGCTCGCCGCGATCGCCGCTGTTGCCGCGGTCGTGATCGTGTCCGCGCTCGGATTCGCCATCCGCGGCCCGATCGTCCGTGCGCCGGAGAATGCGATGAAGTTCGTCGTCGGGATCCTGCTCACCACCTTCGGCGTGTTCTGGGGCGCTGAGGGAGCCGGCGCCGACTGGCCGGGCGCGGATGCGGCGCTGCTCGTGGTCGCACCGCTCGTGGCCCTCTTCGCCCTCGGGTTGGTCGTCGTGCTCAAACGCGCCGGTAGGACGTCCCGGAGCGCCACTGCCGAGAAGGCGACGGTCGCGTCATGAAATGGCTGAAGAGTTTCGGCGCCTTCTGGTACGACTTCGTGATCGGCGATGACTGGCGGCTCGCCCTCGGCGTCGTCATCGCGCTCGCGGTGACCTGCCTCGTCACCGCGACGTCGTCGATGGCGGCCTGGTGGATCGTGCCGGTCGCGGTCCTGATTCTGCTTCCCGCGAGCCTGCTGCGCGCCGTCCGCCGCTGACGGCGAGGGGAGCGCGCGGAGAGTGCACCACGCGAAATGTCGGCCCGGCCGCACCCCTACGCCAGCGGGCACGACCGGCCGACCCGAAGGCCTGCCTGCTCCCGATGCACCGTGAGTCATGCACCGTGAGTCATGCACCGTGAGTCATGCACCGTGAGTCGGCCGCGCGGCCCCAGGTAGGTCGTGACTACGCGTCGCCTTGCTCGGCGTAGACACGGTCGGCGTACGCCGCCATTGCCGTCTCGCACCGGCGCATCTCGGCGAGCGTCCGGTCATGATGTGAGGCACCGAGCAGGTCGCGCCGTTCGATCCGGTCGAGCCACCGCGCCAATTTCGCCAGATCTTCCTCGTTCTCCTCCAGCTCGGCAAAGGTGAAATGCGCGTTGGCGTATTCCTTTTCCAGGCCGGCGAGGAAATCGCCGCACTTGTCGATGATCTCGTTGTATTCATCGTCGCGCGCGGCCAGGAACAGCCGGCGAAGGTCGGCGCCGCCGAGCACCGGCTCGGCCGTCAGCAGGAGCGCTGTTCCGGACATCTCCACAATGTCGTGGTGCAGCTTGCGCAGGTCCCGTTCGCCGGTCCCGCCGGCGGGTAGCGCGGCCGCGGAATTCTGCACGTAAACGGCGCCGAGCGCCTTCAGCCGGCGCCAGACAGCTGCGCGCAGCCGGGTCGGCTCGGACGGCACCCGATAAACCAGCAGCAACCAATGGTGCGCTTCGGGTGCGGTCGTCGACGGCGTTCCGGACGCGGCCATGCTCCAAAGACTAGCTATTCTAGGTATGAGGACGGGCGACCGGAGGGCGGGGCGGAGCGGCGACGCTGCCGGCGGCGCGCGATTCGGGACCCCCGGATGCCGCGATCCGGTTCCGGTACGCCGTCGGCGCGGCGCCGGCGCTCGCCCGGAACCGGCGCGAGAAGTGGTACGGATCGTCGAAGCCGACGGCGCGGCCGATCTCCCGCACGTTCAGCTCCGTCTCGTCGAGCAGCGCGCGGGCCTGCTGCATGCGCACCTGGGTCACGTAGGCCATCGGCGGCGGCGCGCCGGCCCGCCGGAACAGGCGCGCGAGGCTCGACGCCGAATACCCGGTGTGCGCCGTGAGCCGGTCGAGAGTCAGCGGCTCGTCGACGTGGTCGATGATCCACTCCCGCAGCTCGGCGACCCGCTCGAAGTCCGCGGCCGTGAGCCGCGGTCCCGCGGGTGGGTGCTCCGCCAGTTCCTCCCGCAGGGCCTGCCGGCCGGCGATCAGCCCGATCACGCTGTGCAGGCAGGAGTCGAGGTGCAGCTGGTTCGCCGTCCGGGCCCCCTGCGCCGCGGCCACCACGAGCTCCCGGAAGCGCTGCCGGATCCCCGCGTCGTACCCCAGCGGTGCCACCGGGCCGGAGCCGCCGCGCAGCAGCAGCCGGTACGCCGCCGGTGCGGCCCGGCCGCCGTAGTGCACCCAGAGCCACTGCCACGGCCGACCGGTCGGTGCATAGCGCTGCGGCACCCCCGGCGGAAACAGCACGAGATCCCCCATGCTGGCGGTGAGCCGCTCGCCGCCGCGCGCGCCGGCGATCCCGCCGTCGAGCACCCAGATCAGCAGGTGATCCTCGGGTGCGTCGCGGGCGGTCTCGGGCAGGTCGAGATCGCGGAAGTTGCCGGACTTGTGGTGGGACAGGAAGCCACCGAGTTCCTCGGCCACCTCGCCAGGGTAGTGGCAAGAATGTGCAACCCGTCGGTCAGCGCGGCGCCAGTCCGACCGCCGTCACCGGCCGCAGCAATCGTGGCGAGGATATCCATCAGCACGCTGACCGGGTGCATGGTCCGCGCCGCGCACGTAAGGGCATTCTGGACTCATCCGGCCGAAGGATTGAGGCATGAGCGTCACCAACCCGCAGGACCCGGAGCTCATCGGCCCCGCAGAGCTGGCGGCCTACCACCAGGACGGATTCCACATCGCCCGGGGGCTCTTCTCCGCCGACGAGGTAGCCGCGTGCAGGCACTACTTCGACGAGTTCGCCGCGCGCGGCGAGGCGGTTCCCGGCCACTGGGAACCCACCGCCGGCGCCTCGGACAGCGCCGACCCGCTGACCCGCTACCCCCGCGTGATCCACCCGCACATGTTCGACGAAGCCAGCCGCGACCGGCTGATCGACGCCCGGCTGCAGCGCATGTTGCGGGTCCTGCTCGACGACGAGCCGCTCGCCGTACAGACGATGTATTACTACAAGCCGCCGGGTGCGCGCGGGCAGGCGTTCCACCAGGACAACTTCTACCTGCGCGTGAAGCCGCAGTCCTGCATCGCGGCCTGGATCGCGATCGACCCGTCGTTCCCGGAGAACGGCGGCCTGCAGGTCGTCCCCGGCTCGCACGATCTCGACGTCGCCTGTCCCGACTACGCCGACCCCGAGGTCAGCTTCACCCGCGACTTCGTCGCGCCGACCCGCGAGCCGGTCAAGCTCCATCTCGAGCCGGGTGACACGCTTTTCTTCAACGGCAGCGTGATCCACGGCTCTGACCCCAACAGCACGGCCGAGGTGTGGCGGCGCTCCTTCATCTGCCACTACATGCCGACCGCGGCCACCCACATCGCCAAGTGGTACCTCCCGCACGCCATCGACTTCGACGGCAACCCGATCGCCCGCGAGCACAACGGCGACGGCGGCCCGTGCGGCGAGGACGACACCGATCACGGCGGCCAGTACCACTGAGCGCACGGCCACACCGAGCGCACGCCTCGAGCCGGCCGATCCGCCCGGACACGGCGGTCCGGGGGCGCGAGGGCGATGGGGCGCGTTAGTCTCGGCGGCACGACGTCAGATCAACGGCGATCTGGCGGTTCGTGACGAGGAGCAGAGCAATGGCGCTCTCTACCCGCAGCGATACGGGTGCAGGAAGCCGCGCGCCCCACCGGGATGTCACCGCTCCGGCTCGGCGGCTGCTCGACTGGGTCGCGGAGATGGCCGAACTGGCCCGTCCCGACGCGGTCGTCTGGTGTGACGGCTCCGACGCCGAGTGGCGCCGGATCACCGACAAGCTGGTCGCCGCCGGCACCCTCGTCCGGCTCGACGCCGAGCGCCGGCCGAACTCCTTCTGGTGCGCCTCGGACCCCGAGGATGTCGCGCGGGTCGAGGACCGCACCTTCATCTGCAGCAAGGACGCGGACGACGCCGGACCGACCAACAACTGGATGGATCCCGTCGAGATGCACGGCATTCTCGAGGATGCCTTCGCCGGGTCGATGCGCGGCCGCACGATGTACGTCGTTCCCTTTTGCATGGGCCCGCTGGGCGCGGCCCAGCCCAAGCTCGGCGTCGAGGTCACCGACTCGCCTTACGTCGTGGCGTCGATGCGGATCATGACGCGCATGGGTACGCCGGCGCTGGAAGCGATCCGGGCCGGCGGGGAATGGGTGCCGTGCATGCATTCCGTCGGTGCGCCCCTCAGGCCGGGACAGCGGGACTCGCTCTGGCCGTGCAGCAAGACGAAGTGGATCGTGCATTTCCCCGAGGAGCGGGCGATCTGGTCCTACGGATCCGGTTACGGCGGCAACGCCCTGCTCGGCAAGAAGTGTTACGCGCTGCGGATCGCATCGGCGATGGCCCGCGACGACGGCTGGCTGGCCGAGCACATGTTGATCCTGAAGATCACGGATCCGCGCGGCGATGCCCGTTACCTCTGCGCGGCCTTTCCCTCGGCCTGTGGCAAGACCAATCTGGCGATGCTCCAGCCGAGCATTCCCGGCTGGAAGGTGGAGACGCTCGGCGATGACATCGCGTGGCTGCGGTTCGGTGCCGACGGCCGGCTGTACGCCGTCAACCCGGAGGCCGGTTTCTTCGGTGTCGCGCCGGGAACGGGTTGGCAGACCAACCCGGTCGCGATGCAGACGATGGCCCGCGGGAATTCGATCTTCACGAATGTCGCCCTCACCGATGACCGCGACGTCTGGTGGCCCGGGATGACCGAGGACCCGCCGGCGCACCTCACCTCGTGGCGTCGTACCGACTGGACGCCCCGATCGAAGGACAAGCCGGCCCACCCGAACAGCCGGTTCTGCACGCCGATCGACCAATGCCCGACGCTGGCTCCGCAATGGGACGACCCCGCCGGCGTCCCGGTCGAGGCGATCGTCTTCGGCGGCCGCCGGGCCAGCACGATTCCGCTCGTCACCGAGGCCCGCGACTGGCAGCACGGCGTCTTCCTCGGTGCGACGCTGTCGTCGGAGACCACGGCCGCCGCGACCGGCAAGGTGGGCGTCGTCCGCCGTGACCCGATGGCGATGCTGCCGTTCCTCGGCTACGACCTGGGCAGCTACCTCGGGCACTGGCTCGAGCTCGCGGATCGGCCCGGCGCCCGGCTGCCGAAGGTCTACTACGTCAACTGGTTCCGCAAGCACGCTGGCGGGCGCTTCCTGTGGCCCGGCTTCGCGGACAACGCGCGCGTGCTCGCATGGATCATCGAGCGGGTCGCGGGGCGTGCCGCCGCCCGTCCGACCGCGGTCGGGAATGTCCCCGCCGATGCGGACCTGGACCTCGACGGGCTCGAGGTGGATCGAGCCGACGTGGTGGCGGCGCTGCGGGTCGACCGCTCCGAATGGATCGAGGAAATTGCGCGGATCGAGACCTGGTTCGCTAGCATTGGCGCTCGACTGCCCCGGGCCCTGCGCGACGAGCTCGCGCGGCTCCGCGGCGATCTGGACGTTTCCTAGCCGTCGACTCGCTGGACCTGTCACCGTTATGCGGGGAATCTGGGTCCCGCGGGAACTGATGGCGCCTTCGCGGCGCCATACGAACCGGAACCCCACCACCCCGGGCTGTTGGCCCACCGATGAAAGCGAGACACCACGATGTTCAGCACCAAGCTTGCCCGCCTCGTCGCCGTCGGCGCGACCGGGCTCACCCTTACCCTCAGCGCGGCCGCCTGCGGTGACAGCGGCGCACCGAGCGAAAGCAAGATCGCCGACGCGATCCAGAAGAGCGACAAGTCGATTTCCGACTCGCAGGCCAAGTGCCTAGCGAAGGTCGCCAGAAAGTATTTCAAGGGATCAGCCCTCAAGGACGCGGTGAAGGGCAACAAGGACGCGTTCAACTCTAATAATCCAGGCGACGTCCTCAAGAGCAAGGGCGACTTGAAGAAGGTCACCGAGGAGTTCGGGAAGTGCCAGTCGTCGAAGTGACGGCAGATCGAGCGTCTCAACACGGGCGGCCATGCTCAATGGCCGCCCGTGTTTCGGTCTCTCGGTGGCTGGTCAGCGATCCAGGGAGCGGATGCGGGCCGCGAGCACGAGCTCACCCATGCCGCGCAGCAGGAAGCTGGAGCCGACGGTCAGTGCGACGGTCGCGTAGGCGACGCCCGGGAACGCGAACATCACCAGGCTGGCGATGAAGGTCAGCGCGCCGAGGACCAGCCACCAGAGCCGGTTGGCGCCCCGCTGCGAGGCGAGCAGCATCTCGCCGATGCCCGCGAAGAAGAAGAGCAGCGCCGTGCCGAAGAGGATCGCGTAGGCGCCGACCCCGGGAGAGATGAAGCACAGGATCGCGGCAAAGATCGACAGGGCACCGAGAATGACCGGCCACCACAGCTGCTCGTGCAGCCCGTTCTGCACGGCGACGGCGCCACCGATCAGCAGCACGAGCCCGAGGATGATCGCGAGTGCGACCAGCGTCGCGCCGGGCAGGGCCAAGGACACGATCCCGGCGAGGGCATCGATCCCGCCGACCAGCACCAGCCGGCGCCAGTGGTGCGACAGCGTGGTGAGCGCGTTCGGCTTCTTCGATCTCACCGAGCTGGAGCGAGCCATCTGCGCCTCCCGGAACGACGGCGTCCTTCGGCGGACGCTACCTGCTCCGCGCGCCGTCGTGCCAGTGCTTGCGTGGATCCGGGCCGGTTCACCGGGCGCCGATAGACTGTCGCCTTGCGGATTCGGGTCTCGCCGCCGGATGCCTGAAATCCGGCGGCACGGCAGTGCGAAGGAGCGCGGGTGGCGTCGGAGCAGGCCGGGCACGGTACGCCGAACCACCGGCTGACCGTACGGGGCGACGACCCGCTCGCCGAGATCCTTGCCGCACTCGGCGACCGGGGCACTGTCGAGGCGGACGCCGTACATCGCTCCCGCGCTACCTGGCTGGACACGCCGGACGGCCGCCTCGCCGGGGCGGGCATCGCGTTGCGGCACGAGCGCGCGCGCGGCCGGTCGCGGCTGGTGCTCACGGGATCGGCCGGGCCGGTGGACGCCGACGGGCCGGTTGTCCGCTGGCCGGCCCTTGCCCACGACGTGCTCCCGAACCGCCCCGAGTGGGCCGCGATCCGATCGCTCGTGCACCCGCGGGCTCTGGTCGAGATCGCGTCCGGCCGGGTCGAGAGCCGGCCGGTCCGCCTGCTCGACGAGCATCGCAAGACCGTCGCCCGCGGCGTGCTGGAGACCGCTCCGGGCTTTGATGGCGCGGCGCTCGCCTTCCGGCTGGCGCCGCTGCGCGGCTACGCCGCCGAGACGGACGCCCTGGTGATGCTGCTCGCCCGGGCCGAACCGATCACGGTCCGCGCCGCCGAGCCGCTGCCCGGCGGCGTGGCCCGCTCCCCGGCCGCCAGGGACATCGGTGGTGAGAAGGACGCGGCCTCGGCGGTTGCGGCGACGCTGCTGAACTGGCTCGACATCATCGTCGAGGCCGGCCCCGGCGTCGCCGACGACATCGACACGGAGTTCCTGCACGATTTCCGGGTGGCGGTACGCCGCTCGCGGTCGATGGTGAAGCTGGCCGGAGAGGTTCTGCCGGAAAAGGTGGTGGCCAGCCTCGCGCCCGAGCTGCGCCGGCTGGGAGATCTGACCACCCCGACCCGGGACCTCGACGTCTTCCTGCTCGGGCTGCAGATGGGCGACAATGCCATCGACGCGGACGATCCGCTGCTGGCTCCCGTGGTCACCGAGTTGCGCCGCCGCCGCGGAGTCGAATTCCGCAAGCTGCGCCGGCATGTGCGGGGCACGGCGTACCGCGATTTCACGACAAGCTGGCGGGATGCGCTGGAAACCGTGCCGGCGACGCCGGAGCGCACGGTCGAGCAGCTCGCCGTCTCTCGGATCGACCGGTCCTATCGCAAGGTGCGCAAGCGGGGCGGAGCGATCACGCCGAAGAGCCCGGTCGAGGATCTGCACGACCTGCGCAAGCGGTGCAAGGAGCTGCGCTACCTGCTCGATGCCTTCAAGCCCGTGCTCGACCCGGCGTCGTACACACCGGCGTTGCGCGGGCTGAAGGACCTGCAGGAATGCCTCGGCCGGCTCCAGGACGCCCATGTGCAGAGCCAGCTGATCCACCAAACCGCCGCCGATCTGATCAGTGATACCGATGTGTCGGCGCCGACGATGCTGGCGCTGGGCGCGGCGACGACCGGACTCGACGAGCAGGAACGAGCAGTGCGCGCGGAATTCGAGCAAAACTGGCAGCGATTCAGGCGCCCCGTAGTGCGCCGGGCCATGGCCGACCTCACCGGTGGCAATGCGACAAAGCTGCGGGCCTGACGGTGCGGACCTACGCGTCGTACAACATCAAGGGCGGCGTCGGCAAGACGTCGGCGGCGGTCAACCTCGCGTATCTGGCCGCCCGGGACGGCGCCCGCACCCTGCTGTGGGACCTCGATCCGCAGGGATCGGCGACGTATCTCTTCCGTGTCCGGCCCAAGGTCCGCGGCGGCGGCCGCGCGTTGATTTCCCGCCGGCGCGACCTCGACGACGTGATCAAGGAGACCGACATCGCCCGGCTCGACCTGGTGCCGGCCGATTTCCGCTATCGCAGCATGGATCTCGACCTCGACGACCGCAAGAAGCCGACCCGGGCGCTGCGGCAGCTCGTGCGCGGGGTCGACGACGACTACGACGTGGTAATCCTCGACTGCCCGCCCAGCGCCTCGCTGGTGTCGGAGAACGTGCTCGAGGCCGCCGACATGCTTATCGTGCCGCTCATCCCGACGACGCTGTCGGTGCACACCTTCGGGCAACTGCGGGAATTCGTCGGCGATTTTGACGGACGACGACCGGCGATTCGCGCCTTCTTCTCGATGGCCGACCGGCGCAAGAGGCTGCACCACGAGGTGATGGCGGCGTTGTTGGCCGGCATCGGTGAGGAGATCACCGGAATCGTCGTACCGTCAGCGTCGACGGTCGAGCAGATGGCGGTGCGCCGCGAGCCGCTTCCTCTGTTCGCCCCGAACAGCGAGGCGGCCCGCGCCTACGAAGCGCTCTGGGCGGTGGTCTCGGCCGGTTGATCGGGTGAGAGGCCCGTCGCGGCGAGGATCCGGGCGATCCCGCGCTTCTCACCGTCGTCGAGCGGGACCATCGGCGGATTGGTGCGGGCGGTGGCGATCGCGCCGAGCTGATGGGCGGCTTCCTTGAACGCGCCGATGGCGGCGGAATACGGTCCCATCCTCCCCCGGTCGGGCACGTCAACGATCCCCTGCAGCGTGCGGATCCGATCCTGTTCCGCGCGCGCGGCCGGCAGGTCGCCCCGGCGTACCGCCTCGCAAATGCGGACATAGCCGGCCGGATCGACATTCCCGAGCCCGGGAACCAACCCGTCAGCGCCGAGCACCAGCGCCAGATCGGTCAACGACTCCGATCCGGTGTAGACCCGAAAACCCTTTCCCTGCATGAGATCCAGCGTCGACCGCAGCACGTCGAGGTTGCCGCTGGAATCCTTGATGCCGTCGATGAGCCCGGCTTCGGCGAGCGCGGCGGTCGTCTCCGGGCGTAACTCGGAATGCACGGCGGCCGGGATGTTGTAGGCCAGCACCGGCAGATCGACGGCGTCGTGGAGGGCGGCGAAATGCCCGGGCCATTCGGCGGGCGACGTCGGCGAGTAGAACGGAACCGTGGCCACGAGTGCGCTGGCGCCGAGCCGCTGTGCCACCCGGGCATGCTCGAGCATCCGGCGCGTGCTCGTGTCGATGACGCCGCACCACACCGGCACGCGCCCGGCCACGGCATCGACGGTGGCGGCGAGCATGTCCGCACGCAACCGGTCCGGCAGGTAGGCCGCCTCGCCGGTCGAGCCGGCGACGAATACCCCGGCGACACCGGCCGCGAGCACGTGCTCGACCAGCCGGCGTACCGAGGCGACGTCCACCTCATCGTCGCCGGAAAGGGGCGTGCAGAGCGGAGGCACGACGCCCCCGGGCAGGGCGGCAGGTGCATCGGTCATCGGCGTTCCCGTGGTCGGCGATGCGGCGGGTGAGCGGCATGCGCTTCGATGGCGGCTCGGCCCTGGCGCCGAGGGGCCCGAAGCGCGGTCACGATGTCGCCGCGGTGGCGGCGGATCGCTGCGCAAACCCTAGTCGCCATGTCGTGGTCGTCAGTCCGGACTCTCCGCGCGGGGCCGCGCGGCGTACCGTCGGAGCGTGGGAGAAACTGCTGAGCTCGGCGACGGCAGGTTCGCCGAGGTACGCCGCTACGTCTCCCGCCTCGCGGCCGCGGCCCGCGAGCGCGCCGCGGCGACCGCTCGCACCGCCGAACCCCGCGGGCATCAGGAGCTCGCCGAGACGGCCATGGCGCTCATGACGCTCTGGACGACGTTCGAGGAACCCGAATCGGATCAGGTCGCCGCCACCACCCGGTCACTGCTGGCCGGACTCTCGGCCGAAGAGCTCGCCTATCTCGTCCTGCACCTGGCCGGCCTGACCCGCGGGCTCACCCGCGTCCTCGGCTCGCAGTCGGACGATCTCGATCTCGACGCCGCGCTGCAGATGGTCGCCCGCGAACTCCAGCGCCGCCCGACCGCCTGACCGCCGGGCACCCGCGCCGCAGCGCCCGACTCGAGATTGGTCCGCCGAAGGCCTTGGCAAACGATAGGTAACGATATATCGTTGATGTATCGCCTATGACTCATGAACAGGAGAACCCCATGAAAAGCGATGACATCTGGCGGCGGCTGCGGAACATCGATCCGAGCCTTGCCGACGAGATCTCCGGCGCCATCTCGCGCCTGGTCGACCAGGCCGGGCCGCGACGTACCGGCGCCACCCGCGACGACGGGCCCGCGGGTCCGGACGATCGCGACCAGCAGGACACCAAGCGCCTGGACGGCGACGAGTGGGGCGGCCGCGGGGGACCGCCCAGCCCGCCGCCCCCGCCGCATCCCGACGACCCGCATCCCGAGGACGCCGGCCGGACCGAAGCCGAGCACCCCGCCGGCACGGACAACGACAGGCAGAGCGGTACCGAGAACAGCGGTGCCGACAACAGCGGGACGGACGACAGCGACTGGGCGCGCGAACGCCGTCGCGAGCGAATGGAGCGCGGACGCGAGCGAGCCCACGAGCGCGGCCAGCGGCACCGGGACCACGGCGAGCATCGGCACGGACCGCGGGAGCGCCGGCACGGACCGGGACCCGGCTTCGGGCCCGGCATGGGCGGTCCGAACTTCGGCGAGTTCTTCGGACCCAGCGGGCCGTTCGGACCGAACGGGCCCTTCGGACCTCGCGGCCCGTTCGGACCTCGCGGGCCGTTCGGACCCGGCGGACCGCGCGGACGCCGGCACTCAGGTCCCGCCGGGCGGCGCGGCCGGGGCGGCCGGCGCGGGCGCGGCGATGTCCGCAACGCGATCCTCGCCCTGCTGGCCGAGGAACCGATGCACGGATACCAACTGATCCAGGAGATCTCCGGCCGCAGCAACGGGGCCTGGCGGCCGAGCCCCGGCTCGGTCTATCCCGCCCTGTCCCTGATGGAGGACGAGGGGCTCGTGCGGATCGCGCACATCGACGGTCGCCGGCAGGTCTCGCTCACCGAGGCCGGCCAGAAATACGTCGACGAGCACCGATCCGAGCTGGACGCCATCTGGGACGACACGGCGGATGACTCCGACGACCTCACCGTGCAGATCCGCGAGGAGGGCAAGCAGCTGATCTTCGCCGCGATCCAGGTTTTCCGGACCGGGAGTGAGGAGCAGGTCCGGCAGGCCAGCCGCATCATCAGCGACGCCCGCCGCGAGCTTTATCTGCTGCTTGCGGAAACCGATGCCGAGGACGACGCCGGCGATGAGCCCGGCCTGACGCCCGCGGACGGCCTGGTCGCCGGACGCGAGGACGACGTACCCGACGACGATGTGCCAGACGACGACGTACCGGGGCATTGATCCGGCCCGTCAGCTGACCGGCGTACCGCGGCCGCAATATTCGGTCGCGGTATGCCGAGTCCCGGAGTAAGGTCCGCGGATTCGTGACGCCTAAGCATTCTCATCCGCCGGAAAGGCCGTCTCCCGAGAGTCTGACCCAAGCCGCTGCCGCCGAGCACACCGCCGCAGCCGCTGCCATCTCAACCGTTGTTGAAGCCGGAAACGCCGACACTGCAGGCGAATCCGCCGATCCCGTCCTCATCGCCGAGCGCAAGCACTTGGCCAAGGCGCGGGAATCGCTCGCTGGCATGCGGGTCGAGACCCAGGCCCTCGATCCGGCCAGCGTCGCCGTCGGCGAGTGGGCCGTGACCGCGCAACTCGGCCAGTGGGGCATGGGCAGGTTGCGGGCGGAGCGGTTGGCGTCGCTGGCCGATGACCCGTTGGTGCCGCCGTTTTTCGGGCGGACCGATGGTGCTGGTGGTGTGTTGCATATCGGCCGTCGGCATATTCGTGATCCGGCGGCGGAGCCGTTGGTGGTGGATTGGCGGGCGCCGGTGTCGGTGGGTTTCTATCGGGCGACCGCGGCGGAGCCGATGGGGGTACGCCGGCGGCGCCGGTTCGGCTTCCACGCCGGGGCGCTGAGCTCGTTCGAGGATGAGGACATCGCGGCCGGGCAGGGCAAGGGCAGCGTGCTGCTGGCGGCGGAGATCGAGCGGCCGCGGGTCGGGCCGATGCGCGACATCGTGGCCACGATCGCGCCGGATCAAGATGAGATGGTCCGTGAAGCGCTCGGGGATGATCTGTGCATCCAGGGCGCGCCGGGGACGGGCAAGACCGCGGTCGGGCTGCACCGGGCGGCGTACCTGCTCTACACCTATCCGGAGAAGCTGCGCCGCGCCGGCGTGCTGATCGTCGGCCCGAACCGGGCGTTTTTGGGCTACGTGGCCGCGGTGCTGCCGGCGTTGGGGGAGATCGACGTGTGCCAGGTGACCGTCGATGAGCTGGTCGAGCGGGTGCCGATCACGGCCCAGGACTCGCCGGCCGCGGCCCTGGTCAAGGCCGACGCACGGATGGCGGGGGTGCTGCGGCGGGCGGTGTATTGCGGTATCACCGGGCCGACCGGACCGCTCACGATCACGCTGGGCGCCCGGCGTTACCGGGTGCCCGAGCCGCGGCTACGCCGGTACCTCGAGGAGCTGCGCCGCGGCGAGGTGCGGTACAGCGCGGCCCGCTCCCGGCTGCCCACGCGGATCGCGGCGGACCTGCGCCGCCAGCGCGAGGACGACGGCGGCACGCTGACCGAGCGCGAGGCCACCCGCCTGGCCCGCAGCCGCGACGTACGCGACGCGGTCGACGGGTTGTGGCCGGCCGTCGCACCAGAAACCGTGCTGCACCGGCTGTTCTGCGACCCGGAGTTCTTGGCCCGATGCGCCCGCGACGATCTCACCGAGACCGAGCAGCACGCGCTGGTGTGGACCCGGCCGGCGCGCACGGCGAAGACGGCGCGATGGTCCCGCGCCGACGCGGTCCTGCTCGATGAGATCGCCGATTTGCTCGAGCGCACCCACCAGGTCGGGCACGTCGTCATCGACGAAGCCCAGGACCTGTCCCCGATGCAGGCCCGCGCGATCGGCCGCCGCGCCGAAACCGGCTCCATCACCGTGCTCGGGGACCTCGCCCAAGGCACCACCCCGTGGGCCGCCACCGCCTGGACCGACGTCCTCGTGCCACTGGGCAAACCCGCCGCCACGATCACCGAGCTGTCGCTGGCCTACCGGGTACCCGAAGAGATCCTCAAGCTGGCCAACCGGCTGCTGCCCACCATCGGCCCCGCCCTGGCACCGGCCCGCTCGGTGCGCCGCGGCGAGCCCGACGCCGTGCAGATCCGCACCAGCGACGAGCCGATCGCCGCAATCCTGATCGCCACCGAAGAACTCCTGCGCCGGGACGGCTCGATCGGCATCATCGTCCCCGAGCCGCAGACCAGCGCCGTGAGCGCGGCCCTCGCCGCGGCCGGGATCGAGCACCTCGACCTGGACGCCAACGTCGAACAAACCGAACCCCGGGTCACCGTCGTACCCGCCACTGTCGTCAACGGCCTCGAATTCGACCACGTCGTGCTACTCGAACCCGCCCAGATCGCCGCCGGCCCCCGCGGCCTCAACCGCCTCTACGTCGCGCTCACTCGTGCCGTCAGCCAATTGATCGTGGTCCACGCCGAACCGCTTCCGATCGCCCTGATCGCCGCATAGGGCCGGCCAAGGCGCCCGCCGATCGGAGTGCGCGGGGCAAGCGGTCGACGGGGGGACGAGACGTCGCGACGGCAAGTCAGGCGGTTCGTGCCACCACCGTGCGCGTGATAGCTGGTGGTCCCAGGCTCGGATTGTTGGACGAACTGCCGGATCCCCGGGAAATCCCGATAACCACGCCCAGCACGACCCCGAAGACGATCAAGGCGGCCACGGCAACCAGGAACCAGAATCCGGTGCCGTGGCCCTCCCACCATTGGCTCGGTCGAGATGCGTCGGCCTCGGCGGCCGCCTTGGTGCTGGGGGACACCGGTTGGGTGTCTTTCTGCTCGGCCATCGCTCCCCTCTCCCTCGGGCGTAGGTGCCTGATGGTGCCGTCGCGAATCTCATACGCCGCACGGCTCGTGCCCCTCGGCCGTCACCTGGTGATCTGCCGGCGGCGCGGCTAGCTCTGACGATCGACATCTCCACGCCAGTCACCGGTCGCCGAGCCGCGGGTCTCGATGAAGGCCTTGAATTCCTTCAGGTCCGCCGTGACCTGACGATCGACCAATCCGAGCGCGTCGGCGGCCTTCTCCGCGAATCCCTCCGGGGCCATGTCCAGCTGCACCATCACGCGGGTCTGGTTGTCGCCGAGCCGGTGGAACGTGACGACGCCGGCGTGCCCGGTGCCTTCGACGCTCTTCCACGCCACTCGCTCGTCGGGGTGCTGCTCGGTGATGACGGTGTCGAACTCGCGGGTCACCCCGGCGATCGACGTCACCCAGTGCTGGCGCGTGTCATCGGTCTGGGTGATGGAGTCGACCCCCCTCATGAATCGCGGGAACTCGGTGAACTGGGTCCACTGGTTGTAGACGGTGCTGATGTCGACATCGACGTCGACGGCTTCCTGTGTGCTGCTCACGAGCGCTTCCCCTCGGTCGGTCTGATGGACTTCGTCATTCCGCTATCGTAACGCACATAGCGTTGAGATATTCTTAAACATCACGTGAGATAGACCATGGGGAGCGATGATCGGCCCGAGAGAACAACCAGACGCCTTGACCATCGGTGAGCTCGCGGAGCGCACCGGCGTCCGCGCCGGCACCCTGCGCATGTGGGAGAGCCGCTACGGGTTCCCCACCCCGGCGCGGACGGCGGGTCGCCAGCGGCGGTACCCGGCCGAGACGGTCGCGTTGCTCACCCGCGTGCTCACGGACCGCGCCGACGGGCGGTCCCTGGCGACCGCGATCGAGCGAGCCCAGCTCAGCACCGACACGCCCGAGCTGTCGCTGTTCGCATTCCTGCGCCGCCGCCGCCCGCAGCTGCCCGTGCACCGGCTGCGCAAGCACGCCGTCATCGCGCTGAGTCGAGCCATCGAGGACGAGTGCTCCTCGGCCGGCCCCTCGACCGTCCTCATCGGCGGCTTTCAGACCGAGAGCCAGTACCGCGCCGCGGAACGGCGGTGGGTCGAGCTCGCTCGTACCGCTCAGACGGCCTTTGTCTTCGCCGAATTCACCGGTCCGGTGGACCTGGATCGGCATCCGATGGAAATCCCTTTCGTGCCGGACCATCCCCTGCGCCGTGAGTGGATAGTGATCACCGCCGGGCCTCGGGTGTCGGCCTGCCTGGCGGGTTGGGAAACGCCCGGCCAGCGTGCGGGCACCGACTCCGATCGCACGTTTGAGACGATCTGGACGGCGGAACGCGACATTGTCTGGGAGTTGACGAACGCCGCGTACACGTTGGCCGCTGGAACGGCCCTCGGCGCGGCCGATCGGCTGGCCCGGCCGGCCCGCCCTGCCGCGGAGGGGCACGACCTCGAACTGCTGACGGCCATCACCAACCGCATGATCGGCTATCTTGCGTCACCAAGTCCATGATCGGCCCGGTCACGTCGACCCACCGAAGGCCTGCGAGCACTGTCGGGCGTCGCCGGCGGCCTCAAGCGGCTGGATGGGCCGTATCGTTGACGGCAGAGGTCTCGAGCCATTGCGCGAGGGCCCACCCGCGTAGGCAACCGGCAGACGGGTGCCTTCTCTGCACCAGTCAATTGTGGTGGAAGGCGGGCGCTGGCGGCGTCCTTCTGGGAAGGTGCCGGACTGGATGATCCAGGTACCGCCAGCGTCGGTCGAAGCGATCAGTGCGTCGAGTTGTGCCCTGCCGACGCCTTATGCGCGAGCGGCGGGCGCGGCGTAGATGGAATGCCCGACCTCGCCGCTGGTCTGCTCACGGGACATGCGCTCGCCCGGTTCTTGTCGGGTATCGAGCGGCGATCGTCCTGCTGGGGGACTTATGTCTCGGCCTGTCCGTGGTTCGGGAGTAGGCCGAGTTGGGTGAGTCGTTCGAGGTTGTCTTCGAGGTTCCAGGTGTCGGTGATCTTGCCGTTTCGGACGTGGTAGAGGTTGATTTCGTCGATGTCGGTGAACCGTTTGCTGGTGGGCGGATGGCTGCGCCAGGTTCCGCGGTGGGTGCCGGTGCAGGTGAAGCGGCCGACGACGGTGTCAGCTTCGGCTACGAGTTGCACGGTGCGCATGTGGACGTCGGGGAACGCGTCACGGAATGAGGCGATCCAGTCCCGGGCAGCTGTGGTCAGGTGTGGTGCGTAGAGCTGGCCGATCATGTCGAGCTTGCCGCCGTTGATGACCTCGTTGACGAGTCGGGCGACGAGGAACTTGTTGGCTTCGGTCTGGTCGGTCATGGAGGTGTCCCGGTCAGGCTCGCGGTGCGTACATGATGACGGCGACGCCGAGCAGGCAGATGCCGGCGCCGATGAGGTCATAGCGGTCGGGGCGGTAGTGGTCGGCGATCGCAGCCCAGGCCAGGGAGCCGGCGACGAAGACGCCGCCGTAGGCCGCGAGGATGCGGCCGAAGTGGGAGTCGGGTTGGAAGGTGGCGACGAAGCCGTAGGCGCCGAGGGCGAGGATGCCGCCGGCGATCCAGAGGCTGCCGCGGTGTTCGCGCCAGCCTTGCCAGATGAGCCAGGCGCCGCCGATCTCGGCGAGGGCGGCGAGTACGAACAGCAACAGGGAGCGGAGGATCGTCACGCTCGCGACGTTATCCGGGGCGGTGCCGAGAGACGGCCGTGCGGCTGGCATCTGGGCCCGGGTCGCTGGTTGGTCGAGGCGGGGCAGGCGGGGCAGCGCCGTCCCCGTCGGCGGTGCAGCAATCGGTTGCTTGCGCGTCGGAGCGATGCCGGTGCCCGGTGATCACGGAGATGACTACAGCGGCGGCGATGACGCTCAGTGTGGTAACGGCAACGGTGGTTTGGTTGGCGCCGATCCAGGCGGTGGCGGACGCCGAGGCGTGGTCGAGCCCGGAGGTTTGGGTGGGTGTGGACCCGTCGAGGTGTGGGAGCCAGTAAGCGATCAGGTAGCCGCCGGAGGCGGCCAGCAGGGCGCCGGAGATGCGGGGCAGGTAGCGTGCGATGCCACCCAGAGCGGCGGACAGGGCGGTATGGGTGAGGGCGGCAGCGACGGCGAGGGCAAGCAGCACGAGCGCGGACCCGGTGGCGTTCGCGGCGAAGACGGTGATGACGCCGGCCACGGTCTCGGCGGTGACGGCTTGGGTGACCACGGCGAGCAGGATGGTCAGTGTGCAGGACGCGGATGCCAGTGCGTAGCCGGCGCCGAATCCGACCAGCCGCCAGAGCGACTTGCCGGGCGCAGCAGTCACGCGGACGCCGGGCAGTCTGACTGGGATGTGTCGGCCGAGCAGCATTACTACGCCGGCGACCATGAGGACGACACCGACGCTGACGGCGAGCCAGGGCATGAGGTCGATGACCGAGCGCAGCCCGGCGGCGAGTCCGGCGCCGACGGCAGTCACGGCGAGCACAAACCCGGTCGTGATTGCCGCGCCGGTGCGCAGCGCGGCACGCAGCCGCTGGGCAAGAGGTGCAGCCGCACCTACGGCGGTGGGTTGCAAGAAGGTGCTGAGGTAGGCCGGGAGCAGGGCGAATCCGCAGGGGTTGACCGGGGCGAGCAGGCCGGCGCCGAACGCGGCCGCGACCAGCGGGCTCACGCGTCACGCTGCGCGGTCGCGACGGCGGCGGTGATCTGGTCGGTGCTGGCTTCCACGCCGGTGTAGACGGGCTTGCCGGTGGTGTCGATGACCACGGTGGTGCCCACGGTCGATACGCCGTAGGTGGTCACAAGCGAGGTGTCGGTGCTGACTGCCAGGCCGGTATCGGTAGCGCCGGCGGCACGCAGCACGGAGCGGGCGTGGTCGGCGGTCTCGCCGGGGTCGAGATCGACCGCGATGTAGCTCGCCCGGGATACTCGACGTTGCGCCGCCGCGACCGCGGGTGCGCCTTGGCTACATCCGGCGGTGAAGAAGTAAATGACCGCGGGCTTGCCGTTCGGGACGGCGATGGCGCTCCCGTTCGGGCCGGTCGCGGTGAACCCGCCC
>JBBSHJ010000060.1:0-19990 GCA_038253135.1 Mycobacteriales bacterium | reverse complement strand
TGAGTCGGCGGGCGCCGTACCGGAGAACGGCAGGGGGATCCCGTATAGTTCGACTGTCCGCCAGCGCGGGCGATTGGCTCAGCGGTTAGAGCGCTCGCCTCACACGCGAGAGGTCACTGGTTCGATTCCAGTATCGCCCACCGACACCTTCTGCTCAGCCCTCGGCGAGCCAGCGCACCTCGTCCGGATCGAGCTCGACGCCGAGCGCGGCGAAGGAGCTGCGGGTTTCCGCGATCCGGCGCGGGCCGATCAGCGTGTACGTCGGGAACGGTTGCGCCAGGACGTAGGCGAGCGCGATGTTGATCGGCTCGACGCCGCGTTTGGCGGCCAGCTCCTCGGCCCGCGCCTTGCGGGCGAAGTTGTCATCCGAATACCACGCGCGCACCAGCTCCGGATCATCGCGCTTGTCCGGAGCGGCGATGCCGGGGACGAAGAAGCCGCGGGCCTGGCTCGACCAGGGCAGCAGCGGCATCTGGTGCTTCGTCAGCCACGCGATCGAGTCGGGATCCGATGCCGCGATGCACCCCGTCCAGACCGGCTCAACCATCCGGGCCAGGCTGAAGTTGTTGCTCAGCGCGCGGAATCCCACCAGGCCGTGCTCGGCGGCGTACGCGTTCGCCTCCTCGATCCGGGCGATCGACCAGTTGGAGCCGCCGAAGGTGTGGATCCGCCCCGACCGCAACTCCGCGTTGAGCGCCTCGACGAATTCGCCCGCGGGGATCGCCGGATTGTCGCGGTGCAGCATGTAGATGTCGAGGTAGTCGGTGCGGAGCCGCTTGAGGCTTTCGGTGAGCTGCGGCGCGATCGCGCCGGGGTTGTCGTGCGGCGTGTGCGCTCCCTTGCCGAGCACGACCACGTCCTGCCGCACGCCGCGCCGCTCGATCCACCGGCCGAGCACCCGCTCGCAGGCGCCGCCGCCATAGATGTAGGCGGTGTCGAACGTCGTACCGCCGCGGGTCACGAAGTCGTCGAACATCGCCGACGCGTGCGGCCAGTCGGCGTGGTTGTCGACCCCCAGGACCAGCCGCGACACCGGCTTGCCGACGCCCTCGAGCTCGCCATAGCGCATGGGCTCGCGCCGGCCCACCGTCACGGCGCGGCCGGCGAGGTCGACCTCCTGCCCGTCGGTCTCGGGCCGCTCGTCCGGATAGACAAGCCCGAGCTTGGCCCGCCAGGCGTCCAACACCCGCATGTTGCCGAGGGTGTCCGCCCACGGCATGGCTGGCGACTGGCGCGCCGCGAGACCCTCCGCTACCGCGTCGGCCTCGAGGGCGTAAAGATCGGCGTCGTTGGGTACGACGATCGCCTCGGTCTCGTCGCCGCGCGCGACCCGCAGCTCGGCGTCGCCCTGCGGGACCCACGGCGACGGGATGCTCAGCGTGCCCTTGGTGCCGCGCACGCGGACGACGTTGTCGGCGGCGACCGTGATCCCGGTCAGGATGTGGGCGATCACACCGTCGGCGAAGGTGAGCTGCGCGGCGGCAACCTCGTCCACACCGGTCTCGCCGAGCCGGCCGGCGTAGGCGGACTCGATCGGATCGGCGGCCAGTGCGTTTCCCTCGCCGTCGGCCAGGCCCGCCGCTGCGCCGGCGAAAAGCCGTGCCGCCGACACCGGGTAGCAACCGAGATCGAGAATGCCGCCACCGCCGAGTGCGAGCTCCCAGAGCCGGCTGCCCGGGTTGGGCGTCGAGGCGAAGGCGAAGGTGGCCTCGATCACCTCGACGGTGCCGAGGGCGCCGTCACGGATGAGCTGCGCGGCCCGCGCGATCTGCGGATGGCAGCGATACATGAACGCCTCCATGCAGAACACGTCATGGGCCGCGGCCGCTTCGAACATGGCCATCGACTGGGGATGGTTGAGCCCGAGCGGCTTCTCGCACAGCACGTGCTTGCCGGCCTGCGCGGCGCGGATGGCCCACCGCGCGTGCATCGGGTGAGGGGTCGCGACATAGACGGCGTCGACCGACGGGTCGGCGAGGAGATCGTCGTAGCCGGCGTGCGCCCTCGGGATGTGGTGCTCGGCGGCGAACGCGTCGGCCGAGCGTTGCCGGCGGCTGGCGACGGCGACGAGCGTCGATGACCGCGACGCGGCGACGCCCCGAGCGAACGCGCCGGCGATCCGGCCGGCACCGATGATTCCCCAACGAAGCTGCGGCATGGCCTCAGGCTGCCATGCTTGCCGCACCCGGGTGGCACCCGCCTCCGGGCCGCGTCCGGTGCTGGCCGAGATTCACGGGCCGCCCTCACCAGACCGCGTAGAGCCGGTCCCGGAGCTCCAGGTCAAATGTCCCGGTAGAACGATTTCTCATCCCGGATCGCCGCACCGCCGCGGCCGAATGGCCGGTCAGTGACCGAAAACAGCCCGACACAACCCGTTTGGCGCCGTGCTGGTGCGGACTTGATGGGCATACTGCACCCGACGTGGTGACGATCGCAGCCGGTCGCCATGATCCGGGCACGCCGTTCGTGGGCCGAGCGCCCGTGGTGCGGATCGATCGGCTACCGACCGGGGGCATGACGCAGGGGTGAGGGTGTGGTTGACATGGCAAGCAGCAGGCGGGGATTCCTGAGGCTCTCGGCCGGCGTCGCCGGTCTCGGGGGGTTGTCGGCAGCATCTGGGTGCGGCGCCTTCGGAACGTCGAAGAATTCCTCGGACAAGCTGACCCTCTGGTATTGGAACCGCTCCATCGATGACGGCCTGCTGGCCGAATCGCCCAAGAAGATCTCGGGGCTGAAGCTCGATGCCCAAAAGATCGGCGGCAGCTACAAGCCGGCGCTGCTGACGACGCTTGCCGGGCGCGCTTCCGTCCCGGACATTGCCTGCATCAACAGCGACATCGCGACGTACTTCCCGGACTCAGACCAATTCGTCAATCTTTACGACCACGGGGCCAAGCAGTACGAGTCCCTCTACCTGCCGTGGAAATGGAAGCAAGGGGTCACGCCCGAGGGCCGGATGATCGGATTCCCGATGGACACCGGCCCCACGGCGCTGATGTACCGGCGGGACGTTTTCGCCAAGGCCGGCCTGCCGCAGGATCCCGGCGCGGTTTCTCAGCGGGTCAAGACCTGGGACGACTATCTCGAGGTCGGCTCGGTCCTTAAATCCAAGATTCCCGGTACGGTGCTGGTCGGCACGATCAGCACGATCTATGGACAGATGGTCGCTCAGCTGGCCCGTCAGTATTCGGGTCCGGACGGCAGGATGCTCGCCGACCTGTCGGGCGTCAAGAATGCCTGGGACACCGCGGTGAAGGCGAAGAAGATGGGCCTGTCCCTCGGCAGTGCCGAGAACCAGCCGGACTGGTTTGCCGGGATGACCAACGGCAAGATCGCGACCACGGTCGGCGCGGTGTGGGAGGCGTTCATCATGCTCGATGGCGCCGGGTCGACGTCGGGCAAGTGGCATTGCTGCCGGGCACCGGGCGGAGCGGGAAACAGCGGCGGTTCCTTCATGTCGGTCACCAAATATTGCAGCGATCCCGCGCTCGCATTCAAGCTGATCGCGTGGCTGCAGTCGCCGGCCAACCAGGTCAAGTCCTACACCGACATCCAGCTCTTCCCGTCCGCGATCAGCTCGCTCTCGGATCCGGCCATGGACAAGCCCGACCCGTTCTTCGGCGGCCAGCGCACGGTCGACGTCTGGGGCACGTCCGCGAAGAACGTGAAGCCGGCCCTCCTCGGGCCCTACGACTCGCTGATCTCAACACCGATCACGACGGAGCTGACCAACGTGGAAAATGCGGGCAAGGATCCGAACCGCGCCTGGGACGACGCGCTGGCCCTGGCACGCAAGCAGCTCAAGCACGCAGGGGTGGAGTGAGATGACGACCACGACAGCGGTCACCGCAGCGCCGGGGCCCGGCGCCGTTACCACGGCAGCGGCGACGGGGCAGCAGCGACCGAAGAGGAAGCGCGAACTGCTGTCGCTCTACCTGGCGATCTCGCCCTTCTACATCATCTTCGCAGCCTTCGGCATCTTCCCGATCATCTTCTCGATCTATTTGTCGTTCCACGCGTGGGACGGCATCGGCTCGATGAAATACGTTGGTTGGGGCCAGTATGGCTACCTGATCCACGACAACGAGTTCTGGTATTCGCTGCTGCACACGGTCGAGATCTGGGTCATCTCGACGGTGCCGATGCTCATGCTCGCGCTGGTGATCGCCTTCCTGCTCAATACGCAGATCCGTTTCAAGACGGCGTACCGGGTTGCCTATTTCATCCCGAACATCACCTCGATCGTGGCCATCGCGATCATTTTCGGCTCGATCTTCGCCAACAACTTCGGCATCGTGAATTCGTTCCTGCACGCGCTCGGCGGCGGGCAGGTGCAGTGGCTGACCGACCCGTGGGGCATCAGAGTCGCGATCGCCGCGATGGTGGTGTGGCGATGGACCGGTTACAACGCGATCATCTACCTCGCCGGGCTACAAGCGATCAACAGTGACCTCTTCGAGGCGGCCCGCGTCGACGGTGCCAGCCAGGTCCAGACCTTCTTCCGGATCACGATCCCGCTGCTACGCCCGGTCATCCTCTTCACGGTGATCATGTCGACGATCGGCGGCCTGCAGATCTTCACAGAGTCGCAGGTCCTGATCCCGGGAAACAGCGGTGGCACGAACAACGCCGGTGAGACGATGGTGCTGTATCTCTACAAGCAGGCCTTCACCCAGCAGCAGTTCGGCTATGGCGCGGCGCTCGGTTGGGCGCTTTTCCTCATCATCCTCATCGCCTCGATCATCAACTGGAGACTCGTGCAGCTACGGGGAAGGGACTGATCGTCGATGAGAATCGCGAAGCGGAGCATCTTGCATTTGGCGCTTATCCTCGGCGCCATCGTGTCGCTCTTCCCCTTCTACTGGATGCTGGTCATGTCGACCAGCACCACGGAGGAAATCTTCAAATACCCACCCAAGCTGTGGTTCGGCAGCAAGCTGCTGGTCAACCTGCGGCATGTCTTCGACAGCATCAGCTTCTGGCACGCGCTGCTCAACACGCTCTTCGTCGCAGTCGTGACGACGGCGCTGGTGCTCTTCTTCGACTCGCTGGCAGCCTTCGTCTTCGCCAAGTACGACTTCCCGGGAAAGAAGATTCTCTTCGTCATCCTGCTGGCGACCTTCCTCGTCCCGACCCAGCTGTCGCTGGTGCCGTCGTTCGTGATCATGGCCCACCTCGGCTGGGTCGGGTCGTTCAAGGCGCTGATCGTGCCTTCGATGGTCAACGCCTTCGGCATCTTCTGGATGCGGCAGTACGCCGAGGGTGCCCTGCCCAACGAGCTGCTCGAGGCCGGGCGGGTCGACGGCTGTCATTTCATGCGGCTCTACTTCAACATCGCGTTGCCGGCGCTGCGTCCCGCCCTGGCGTTCCTCGGGATCTTCACCTTCATCACCGTATGGAACGACTACCTGTGGCCGCTGGTGATCCTGACCAACCACAACAAGCAGACCCTGCAGGTCGCGCTGTCCCAGCTCAACGGCATCTACAGCACCGACTACAGCATGGTGATGGCCGGAACGCTGCTGGCCGTCATCCCGCTGATCGTGATCTTCCTGATCGGCGCGCGGCAGTTCATCGCCGACCTGACCGCGGGCGCCGTCAAGGGCTGACCCCGGTCGCCGAGTCGCGGCTCACGGTCCGCCGGACGGACCCGACCCGGCAGGGGCGGACAGGATCCCAAGGTGCCCGGATGCCGGGCGGATAGGATCGGCGCCGTGACTCGCGAAGCGCCTCCGGTCGTGGTCCCGGCCGGTACGACGGCCGCCGACGCCGTCGCTGCCGCCGGCATCACCGACGCCGTCGTCGCCCGCGACGCCGAGGGAAACCTGCGCGATCTGGCGTGGGCGCCGGATGCGGACAGCGAGGTGACTCCGGTCGCCCTGGCGTCCGAGGACGGTCGCGCCGTGCTGCGGCACTCGACCGCGCACGTGCTCGCGCAGGCGGTGCAGGAGCTCTTTCCCCACGCGAAGCTGGGCATCGGGCCGCCGGTGGAGAACGGCTTCTACTACGACTTCGACGTCACCGAGCCGTTCAAACCCGACGACCTCAAGCGCATCGAGAAGCGGATGCGCGACATCGTCAAGGCGCGCCAGATGTTCGTACGCCGTCCCGTCACGGACGACGAGGCACGGACCGAGCTCGCCGCGGAGCCGTACAAGCTCGAGCTGATCGGCCTCAAGGGCGGGTCGGCCGAGGACGCGGCCGAGGGTGCGTCGGTCGAGGTGGGCGCGGGCCAGCTCACCATCTACGACAATGTCGACCGCAATGGCGCGACGGCCTGGAAGGACCTGTGTCGGGGCCCGCACCTGCCGACGACCCGTGACATTCCCGCCTTCGCGCTGATGCGCTCGGCGGCGGCGTACTGGCGCGGTGATGAGAAGAACCGCCAGCTGCAGCGCATCTACGGCACCGCATGGGAGTCCCGGGAGGCGCTGGCCGAGCACCTGGCCGTGCTCGCCGAGGCGGAGCGCCGCGATCACCGCCGGCTCGGAGCCGAGCTCGACCTCTTCAGCTTCCCGCCCGACATCGGCTCCGGACTCGCGGTCTGGCACCCCAAGGGCGGCGTCATCCGGCGCGTGATGGAGGAATACTCCCGAACGCGGCACGAGGAGTCTGGCTACGAATTCGTCTACACCCCGCACGTGAGCAAGGCCGGCCTGTTCGAGACGTCGGGACACCTGCAGTGGTACGCCGACGGGATGTACCCGCCGCTGTCGATGGACGGCGCGGACTACTACCTCAAGCCGATGAACTGTCCCATGCACACCATGATCTACAAGGCCCGCGGCCGGTCCTACCGCGAGCTGCCCTTGCGGCTGTTCGAGTTCGGCGCCGTCTACCGCTTCGAGAAGTCCGGTGTCGTGCACGGCCTGACCAGGGCCCGCGGCTTCACCCAGGACGACGCGCACATCTTCTGCACGACCGAGCAATTGCAGGACGAGCTGGCCAGCCTGCTGCAATTCGTGATCGGGCTGCTGCGCGACTACGGTCTCACCGAATTCACCGCGGACCTCTCGACCCGCCCGGAGAAGTTCGTCGGGACGATCGAGGAATGGGACGCCGCCGAATCCGCGCTCGAGCAATCACTCAAGACCGCGGGAGTGGACTACGAGGTCGCACGGGGAGAGGGCGCGTTCTACGCCCCCAAGCTCGACATCCACGTCAAGGATGCGATCGGGCGGAAATGGCAGCTCTCGACCATCCAGGTCGACTTCCAGCTCCCGACCCGCTTCGACATCACGTTCCAGGCCGCCGACGGCACCCGCAAGCGGCCCTACATGATCCACCGCGCCCTGTTCGGATCCGAGGAGCGGTTCTTCGGGATCCTCACCGAGCACTACGCCGGCGCGTTCCCCGTGTGGCTAGCGCCCGTGCAGGTGGTCGGCATTCCGGTCGCGGATCAGCACGTGGCGCATCTGACCTCGGTCGCGCAGACGCTGCGAGCGGCCGGGATCCGCGTCGAGGTCGACGATTCGTCCGACCGCATGCAGAAGAAGATCCGCACGCACACCAAGCAGAAGGTTCCCTACCTGCTGATCGCCGGCGACGATGACGTGACGGCCGGGGCGGTGAGCTTCCGTTTCCGGGACGGGTCGCAACGCAACGGCGTACCCGTGCGCGAGGCGGTCGACACGATCGTCGTCGCGGCCGCCTCACGCAGCAACGAGTCCCCGACGGCGCCCGTCGAGGTATGACCACCAGCGGTCCGGGGACGCCGGACGCGTTCGACCGGCTCTGGACGCCGCACCGGATGGCGTACATCCGCGGAGCGAGCAAGCCCGCCGGCGACGGCGCGTCTCAGTGCCCGTTCTGCCAGGTGCCCAAGGGTGATGACGCGGCCGGCCTGATCGTGGCGCACGGCCGCCATGGCTACGCGGTGCTCAACCTCTATCCCTACAACGCCGGGCACCTTCTCGTGCTGCCCTACCGGCACATCGCGGACTACACCGATCTCGACGACGCGGAGGCTGAGGACTTCACCCGTCTCACGCAGCAATCGATGCGCACGATCCGTGCGGTGGCCGCGCCGGACGGCTTCAATATCGGGATGAATCAAGGTGCCGTGGCCGGCGCCGGCATTGCCGCCCACCTGCACCAGCACATCGTGCCGCGCTGGACGGGCGACTCGAATTTCATGCCGATCGTCGGGCGCACCCGTGTGCTCCCGGAGCTCTTGGCCGACACCCGGGAGCTGCTGGCCGCGGCGTGGCCGCGGGCGGGGTAAGGGGCTGGGTCAGCCCGGGCGGATCGGCTGGTGACGGACGTATTTTCGCGAGAACCGGCCGCTGCCACCGGTCAAGGAACGCAATTCGACGGCGTACCGCAGCAGCTCCGATTCGGGCACTTCGGCGGAGACCCGCGTCCGCTCGCCGCCGACCGGCTCGGTGCCGGTGACGTGGCCGCGGCGGGATGACAAATTCGAGAGCACCGCTCCGATGTACTGGTCGGCGACGGTGACCGCGACCTGGTGCACGGGCTCGAGCACGACCGTGCCCGCGGCGGCCGCTGCCTCCCGCAGGGCAAGACCGCCCGCCTGCTGGAATGCCGCGTCGGACGAGTCGACGCTGTGCGTCTTGCCGTCCCTCAAGGTCACGCGGATATCGATGACCGGCCGCCCCGCGGAGATGCCGCGGCCCATCTGGGCGCGGACGCCCTTTTCCACCGACGCGACGAAGGCCGAGGGGATCGCGCCGCCCACGATCTTGTCGACGAACTCGAATCCGGCGCCGGCCTCGAGCGGTTCGACCTGGATGTCGCACACGGCGTACTGCCCGTGCCCACCGGATTGCTTGACATGCCGGCCGTGGCCGGCCGCCGGTTGGGCAAATGTCTCGCGGTACGCCGTCACGACGGGAACCGTGTCGAGCGCGGCGCCCTGCTCGCGCAGCCGATCCAGTATCACGTCGGCGTGCGCCTCGCCCATGCACCACAGCACGAGCTGGTGGGTCTCGTCGTTGCGCTCGAGCCGCAGCGAAGGATCGCCGGCGATGAGGCGGGCCAGGCCGCGGGCAAGGGCGTCCTCGTCGCTGCGTGAGTGCGCCTCGATCGCGATCGGGAGCAGCGGCTCCGGCAGCTGCCACGGCGCGACCAGCAGGGGACTGTCCTTTGCCGAGATGGTGTCGCCGGTCGCTGCCGTCGGCAGTTTGGTGACCGCGCAGATCCCTCCGGCCGCGCAGGCGTCGATCGGGCGCAGGGTCACGCCGAGCGGGGCGTGCAGGTGCCCGGCGCGCCCGTCGTCGTCGTGGTCGGCGTGTCCGCGGTCGGCGAGGCCGTGCCCGGCGACGTGCACCGGCAGGTCGGTCCGCAGGGTCCCGGAGAAGACGCGGACCAGGGAGATCCGGCCGACGTAGGGATCCACGCTGGTCCGCACTACTTCGGCCACCAGCGGGCCGTTCGGGTCGCACGAGAGGTCCACGACCGGGTCGCCGTCGATCGTGGTGACGTCGGGGAAGGGGTGCTCGTCGGGCGCCGGGAACGCGCGGGTCAGCACCTCGAGCAGCTCGGCCAGCCCGATCGCGGTCTGGGCGCACACCGGGATGACGGGGTAGAAGGTGCCGCTGGCCACGGCGGCCTCGAGATCGGTGATGAGCGTGTCGAGGTCGATGGATTCGCCCGCGAGGTAGCGGTCCATCAGGCTCTCGTCCTCGCTCTCGCCGATGATGCCCTCGATCAGCGCGTTGCGCTGTGCCTGCAGGGCGGCCAGCTCGTCGGCGTCGGGCGTCCGCGGCCTTGGCGGGTAACCGTCGGTGTAGTCCGATGCCGTCTGTGAGAGCAGTCCGACCAGGCCGGTGAGGGCGCCGGAGCCGTCGCGGACAGGTGCGTAGAGCGGCAGCACGTTGTCGCCGAAGGCGCCCTGGCAGGTCGCCATCGTCGCGTCGAGGTCAGCGCGCTGGTGGTCGAGCCGGGTGATGACGAGGGCCCGCGGCGTACCGGACTCGGCGCACTCACCCCACAACGTCACGGTCGTGGCGTCGACACCATCGGCCGCGGAGACGACGAAGAGCGCGCAGTCGGCGGCGCGCAGCCCGGCCCGCAGCTCGCCGGTGAAGTCCGCGTAGCCGGGGGTGTCGAGCAGATTGACGGTGACGCCATCCTGCTCGATCGGCGCCACCGACAGTGCGACGCTGCGCTGCTGCTTGTGTTCGGCCGGGTCGGCGTCGCTGACGGTGGTGCCGTCCTCGACCGTCCCGGCGCGGGAGATGGTGCCGGTGGCGGCGAGGAGCACCTCGACCAGCGTCGTCTTGCCAGCCCCGGTATGCCCGACAACGGCCACGTTGCGGACCTTGCCGGGGGCGTCCGCCGCGGCGGCAGGTGCCGCGGCCGCCTCCGATCCGGTGATCGTGCCGCCCACGCTCATGAACGCCTCCGCTGCCTCGCGCCATCGTCTACCGGCCCACGCGTCAGCTTGACGGTGCTGGGTGCGCTCTGTGTCTGCTTCCCGTCGCGGGCGTTGGTCTCACTTCACACCCACTCGCGCGCCGCGGCAAGACCTCTCTTGCGCGGGCTCAGCCCTTGACACCCGTCAGCGTGATGCCCTGGATGAAGTAGCGCTGGGCCAGGAAGAACACGACGATGACCGGCAGCACCATGGCCGTGCTCGCCGCCATCATCGGGCCGATGCTGGTCGAGTACTGGTTCTTGAAGAACATCAGCCCCACGGCGAGCGTGTAGCGGTCGGAGTTGCTGATGTAGATCAGCGGGCCGAGGAGGTCGTTCCACATGAAGAGGTACTGGAAGAGCGCGACCGCCGCCAGCGCGGGCTTCGCCAGCGGAAGGATCACCTGCCAGTAGATCCGCAGCTCGTTGGCGCCGTCGATGCGCGCCGCCTCCGTCAACTCACTCGGGATGCTGCGAAAGAACTGTCGGAGCAGGAAGACGAAGAAGGGCACACCGAAGAACGTGGGCACGATCAACGGCGCGTAGGTCCCAGTCCATCCCATGCTGCGAAATAGCGTGAACAACGGAACCATAGTGACGAAATACGGCACCATCATGGTCGACAGGAGAGTCACGAAGATTGCTGTGCGTCCGGGGAACTCGATCCGGGCGAGGCCGTAGGCGATGAACGAGCTGGAGAGAACGGCACCGATCATCGTCGAGCCGCACAGAATCACGGTGTTGAACAGATAGCGTCCGAACGGGAACACCCGAAGCCCATAGATGTAGTTCTCGAAGGTGATCGTGTGCGGGAACCACACGACGGGAACGCGAGCCCAGTCACCCAAGGTCTTCACGGACCCGACGACCATCCAGAAGAACGGCACGAAGAAGACGATGCTGATCACGATGAGCACCGCATGGGCCACCACATGCTCGACGAAGCGCGCCCATCGGGTGCCCTTCTTGCGCGCGCGCAGGGGTGTCGGGGCAATGGTGGGCGTAGCGGTCACAGATGCCATGAAAGCTCCTCCTACTGAGGATGGATCAGGAGCCGGCGTAGTAGACGCGGCGGCCGACGAAGCGGAAGGTCACGACCGTGATGACCGCGACGATGACGAAGAGGCACCACGCCATCGCTGAGGCGTAGCCGACCTTGAAGAAGACGAATGCGTTCTGATACAGGTAAACGCTCGACAGGATCGCCGAGTTAGCCGGTCCCGCGCCAGTAGTGCTGCTGAAGAGCACGTACGGCGGGGTGAAGTACTGGAAGATCGCGATCAGCCCGGTGATCAGGGCGAAAAGGAGATAGGGCGACATGAAGGGGACGGTGATGTGCCGCAGCCGGGAGAAGACCCCGGCGCCGTCGACCTTTGCCGCGTCTTGTAGGTCGACCGGCACCTCCTGGAGTCCGGCCAGCAAGATGATCATGAGGTTACCCACGCCCCACAGCCCGAAGACGACCAGGGCCGGCTTGGTCCAGCCCGGGTCGGTGAGCCAGCCGGGTGCGGTCACATGGAGGCGCCGGAGGACGTCGTCGAGCACTCCGAACTGCGGGTCGAAGATGTAGCTCCACGCGACCACCGATGCCACCAGCGGCGCGATTGTGGGCAGATAGAAGATCGTCCGGTAGAACGACTGGAAACGCACCTTCAGATTCAATAGCAGCGCCAGGATCAGCGCGAAGATGATGCCGACCGGGACCAGGAACAGCATCATGTAGAAGGTGTTCTGCAGCGAGCTCCACCACGTGCCGTCGTGGAACAGCACGCGGTAGTTGGTGAGGCCGATCCAGTGCGTGTTGTGGCCCACCATCGTATATGACGTAAAGCTGTAGTAGAGCGACATGAGGATCGGATAGGCGGTAAACCACAACAGACCGATGATCGCGGGTGAGCAAAAGAGCATGCCCCACCAGAAATCGCGCTTCTTCTTCGCGGTCCACGGCTGGCGGCCTCGCTTGGCCTTGGCGGGAGTGGGGACTGACGCGGCAGCGATAGTCATTGCTTCACCTGCTTCTTGAATCTAGCAAATTCCTTTTCGGTGTTCTCCTTGACGGTCCGCATCGCCTGCAGCGGTGTGGTCTGACCGAAAAGCGCCTTGGCCGCGTGCTCGTCGATCTGCGTCGCGTAGAACGAGCCGACGGGCATGGCCGGGCGGGAGTGGTCGGTGCTGTAGAGCACGTCGTAGTAGGGCCGCAAGTTCTTGTCCGCCTTCAACGCCTTCAATGCGGGGGAGTGCACGTAGGCCGGCGGGAAGCCGGCGCCCTTGTAGGCGAGGTTCGTGCCCTCGGGCGTGGCCGAGAACCACTTGAGGAAGTCGTATGCCTCCTTCGGGTGCTTCGAGCCCTTCGGAATGAAGGCGGCCCAGCCTCCGATCCATGCGCCCGCGCCGGGCTTGTCGTTACCGGGCTTCTGGTAGGGCCACAGGGCCGACCCGAGTTTCACATTCGTGGGCTTGGCCTTGACGATGTCGGTGTAGTTGGTGGTGACCAGACCCGACATCCCGAGGTTTCCGCCGCTGATCGGGTGCAGGGTCAGCCCTGGCGGCGAGATGGAAACGTTGCTGGCCCCGCCGACCGATTTCGCGAAGTTGCATATCCACTCGAGGGCCTTGACGACGTATTCGTTGTCGGGCGTGATGGCTCCCGTCTTGTCGTCGTAGAAGGAGCCGCCGAATGCCCAGCCCCAGGTGAAGACGGAGTTGGACATGCCGTACTGGTCCCAAGGGACGATTCCGATCTTCGTGACGCGCCCTCCCGACTTGCGGAGGATCTTCTTCGAATACTCGGTGATCTCATCGATCGTCGTCGGCGGCTTGTCGGGGTCCAGCCCGCTCTTCTCGAAGAGGACCTTGTTGTAGAAGAACGGGAAGTTGGGGTCGGCGTCCCATTGCATCTGGTAGATGCGGCCGTTCACGTTCATGTCGTGCCAGGCCGGCCCGAGGAAGTCGCTCGATTTGATCCCGTCGGCCTCGATCCAGTCGGTGAGGTCGGTCATGATCCCGAGGTTTTCCCATTGGGAGGTCTGCACCGGAACGAGCTGGGCGATGTCCGGCGGCTGGTTGCCCGCGATCGCCGTGAACAACTTGTCCTGCTCGTAGCCCCCGGAGGAGGTCGCCCCGCCGTAGGTGATCCGCACCCCGACCTTGTCCTGCTTCGCCTCGTAGGCAGCGGCCAGGTCGACAAGGCCTTGTCCGGTTGTAGAACCCCATAGCGAATACATCTCGATGTTGATATCCCTGCCCGGCGCCGGCTTCTTGCCGACAGAGATGGGCGTAATGGTCTTCTGCCCCTTGGTGAACGAGCAGGCCGGCAGCGTGAGCCCGGCCGCGCCGAGGCCGAGACCGCTGAGCGCTCGCAGTGCGTGCCGCCGCGAGAGGGCCGCTCTGGTCAGCGATGCCGTGGGGACGGCGGCCGGGCGTGCGCTGTGCTGGCCCGGGCCGGCGCCGTCGGGGGTGGATGCCATCAGCGGCTCCCTGCGTTTCTGGGCGTCCAGGGTGAGTAGAGCTGTGAAGTGGGCCACAGACTACACAGGAAATCGAAACGTTTCACTCCCCCGTTCGGGAGTGTGTCGGGGCACGCGTGATCGGTCGGATGTGCGGCCCGGCAGGGTCGCCCGACTATCGTTGCTCGCAGTTGCAACCACCCGCGCCGCGAATGGACCTCGATGCTCAACGTCTTTGCCCGGCCTTCGGTATCGAAGGTCATCGCACCGCTGGGCGTCCGCCTCGCCCACGCGGGCGTGACGCCGGACGCGATCACCGCCGTCGGCACCCTCGGCGCCGTCGGAGGGGCCCTCGGCCTGCTGGGCACCGGACGGCTGCTGGCCGGGACGTTCGTGATCTGGTTCTTCGTGATGCTCGACGTTCTCGACGGTGCGGTGGCGCGGGCCCGCGGCGAGTCGTCGCGCTTCGGAGCGGTACTCGACTCGACGATGGATCGCGTCGCCGACGCGGCGATCTTCGCGGCCCTGGCCTGGTGGTTCTCCCGCGGCGGTGACAGCGAGCGGATCGTCGTCGCCGCGCTGCTCTGCCTCGTGCTCGGCGCCGTGACGTCCTACATCAAGGCGCGGGCCGAGGGTCTGGGCATGACCTGCAATGTGGGCTTCGCCGAGCGGGCCGAGCGCCTGATCATCGCCCTCGTCGGCACCGGACTGTCCGGTCTCGGCATCCCGTACGTGCTGGAGATCGCGCTGTGGTTCCTGGTGCTCGCATCGGCGATCACCGTCTGGCAGCGCATGGCCGAGGTGCGGCGCCAGTCGGCCCAGCAGACGCAATCGGCCAAGTGACGACGGTCCCCGCCCGAAAGGAGCGTGCCCGCGCCAGGCTGGCGGACGCGGCGTACGGCGCGGGCTGGCTGGCCGTGCGCTACCTCCCCGAGCCGGTCGTACGCCGGGGGTTTGCCGCCGCCGCGGACGCGTCGTACCGCCGCGGCGGCGCCGGTGTCGCGCGACTGCGGGAGAACCTCGGGCGGGTGGTGGGCACCGATGATCCGGAGCATCTCGAGACCGTGGTCCGGGCCGGGATGCGGTCCTACGCGCGGTTCTGGCGGGAGACCTTCCGGCTGCCGGCGATGGACCAGGCCGAGATCGCCGACCGGGTCGCGGTCAAGGGCACCGAGCTCCTCGACGGGAACCGCGGCCGCGGCATCATCCTGGCACTCCCGCACACCGGGAACTGGGACGCGGCCGCGATCTGGGTGATCCGGTACGGCCTGCCTTTCACCACCGTCGCCGAGCGGCTGGCGCCCGAGTCGATCTTCGACCGGTTCGTCGCCTACCGCGAGTCACTCGGCATGGAGGTGCTGGCGAACACCGGCGGCGCCGAGCCGCCGGCCGACGTCCTCAAGCGGCGGCTGAGGGCCGGCCGGACGGTCGCGCTCGTGTCCGACCGCGACCTGTCCCGGCGCGGCATCCCGGTGACGTTCTTCGGCGCGCCGACCTCCATGCCGGCCGGTCCGGCCCTGCTCGCCGCGACGACCGGGGCCGCGCTGTTGCCCGTCGGTTGCCGGTTCGACGGGCCCGACTGGGCGCTGCATGTGCACCAGGAGATCCTGCTGCCGCCCGGCGGGCGGCTGAGGGACCGCATCTCGACCGCGACCCAGCAGCTGGCCGACGTTTTCGCCGCCGACATCGCGGCGTACCCGTCGGACTGGCACATGCTGCAGCGGATGTGGTGAGCGGCGGAGACCGACCGGGCGGACATGGAGCGAGGAACAAGCGAGGCGCGCAGCGACGGAGGATGCCGCGTGATGACCGGCGTGATGAGCCCGTGACGGCGCTGCGGGTGGGGTTGGTCTGCCCCTATGCCTGGGATGTTCCGGGTGGGGTCGGCGCGCACGTCCGGGACCTCGCTGAAGCGCTGATCGCCCTCGGCCACGAGGTGTCCGTGCTGGCACCGGTGGATGACCGGACCGGTCTGCCGGGCTACATCGTGCCGGCCGGGCGCGCCGTACCCGTCCGCTACAACGGCTCGGTCGCGCGGCTGCAGTTCGGGCCGGTGGCCGCTTCCCGGGTCCGGCGCTGGTTGCGCGAGGGACATTTCGACGTGCTGCACGTGCACGAGCCGGTCGCCCCGAGCATCTCGCTGCTGGCGATCATGCTCGCGCACGGGCCGATCGTGGCGACCTTTCACACCAGCAACCAGCGGTCGCGCTCCCTGGCCGCGGCCGGCGGCGTGCTGCAGCCGTTCCTCGAGCGGATCGCCGGGCGGATCGCCGTGTCCGCGGCGGCCCGCAAGGTGCAGGTGGAGCATCTCGGCGGCGACGCGATCGAGATCCCCAACGGCGTATCCGTGCAGCGCTACGCCGCCGCCGTACCGCTGCCGGGCTACCCGCGACCGGGCGGCACCGTCGGGTTCATCGGGAGGTACGACGAGCCGCGCAAGGGGATGCGGGTGCTGCTGGCGGCGATGGACCAGCTCGTCATACGCCGTCCCGACCTGCGGCTGCTCGTGGTGGGCGCGGGCGACCAGGCCGACCTGCTGGCCGGCGCATCCCCGCGCGTCCGCGGGCGCATCGACTTCATGGGCCAGTGCTCGGACGACGACAAGGCGCGGATGCTGGCCTCGCTCGATGTCTATTGCGCGCCGAACCTGGGCGGGGAAAGCTTCGGCGTGATCCTGCTCGAGGCGATGGCGGCGGGAGCGGCGATCGTGGCCAGCGACCTGCCGCCGTTCCTGACCGTCCTCGGCGGGGGATCGGCCGGGGCGGCGCCACGCGAGCTCGCTGGCCGGACCTTCCGGACCGGCGACCCGGGCGGCCTCGCGGCCGGGCTCGAGGAATTGCTGACCCGGCCGGCGCTCCGGGCCGAGCTGGCCGCCCGGGGTCGCCGCGTGGTCCGGGTTTACGACTGGCCGGTGGTGGCGCGATCGATCGTGCAGGTCTACGAGACGGTGATCGCGGTGTCGGGCACGTCCCTATCGGTCGTCGCCGACGACTCGTCGGGCTGAGGCGGGGCCGGACGCCCGCCGGTCGGGCGGGCAGTCCTCGCCGATCGGGACCGATTCGCCGGCGTGCGGAGGGTTCGTGCGGTCCCTGCGTCGCGATCCGGCCCGCGGTTCGGCCTAGCATGAGCCGCAATGGCCGTGCTGATCGCCGTGCTCGCGTGCCTCCTCGTGGCCGGGCTGGCGTTCGAGATGTACTCACTCGCGGCCCGGCTGTCCCGCCTGACCAACCGGGTCGAGGCGGCGCGGGCCGGACTCGATGCCCAGCTGGTACGCCGTGCGGCCGCCGTGCAGGCGCTGATCGACTCGAACCCGCCGGGGTTCGTGCTGGTCGCCGACGAGCTGCGGTTGCTGTGCCGGGCTGCGCTCGACAGCGACGGCGCGTCTCGCGAGTCCGCCGAGAACGATCTCGGTCGGGCGTTGATGCGGCTTCCCGCCGGCGGTGACCCGGATCGCCGGGCCGACCTCACGGACGCCGGCGAGCGCGTCGTGCTCGCGCGGCGCTTCTACAACGACGTCGTACGGGACACGCTGGCGCTGCGGCGGCGGCGGCTGCCGCGGCTGCTACGGCTCTCGCGCGGCGCGCGGCCCACGTTCTTCGAGATCGCCGACACCGTCGTACCGCTCGGTGCGGCCGTTCCTCGCGACGCGGCCGTACCTCGCGACGCGGCCGTACTTCGCGACGCGGCCGGCCCGGAGGAAAGTCCCGCCGAACCGCACTAAACTCGAGAGCACGGCTGCGCCGTCGTACCGAGATCTTCCTCAGCAGCCCAATCCCAGCAGCGCAGAACGACCACCGTCTGCCGTTCCGCCGTATACCGAGAGGCCCTGCCGTGTCCGCCGCCGAAATGTCCACCTCCGAGTCCGCCACCGCGTCGCAGACCGGCACCGCCCGGGTGAAGCGGGGTATGGCCGAGATGCTCAAGGGCGGCGTGATCATGGACGTCGTCACGCCGGAGCAGGCCAAGATCGCCGAGGACGCCGGCGCGGTCGCCGTCATGGCGCTCGAGCGGGTGCCGGCTGACATCCGCGCGCAGGGCGGCGTGTCCCGGATGAGCGACCCCGACATGATCGACGGCATCATCGCCGCCGTCTCGATCCCGGTGATGGCCAAGGCGCGCATCGGGCACTTCGTCGAGGCGCAGGTGCTCCAATCGCTCGGGGTCGACTACGTCGACGAGTCCGAGGTGCTGACGCCGGCCGACTACGCCAACCACATCGACAAGTGGGCGTTCACGGTGCCGTTCGTGTGCGGCGCGACCAACCTCGGCGAGGCGCTGCGCCGCATTACCGAAGGCGCCGCCATGATCCGGTCCAAGGGCGAGGCGGGCACCGGGGACGTCTCCAACGCGACGACGCACATGCGCGAGATCCGCTCCCAGATCCGCCGGCTGACGTCGCTGCCCGGGGACGAGCTCTTCGTCGCGGCCAAGGAGCTCGGGGCGCCGTACGAGCTCGTCGCCGAGGTCGCCCGCGCCGGCAAGCTGCCCGTCGTGCTTTTCACCGCCGGCGGCATCGCCACCCCGGCCGACGCGGCCATGATGATGCAGCTCGGTGCCGAGGGCGTCTTCGTGGGCTCGGGCATCTTCAAGGCGGGCAACCCGGCCGAGCGCGCCGCGGCCATCGTCAAGGCCACGACGTTCCACGACGATCCTGACGTGATTGCCAAGGTGTCTCGCGGACTCGGCGAAGCCATGGTCGGCATCAACGTCGAGGAGATCCCCGAGCCGCACCGGCTGGCCGAGCGCGGCTGGTAGAGCATAGGGATCGCGTTGTTTTCAGGATCCGGGCCGGGTTGGTTACGCGCGCTTCCTGCTGATCGTTACGCGTTTGTTGTGGTCGTCCAGCGGGCTGGGTCTGGTTTTCCGTGGGCTTCCTCCTCGCCTGGGAAGATCCGAGCCGGTGGCGCGCTTCGACGAGCTGCCCACCGAGCTGATCGGGCCCGAAACGATGCTCCCTTACCGGGCGCATTGGATTCTCCGGATGGTCGATTGGACGATCCGAAACCAGGGCCTGAGGCCGTTGAGCTACACCTCGACGTCGCCGAAACTCGCCTTACGTAAGACTTCCATGAGTCCGAAGTGTCATCCGAGATCGTGCGGATCGGCGAGAGACCGGACCGACCGGGGGGCCGGCTGGAATTTCCGCGCTCGCAGAATGCTGAAGCACTGCGAACCTGCTCGGCGGGCGTGCCCAGCGGTCGACGGAATTCGGCAGCATTCTCAATGGTACGTCGTACCTGCGCCCGAGAAGTCGTGGGCGAGAATGGGAGACAGGACAGACCGCCTAACGATGCTCTACGACGTCATTCCGCCTGGTCCCAAGCGCTCCAGCCACGTCATGACGGCCGGCTCCGGGGCATCGGTTGTGCGGAGCTGCACTGCGCTTGAGCCGCTGAACGCCCTCGTCCATGTTCCGGACCGTAATCGTAGACATGACACCTCCTCTCGACGCTGCCCACGCCGGGACTCCACGTCGAGGGAAAGCTCAATCGAAGCCGGTCTGCCCGTCAGTCTGCTCGCGGAGAATGTCGAGGTGTCCGGCGTGCCGCGCCGTCTCCTCGATGAGATGTACACAGATCCACCGCAGCGAGACCGAGCCCATCCGCTTGTGCGGGACCGTGTCGTCGAGCGCGTGCGCGGCCGCCACCGCCCGCGATCGCTCGCACGCCGTCTCGTAGCGGGCGATCAGCTGCTCGAGCGTCTCGCCGGGCTCGAACCGGAACTCCCAGTCGCGATCGTGCGGCCGACGATTGTCGCCGGCACACCCCGCGAACAGCTGGGTGACCACCCGTCCTCGACCCAGCGCAGATGCTTGACGATCCCGCCGGCGGTCGTGGACGACGGCACCAGTCGGCGCCGGGCGTCCTCGTCCGAGAGCCCGGCGACCTTCTTGACCACGATGCCGCGGTAGAACTCGAGGAACGCGTCCAGAGTCCCGCGCTCATCGGCGGTTGCGGCCCGCTCATCGACGCCCAGCTGAGCACCTCCCGGCGGAGGATCTCCACCAGCATCGTCGGCCATGCCCGCACCCTAGCGGGAGTTTCCCCGCTGTGTGATTGACCAGGGTGTCTTCCGCTGTGGTGCTTGGTTCTTGGGCCTGAAACGTGTATTACCTAGATATGGCGTCGATTGTGGGTAAGAAGCAGGGTGGGAAGACGTACTACTAC
>JBBSHJ010000059.1:0-20011 GCA_038253135.1 Mycobacteriales bacterium | reverse complement strand
GCGACCTCATCACGCTCGACCCCACCGTCGACGTGCCGACCGGGCTGAGCACGGCCGAGGCAACGCCGGAACTGCCTCCTGCCGCGGAGCTGGTGGAGCTGGCCGGGCTGTGGTGACGGCCGGCGCTAGCGAGCCGCCACTCCCGCTGTCCGGACGGTCGCTCCGCGGTGAGCGCGCGACCCGCCCCGAGCCGACAACTCGGTGCGCACAACGATCCGTCTCGGCGGCTGCCTGTCGCCGGCGATGCGCTGGAAGAGCAGCTCGGCGGCCCGCCGCCCGAGCTCGGCGGGCTGGTAGGTGACGAGGGTGACCGGCACGGTCAGCAGGTCCGCGAGCTCGAGGTCATCGAAGCCGGCGAGATCGATCCGGGCACCGGCGCGGAAGATCGCCTGTAGGGCGCCGACGCTCATACGGTTGTTGTCGGCGAAGACGGCCTGCGGTGGGTCGGGTCGGGCTAGGAGGTCCGTGACCGCGGCGTCGGCGTCAGCCACGGTGTGGTTGTCCAGCCGGACCAGCGATCGGTCGTAGCCGAGACCGCCGGCGCGGAGCGCCCGCTGGTAACCGGCCAGCCGCTTGACGCCCGTGTGCACGCGCGGGTCGCCGCCGACGTAGGCGATCCGCCGGTGGCCCGCGTCGACGAGGTGGGTCACGGCCCGCCGCGCGCCGCGGACGTTGTCGAGCAGGACCGTGTCGGCGGGCAGGCCGGCCGGTACCCGGTCGACGAAGACCAGTGGGACCCCGTCGTGCAGGTCGCTGTGGTCGGCGGCGGTGGGTACGACGATCAGACCGTCGACCCGGCGCCGGATCATCGTCCTGATCAGGTCTCGCTCGCGCCCGGAGTCCAGCCGCGTGTTTCCGACGACGGTCAGGTGCTGATGCCTCTCCGCGACGTCGTCCACACCCCGCGCGATGGCCGAGTAGAACGGATTGGACACATCCTCGATCAGCAATCCGATCGTGCTGGTCGTCTGCCCTGGCCGGAGCGTGCGGGCGATGTCGTTGCGCTGGAAATTCAGCGTCGCGATGGCGGCCTCGACCCGGCGACGGGTCTCCCCGTGGACATGCCGTGCGTCGTTGACCACTCGCGACACGGTCGTGACGCTGACGCCGGCGCTCCTGGCGACGTCGTGCATGGTCGGCCGGCCCGATCCCATCGCTCCTCCTGACGCTCACGCCGCGCATCGCCGCCGTCGTGCGATCAACGGCGCACCACCGAAGGCCCGGACCGTCCAGGAACCTTGACCGGCCGGGGCCCAGCTGGTTACGTTACCTGGCAACGTTTGCAGGGCTACGTCGCCAAGGTCGGTCGGTGTCGTGGCCGCCGCGGTCGGCGGCCCGGACTCACAGCGCCGGGCGTCGTGCTGTCGCGGAGCCTGAACACCCCGGAGGTCATTGATGAAATCATCCGACACAGACAACCAGCCGCGTCCGACGAGGCGGTCCTTCGGCCGGTCGGCGGCAGTGCTCGGCGGCACGGTCGCGCTCGGTCTCACGGCGTCGCCGGCCAGCGCGGCGACGTCCGAGACCACATCCGCGAGCAGGGGGCGCAACGCGAGCCGAGCTGTAGCGGCGTACCGAGCGATGCAGCGGCAGTTCTACGTGCCCGCGCAGAAGCTGTACCACGGGGAGGCACCGCTCGGGACGGGAAATCCGTACTCCTACGTCTGGCCGTTCTCGCAGGCGACTGCGGCCACCCTCGACATGCTCGGCCTCGATTCCCGCTATGCCGGCGACGTCCGCGATCGGGCCGCCGGGCTGGCCAGTTATTACAACCCCACGCCGACCTCGCACAACCCGCCCAGCCCGCCGGCGCCGCCGAGCCCGCCGGGCTATGCCTCCTATGTGATGCCGCCCCTCGGTGGCGGCGGTGACGTCTTCTACGACGACAACGAGTGGCTCGGCCTGGACGGGTTGCAGGAATACCGGATGACCGGGGATACGGCGGCTCTCGAACGGGCCAAGCTGATCTTCGCGCTGGTCCGGTACGGCTGGGACAGCGACACGACGCATTCCGACCCGGGGGGCACCTACTGGACCCAAGCCCCTTGGAGCCACGATCGCAACACGATCTCCAACGGTCCCGGCGTGGAGATCGGTGTCCGCCTCTACCTGCTCACGAAGGACACGGCCTACCTCGAGCACTCGAAGCGGATGTTCGACTGGGTGGACCGCTATCTGAAGGCGCCCAATGGGCTGTACTTCGACCACGTCGACCTGGACGGAAATGTCGAGAAGACCCAGTGGAGCTACAACCAGGGCGTGATGCTCGGTGCCGCCGCCCTGCTGCACCTGGCCACCGGGTCGAAGTCCTATCTCGATCAGGCGAGTAGGATCGCCGCCGCCGCGCTCGACCTCTACGGCCGGGGCGGGCGGCTCTATACGCAGGACGTCATCTTCAACGCGATCTTCTTCAAGAACCTGCTCTTCCTGCATTCCATCCGGCCCGACGGACGCTACCGGCGGGAGCTCGAGAAGTACGCGGACACGCTCTGGGAGGCTGTCGACCCCAGCACCGGACTGCTCACGACGCAGCCCTACAAGTCCGTCGACCTCAACGTGCAGGCCGGGCTGGTGCAGCTGCAGGCCCTCCTCGCCTGGAGCCCGCGCGACTACCACCTGCTCGCCTGAGCTGCCGAGTCGCGGAACCCGTGCCGGGCGCCGCTCGTATACCTTCCGTGGCGAGCGAGCCGGCGGCGTACGACGACGTCGCCCGAGAGGTACCACGAAGCATTTGACCCGCCCGGCGGCCTCTGCGATCCGGTCTTCGAGGACCTGCTCGGGGCTGTCCACGACCGCCAGGTGCTGTCGGTTGGGTGCGGTCAAGGCCGTGACGCGCGGCTGCTGGCCGGGCTCGGAGCCGCGGTCACCGGCGTCGACGTATCCGAGCGATCAGCTGGACTTCGCCCGCGAGCACGAAGCGGCGGACCCGTGCGGGATCCGCTACGCACACGGCGATGCCCGCGGTCTCAGGCCGAGACGAGCTCGCGCAGCCGCTGGCTGATCACCGTGGTGATGCCGTCATCGCGCATCGACACGCCGTACAACGCGTCGGCAATCTCCATGGTGCGCTTCTGATGGGTGATGACGATCAGCTGCGAGCTGCGGCGCAGCTCCTCGAGCAGGCCGATCAGGCGACCGAGGTTGGTGTCGTCGAGCGCGGCCTCGATCTCGTCGAGCACGTAGAACGGCGACGGCCGGGCCCGGAAGATCGCCACCAGCAGGGCGACGGCGACCAGGGATCGCTCGCCGCCGGAGAGCAATGAGAGTCGCTTGACCCTCTTGCCGGGCGGGCGGGCCTCCACCTCGACGCCGCTGGCCAGCAGATCGTCCGGCTCGGTCAGCACCAGCCGGCCCTCGCCGCCTGGGAACAGCGTCGCGAACACGACCTCGAATTCCCTTGCGGTGTCGGCAAAAGCGGACGCGAAGACATCGTGGATCCGCTCGTCGACCTCGCGTACGACCGTCATCAGGTCGCGCCGGGTGGACTTGAGATCCTCCAGCTGCTCGGACAGGAACGCGTGCCGCTCCTCCAGGGCCGCGAACTCCTCCAGGGCCAGCGGGTTCACCTTCCCGAGCTGCCGCAGCTCGCGATCGGCCTTCTGGGCGCGCCGCTCGCAGGTCCGCCGGTCGTACGCCCCGGGCACCGGCGCGGTGACGTGCTCGCCCCGCTCGCGGGCAAGCTCGTGCTCCGCCAGCTCGGCGGCGGACGGTGGCATCGACGCGTCGGGTCCGTAGTCGGCGCCGAGCGCCTCGGCGTCGATGCCGTACTCCTGGAGGGCCTTCGCCGCGAGCGCGTCGATCCGCATGCGCTGCTCGGCGCGCGCCACCTCGTCGCGGTGTACGACGTCGACGAGCTGTTCGAGCTCCGCGGACAGCTCGCGGCCGCGGGCCCGCACCGCGGCCAGCTCGCCCTCGCGGTGCTGGCGCTGCGCGAGCGCGGCGACCCGCTCGGTGTCGGCTGCGGCCACCGACGCGTCGAGGCGCTCGATCACCCGCTCCGCGGCCCCGGCCACCACGGTCGCGATCGCAGCGCCGCGGGCGCGGGCGGTCCGCGCCGCCTCGGCCCGCGCACGCGCGGCGCGCTCGGAGGCGCCCGCGCGGCGCAGCGATTCGGCCCGGCCGACCAGTGCTCGGGCCCGTTCCTCCGCGGTGCGCACGGCGAGCCGGGCCTCGACCTCCGCCTGGCGGATCGCGCCGAGGAGCTCAGCGGCTTGGTCGCGGGCCGCCGTGGACGGGTTCTCGTCCAGCGGCGCCGCGCGGGCCAAGGTGAGGCGTTCCTCGGCGGCGCTGAGCTCACCCGCGTCGCGTTCCCGCGCGGTCTCGGCGTCCTGGCGGGCCCGCTCCAGCCGTTCCGCCTCCGCGCCGGCCGACCGGGCCGCGGCGCCGAGGTCACCGAGGCGCTCGGCCACCGCGGACATCCGGGCGTCGGACTCGTGCAGGTCGGACAGCCGGGCGCCGACCTCGGTCCGCGCCGTCGAAGCGCGCTTCATGAGGTCGTCGATCCGCGCCGTCAGCCTTGCCACCCGTGCATGCGCCTCATCACGGCGGTGCGACGCCTCATCGACGGCGGCCTGGATCTCCAGCATGCTCGGCGCGTTCGCGGACCCGCCCGTGGCATGGTCGGCGGCGAGGATATCGCCGTCCTGGGTCACCGCGCGGACCCCGGCGAACCGCTCGGCAAGGCCGGCCGCGGTCTCGAGATCCGCCACGACCGCAACGGAGTGCAACGCGGCCCGCACGGCCGGCCGGACCTCCGGCGGCGCCTGAACCAGATCGGTCAGCCACCGTGCCCCCCGCGGCAGCTCGCCGGGCGGCCCGATGGACGGAGCCGACGCGACGCCCTTGCCGGCAATCACCAGGCTGGCGCGCCCGGACTCCTCGCTCTTGAGCAGCCGCAAGGACGCGAGCGCCGCGCTCGCGTCGGCAACGGCGACGGCGTCGGCCAGCCCACCGAGTGCCGCCGCGACCGCCGTCTCGTAGCCCGGCTCGACGCTCAGCAGCCGCGCGAGCGCACCCAGCACTCCTGGCAACCGGTCGGCCGCGGCCAGCAGCGCTCCCGCCCCGTCCTTGCGGTTGAGCCCGAGCGCGAGCGCCTCCGCCCGGGCCTGCCACGAGGTCCGCTCGCGCTCGGCGTCACGCTCGGCGTCCCGGGCGGCGGCGAGCTCGGTTTCGATCCGTTCGTGCGCGGCGACCGCGCTCTCGTGCCGCTCGTCGAGGCCCAGCTCGCCCTCGTCCAGAACGCCGATCTCACCCTGCAGGCCCTCGAACTCGCGCTGCGCCGACGTCGCCCGATCGCGGGCGTCCGCGGTCGCCGCGGCCAGCCGTTCGATCTCCTCGCCGGCGGCCGTGGTGCGCGAGCGCAGCGCGTCGACGCTGCCCGCCAGCGTCGCCAGCGATTCGCGCCGATCCGCGAACGCTCGGGCCGCGGCCAGCAGCGCCCGCTCGGCGTCGGCGAGCGCGGTCTCACCCTCAGCGCGACGGCGTACGACGCCCGACAGTGTTTCCTGGGTGGCCGCGAGCTCCCGCCCGACGACCGATTCGCGCTCGGCGATCTCGTCCGCCTCGGCCTCGAGCAGCTCAGGATCGCGGCCGGGCGGCGGCGGTTCCTCGCGGGTGCCGAGATGCCGGGCCCGGTCCGCGGCCAGGCGGGCCGTGCCGCGCAGCCGCTCACCGAGCTGGGACAGGCGATGCCAGGTTTCCTGCGTCTGCTCGAGTAGCGGCACGTCGGCGGCGAGCGAGCTCTCGAGCTCGCGTTCGGACTCCTGCGCCGCGGCCAGGGACGTCTCGATGCCGGCCCGACGGGCCAGTAGCGCGGACTCATCGGCGACGTCCTTGGCCTGCTCGGCCCGCAGGATCACGAGGTCCTCGGCCAGCAGCCGCAGCCGTGAGTCACGGAGCTCGGCCTGGATCGTGGCGGCCCGGCGGGCGATCTCGGCCTGCTTGCCGAGCGGCTTGAGCTGCCGGCGCAGCTCGGCTGTCAGGTCGGTGATCCGCGTCAGGTTGGCCTGCATGGCATCGAGTTTGCGCAGGGCCTTTTCCTTGCGCTTGCGGTGCTTGCGCACCCCGGCGGCTTCCTCGATGAAGCCGCGCCGGTCCTCCGGGCGAGCCTGCAGCACGGCGTCGAGCTGGCCCTGCCCGACGATGACGTGCATCTCGCGGCCGATACCGGAGTCGGACAGCAGCTCCTGGATGTCGAGGAGCCGGCACGAGTCGCCGTTGATCTCGTAGTCGCTCTCGCCGGAGCGGAACATCCGGCGGGTGATGGTGACCTCGGCGTAATCGATCGGCAGGGCGTTGTCGGAGTTGTCGATCGTAAGGGTGACCTCCGCGCGGCCCAACGGGGCTCGCCCGCTCCGACCGCCCGCGCCGGACGTACCGGCGAAGATGACGTCTTCCATCTTGCCGCCGCGCAGCGCCTTGGCGCCCTGTTCACCGAGGACCCACGCGATGGCGTCAACGACGTTGGACTTGCCGGAGCCGTTGGGACCGACGACGCACGTGACGCCCGGCTCGAGTCGCAGGGTCGTCGCGGATGCGAAGGACTTGAACCCGCGCAACGTCAATGCCTTGAGGTGCACGGAACTCCCGCTGGGTCGGCTGGCCGAGGAATCGCGGTGCGCGGTCGGGGAAGGCCGCAAGCGACCCTACCTCGCGCCTCGTGCGCACCAGGGAAGGCGCGCTGGGACGCGCGGTCAGCCGATGGAAGCGGTCTCCGGCACCCGGGTACGCCGCCCGGACGCCTCGATCGGCCGGTCCGCCGGCGCCCGGTCGTCCCGGGTGCGCTCGACGCAGGCGTGATCGATGCCCGCGTGGTCGATGCCCGCGTGATGGAGGAGGATCCGCTCCGACCGGAGCTCGGCGAGCTCGGTCTCGAGGTCGCGCACGCGCGCCCGCAAGACGGCGACCTCCGCAGCGAGTCGGCGCTCGGGGCCGGGGGCTGTGACGTGTCCGAAGAGGGCCTTGGCCATGGATGGGCCTTTCACCTGAGTGCTGTGTTCACCTGATTGCTGTGTTCACCTGAGTATTGTGCGCGACGCTCGCAGGAGACGCCGGGCTGCGCATTCCGGTCCAGAGGTACGGCTGCGCGCACGCGCAAGGGCACCGCATGGGCCGGTCGCGACGGAATTGTTATCAGTCTTACACGCATCCGCGATCCGCACAAAATCACACCGCTCGCTCTCGGTGCGATCACCATCGGGGCCGCCGCGGCACCCGCTGGCAGCGCGGACACCGGAAGCTGGACCGGTTCATGAAGGCGTCGCGCACCAGCGGCGTACCGCATCGGCGGCACGGCTTGCCGACCCGGCCGTACGCCGCCAGCGACCGCTCGAAATACCCGCTGCTGCCGTTGACGTCGACGTACAGCGCGTCGAAGGAGGTCCCGCCGGCGGCAAGGGCCTCGGTCATCACCGCCCGGACCGCGGCGAGCAGGTCGGCGAGCACCGGGCGCGTCAGCGTCTCGGTCGGCCGGGCCCAGTGCAACCGCGCCAGCCAGAGCGCCTCGTCGGCGTAGATGTTGCCGATGCCGGCAACGAGGGACTGATCAAGCAACGCGCGCTTGATTCCGGTGCGGCGGCGCCGGATCCCGCGCACGAAGGCGGCATTGTCGAAGGCGGGATCGAGTGGGTCCCTGGCGATGTGCCCGATCGACAGCGGTACGCCGCCCGGGCCGACCGGCTCGACGGCGAGCCCGCCGAAGGTGCGCTGGTCGACGAAGCGGAGCTCCGATCCCTCGTCGGCGAAGCGGAACCGCACCCGCAGATGCGGACCGTCCGGAGCCTCGGGCGGTACGACGAGCAGCTGTCCGCTCATGCCGAGATGCCCGAGAATCGCCTGCGGCCCAGGGCCGTGCGGAATGGGTGACGTGATCGGGTCCAGCGGGAGCACCAGGTACTTGCCGCGGCGCTGCGCCGCGCGGATCGTCCTGCCCCGCAAGGCCGCAGTGAAGGCGTCGACGCCGCCGACCTGGCGGCGGACCGCACGCGGATGGCTGACGTCGACCCCGGCGATCGGGCGGTCGACGACCCAGCGGGCCAGGCCGCGGCGGACGACCTCGACCTCGGGCAGCTCGGGCACGGTTAGGTGCTCTGGCCCGCCGCCGGGCCAGCTGTATCGGCGCCCAGCGTTTCTGGGCGCACCGTTTCTGGGCGCACCGTTTCTGGGCGCACCGTTTCTGGGCGCACCGTTTCTGGGCGCACCGTTTCTGGGCGCAATGATTCTGGCAACGATTCTGAACGCAACGATCGAGTCTCTGCTCCGACGGCGCTCTCCTGCAATGCGGCCCAGGCGACACCGGCGGCTTTCTGCTCGGCCTCCTTCTTGCTGGTGCCGTCTCCGACGCCGAACGCCTTGCCCCCGAGCCGGACGATCGCGGTAAAGGACTTCTGGTGGTCCGGGCCGCTCTCGGCGATCTCGTAGTCGGGGCCGCCCAACGCCATGGCGGCGGCCAGCTCCTGCAGGCTGGTCTTCCAGTCGAGGCCGGCTCCGAGGACCGCGGATTCGCGCAGCAGCGGGTCGAACAGCCGGTGAATGAGCTCCGTAGCTGCGGTCAGACCGGCGTCGACGTAGACGGCACCGAGGATCGCCTCCATCGCGTCGGCGAGGATGCTGGACTTCTCGCGCCCACCGGTGCCTTCCTCACCGCGACCCAGCCGCAGGTAGGAGCCGAGGCCGCCGGGTCCGATGTCGGCGGCGACGCCGGCGAGCGCCCGGCTGTTGACCACTGACGAGCGCAGCTTCGCGAGCTGACCTTCAGGAAGGTCGGGATGATCGCGATAGAGCGCGTCGGTGACGACGAGGTCGAGGACGGCGTCGCCGAGGAACTCGAGCCGCTCGTTGTGCGGTACGCCGCCGTTCTCGTAGGCGTAGGAGCGGTGGGTCAGAGCTCGCTCGAGCAGCACCGGCTCGATCTCGACGTCCAGCGCTTCGAGCAGTGACTCCCGCGGTGCGGGAAGGCCGGTGGTGGCGATCCCGGCGGCGGCCATGGCCGGCAGGCGGGCCGGCGGGGCTGGTGCACGCCGGGTGGTCCGCGCCATCGGAGCCTCCTCGCGCTTCGGCGTGACGTCAGGAGGAGACGGTACGCCCGGCGTACTGACCGCAGGTGGGGCAGGCGCGGTGCGGCAGGGTCGGCTGCCCGCAGGCGCGGTTGCTGCAGGTCACCAGCGTCGGCTCGCTCGCCTTCCAGTGCGCGCGACGGCTGCGGGTGTTCGACCGGGAGGTCTTCCGTTTCGGGACGGCCACGTCATCTCCTTGTTATCGGATGCTCGTTCATCTGCGGTACTGGTCGGTGTCGGTCACACTGGCCCGTCTGACTGGGACTGCTCTGGCGATCCGAACGTCTCGGCGAGGGCGGCGAACCGCGGGTCGAGCACTTCGTGAGCGTGATCGTCCGGCAGGTCCTCGAGCCGTTCCCCGCAGGTCGGGCACAGGCCCTCGCAGTCCTCCCGACACAGCGGGGCGAGGGGCGCCTCGATCAGCAGCGCGTCACGCACCACCGGCTCGAGGGAGATCTGCTCGTCGGTGATCAGCCGCACGTCATCCTCGTCGGCTCCCTCGTCGGTGACCGAGTGCGCCGTCGTCGACTCCGCATAGGCGAACAGCTCTGCGATATCGGCCTGCACGTGCTGCCGGACCGGAGCCAGGCACCGGCCGCACTCCCCCTCCAGGTCCGCGGACGCCGTACCGGACACCCAGATCCCCTCGACGACCGACTCGAGGGTCAGGTCGAGCGCGATCGGTGCCCCGGCCGGCACGCCGAGAATCCCCACGGCGAGGTCGCCGGGCGCATCGAGGTCGGCGATGAGCTCGCGGGACGTCCCGGGACGACGGCCGATGTCCCGCAGACCGACCGTGAACGGCCGGTGCGGGTCGATTGCCAGGGCAGCAGCGGGCATGCGGAAACCATCGTGGACGGGGGTGGTGGACAGCTCAGAATAGCCGACGTGCCCCGATGCGTCGACGCGGGGCGGTTCGACGCGGGCCGATCAGAACGGATTGGGCGACTCAGCGCTGCCCGGCCGAGCGGGTCGCGCCGCCGCCCCGTCCGTGCAACTGGTCACGGCCGCCCCCGATGGTGCGCAGCGTGCTTCGCAACATGTCCTCGAACGCCGCCAGCCGCGAGTCGACGTAGTCCTCGACCTCGTGCCGCATCCCGTCCGCGTCATGGTGCGCCTCGGCGCGGATCCTCTCGGCGTCCGCGGTCGCGTCGGCGTGGATCTGCTCGGCGCGGACGATCGCGCTCTGGTGCACCGTCGTCTCGGCGACCAGCCGGTGGTGCTCGTCCTCGGCGGCGGCGACGTGCTCGTCGTACCGCTCCCGGGCCGAGGTCACGATCGCCTCCGCCTCGGCGTTGGCCGCCCCGACCGTGCGCTCGGCCTCGGCGCGGGCGGCACGCACGATCCGCTCTGCCTCCTTGCGGGCGCCTTCCATGGTGCGGTCGGCCTCGTCCTGGGCGGAGGCGATCGTCGATGTCGCGTCGTCGCGGGCGTGGGACAGCTCGGACTCGGCGACGGACTTCGCCTCCCCGAGGATCTCATCGCGCTGCGTGAGGACGTCGTTGGCGTCGACGAGCTCCTCCGGGTAGGCCTCGCGGATGTCATCGAGCAGGTCGAGCGCGTGGGATCGGGACACCACGCACGACCCCGACATCGGCAGACCACGGGCGGTCTCGACGATCTCGACGAGCTCGTCGAGCGATTCGAAGGCGCGGTACACGGCGGTGCCATCCTCTCGGCGGTATCAACATCGTCGGGTCGGCTGGGACCCGGGCTACTGCCCCCCCGAAAGCTTGACACGCAACCGGTCCAACACGTGTGAAGGCACGAGCCCGCTCACGTCGCCGTCGTACTTCGCGACCTCCTTGACCAGGCTGGAGGACAGGAAGCTGTAGAGGTTGTTGGTGGCGATGAAGATCGTCTCGATGCCGGCCAGGCCGTGGTTCATCTGCGCCATCTGCAGCTCGTTGTCGAAGTCGCTGACGGCGCGCAGACCCTTGATGATCACCGGCAGGTCGTGGGTGCGGCAGTAATGGGCGGTCAGGCCACGGAACCGATCGACGGTGACGTTGGGCAGGTCCGCCGTCACGCTCGCCAGCATCTCCTGGCGCTCGTCGGCGCTGAACAGGTGGCTCTTGGCCTGGTTGACTCCCACCGCGACGATCAGCTCGTCATAGAGCCTGCTGGCCCGGACGATGAGGTCGAGATGCCCGTTGGTGACCGGGTCGAAGGAGCCGGGATAGCAGGCGCGTCTCACGGTCGGCGACCGTACCAAAGAGCCGCCTCGCCATAGGTCCGCGACTTGAGCGCCTTGATGCCTGCCGGCCACGTCCATTCCGGGTCGCGGGCGGATCGCTCGACCACCAGCACCGCGTCGTCGTCGAGCCAGCCGTCGAGGAGCTGGGTGAGGACCGCGCTCAGCTCGCCGGCGGTCACGGCGTAGGGCGGGTCGGCGAGGACGAGACGGACGGGCCGCGCGGGCGGGCGGCGCAGGGCCGTTTTCGCGGGTTCCCGCCGGATCTCGCCGGTCATGCCGAGCGCGGCAAGATTGGCCGAGATCGCCGCCGCCGCCCGTCGGGACGACTCGACGAAGATCGCGATGGACGCCCCCCGGGAGAGCGCTTCCAGGCCGAGGGCACCCGAGCCGGCGTAGAGGTCGAGCACCGCGATGCGCGCGATCTCGAGCAGGCCGTCGAGCGTGTTGAAAAGACCTTCACGGGCCCGGTCGGAGGTAGGCCGGGTCGCCTCGCCGGACGGGACCTCGATCCGCCGGCCGCCCGCCGTACCGCCCACAATCCTGGTCATCTGGGCCTGGTCATCTGGGCCTGGTCATCTGGGCCTGGTCATCTGGGCCTGGTCATCTGGGCCGGGTCACGTCTTCTCCAGGAAGCCGGCCTTCTCCTCGTCGGCGTAGCCGGCGACCTGGGCGGCGAGCAGCGGCGATCCGGTGAGCCCGGGGTCGGCGGCGATGATGTCGCTCGCCTCGGCGCGGGCCTCGACGATGATCTTCTCGTCATGCTGCAGTGACAGCAGCCGCAGCGTGCGGCGCGCGCCCGACTGGTTGGCGCCCAGCACGTCGCCTTCGCGGCGAATCCGGAGGTCGGCCCGGGAAAGCTCGAACCCGTCGGTCGTTGCCGCGACCGCCTCCAGACGCTCGCGCGCCGGCGAAGCGTCGGCGGCACCGGTCACCAGCAGGCACAGGCCCGGCGCCCTGCCACGGCCGACCCGGCCGCGGAGCTGGTGCAGCTGCGAGATGCCGAAGCGGTCAGCATCCAGCACGACCATGACCGTGGCGGCCGGCACGTCGACGCCGACCTCGATCACCGTGGTCGCGACCATGACGTCGAGGTCGCCGTCGCCGAACCGGCGCATCACGATTTCCTTCTCCTCCGCGGGCATCCGGCCGTGCAGCGCCGCGATCCGCAGCCCGACGAGCGGGCCGTCCGCGAGCATCGGAAGCGTCTCGATCACCGCCTGGACCGGGCGCTTGTCGTCGCGTTCCTCCGCGGGAATGCCGTCGGCGTCGGGCCGGTCCTCGTCCTTGCCGCCGTCACCGATCCGGGCACAGACGACGTACGCGCGGTGGCCCGCCTCGACCTCCTCCCGCACGCGGGACCAGACGCGGTCCATCCAATGCTCCTTGCCCGCTGGTACGACGGTCGTGGCAATCGGGGAGCGGCCGGCGGGAAGCTCGCGCAGGGAGGAGGTCTCGAGGTCGCCGAAGACGGTCATCGCGACGGTGCGCGGGATCGGTGTCGCGGTCATAACCAGGACGTGCGGTGGCTTGTCCGCCTTGCCCCGCAGCGCATCGCGTTGCTCGACGCCGAACCGGTGCTGCTCGTCGACGACGACCAGTCCGAGGTCGGCGAAGGCGACCGTCTCCTGGATCAGGGCGTGCGTGCCGACCACGATGCCCGACGTGCCGTGGGCCGCCACGGCGAGCGCCCGGCGCCGCTCGGCGGCCGACTGCGATCCGGTGAGCAGGGTGACGCGGGTGGCGGCGTCGGCTCCGCCGAGCTCGCCGGCGCGACCGAGCGGTCCGAGCAGGCTTGCGATGGAGCGAGCGTGCTGGGCCGCGAGCACCTCGGTCGGCGCCAGCAGCGCGGCCTGCCCCCCGGAATCGACGACCTGCAGCATCGCCCGAACGGCGACCACGGTCTTGCCGCTGCCCACCTCGCCCTGCAGCAGGCGGTGCATGGGTTCGGTGCGGGCGACCTCGGCCGCGATCTCGGCGCCGACTTCGCGCTGGCCGTCGGTGAGGGTGAATGGGAGCTGCGCGTCGAAGGCGTCGAGCAGGCCCCCCGAGCGCACCGGACGGGCCGTGGTGGGAAAGGCCGCCGCGGCGTGCCGGCGCTGGGCGAGCAGCAGCTGCAGGGTGAGCGCCTCGTCCCATTTCATCCGCCGGCGCGCGGAGTAGGCCGCCTCCCAGTCGGGCGGTCGATGGATGGTGCGCAGCGCGGCGTCGTACCCGTCCAGGCCGCGGCGGGCGCGGAGCTCGGCCGGGAGGGAGTCGGGCAACGGGCCGAGCTTGTGCAGGCAGTCGGAGATCGCCCGTCGCATCTTGCCCATGGCCATCTTTTGCTCGCCCGGATAGACCGGGATCAGCCCGCCGGCGAACTCGTCCGCCGTCTGATCCTTCGGCCCGTCCGCGGTCTCGTCGAAGAGCTCGTAGTCGGGGTTGGCCAGCTCGACGGTGCGGTTGAAGACCTTGATCTGCCCGGCGAAGATCCCCTCGCGGCCGACGGTCAGATCGCGCTCCCGAAAGGGCTGGTTGAAGAACTTCAGGGACAGCACGTTGCGGCCATCGCCGACCTCCACCGACAGGATCGAGCGCCGGCGCCGGCTGCCCGCGCGCGGGGCGAGCGGGCGCAGTTCGACCCGCTGGATCCGCGCGACGACCGTGACCTGCTCACCCTCGGCGAACTCCCCGATCTCGGTGAGCTGGCCCCGCTCGACCCACCGGAACGGCAGGTGCCGGACGAGGTCGCCGACCGTCACGGCGCCGATCGCGCCCTCGGCCGTCTTGGCGTGCCGCACGCCGATCGTCGTCGTCAGGGTGGACTCGAGCGTCGTCATTTGCCGCGAGCGTATCCGCGCGCGCCGACGACGCGCCGTACCCTCCTCGCCGACTCGCTTTGGTCGAACCCGACGGCTGCCGTTACACTCAATCGGCGTCTCGCTTCGCCGAGGCCTGCTGTCGTGCCGCACCGGACGACGTACTCGGGACGATCTACTCCAGAGTGGGTCCTTCGGCGCGCCGCCCGTGAATGTCCCTGTTGTGTCGATGTCGTCCGGCCGCGCCGGGCCGGTTAAGTGGAGTTGAGTTCCGTGGCCAGCACCTGCGAGGTCTGTGGCAAGGCTCCGAGCTTCGGGCACCGCGTGTCCCGGCTCGGCAAGAATGCGCAGGTCCGGATCGTCAAGAGCCGGTCGAAGCGCCGTTGGAACCCGAACATCCAGACCGTCCGGGCGCAGGTCGCTCCTGGCACCCGGCGCCGCGTCTCGGTGTGCACATCATGCCTCAAGGCCGGCAAGGTCACCCGCTAATCACCTCCGGTGACTCCCTAGAGCGATAATCAGGCGGTGTCGGAACCGCCTTCCGTCGAGATCCTCGATTCCGGACCGGGACCGGGACGTCCGGCCCGCCAGTGGTTGCTCTACCTGGCCGCCGCCGCGGCCATCGGCGGGCTGATCGCAGCAGCCATCGTCAAGGGCGGCCGGCACGAGCACCGCGCGGCTCCGCCATCGCCCACCCAGGGTTCGAGCGCGGTCGTGCCCGCGCCGAAACCGGACCTGCCGCTGCGCAGCCCGGCCGCCGGCGCCGCGTGCGGCACGAACTGCCGGTCATATGTCCAGGCGCCCGCCGGCCACGGGCCGGCGGGCCTGCTCATCGGGGTGGCGGCGCACAGGTCGGTCACCCTCATTGACGCCGCCACCGGCCGCGTCACGAACGGGCCGGCCCTGCCGGAGCCCGACTCGTACATCGTCGCCGTACGCCGCATCGCGACCGGTTGGTTGCTCGTCGGCACGTCCTCGGGGAGCGGCACGGCGTACTTCGCCGATGGACGGCACCGTCCGGTCGCGCTCGGGATGGCCGACGGCATCATCGGCCCACCCGCCGCGACCTGGCTGGCAAGGACGGTCGCCCGCGCGGGCGCGGTTGCGGTGCGGGCGGACGGGACGATCGGATTTCGCGTCGATCTCTATGCCGGGCAGCAGCCGGTTGGAGCGACCCGAGACCGGCTCGAGATCTCCACGACCGGCAGGTACGGCGAGACCAGGGACGGACAGTCGATCGGCCGTCTCGTCATCCGCGACCCGAACCGCCACGCGGACGACCTCGTCATTCCCGACGTGTATTGCCCGCTCGCGGCGGGCGATCACACGATCGCCTGGACCAGCCTGTCGGGCACCGTCAACGTGTTGGACACCGACAGCGGACGCCGGTCGCGCATCGCCAGGCCCTCGGCGGGCGACCTCCCGTGCTACGGCGCGCTGTCGGCGGACGGGAAGCGGTTGTCGGTCGGAACGTACGGCGTACCGCCCGGGAGCGGGCTCAGATCGGTCGGCAAGGTGTACGCGATCGACCTGACCACGAAGCGGGTCACCCGGATACCCGGGATCGGTCTCGCGCCGAATCGGCAGGCCTCGATGTTCTGGTCCGGGCGGGTCCTGGTGATCGGAGTGCCCGGCGATGATCGGCCCGGTGTCGTAGCGCTGTGGGACACGGCGCAGAGAAACCTGGTGCGCGTGGCATCCTCGCGCCCGCTGCCACCCAACGTCGATGTCCTGGTGACACAGGGCCGAGTGCCAATTGGTTAGCCGGCTATCCCCTTGTGCCGGGCGGCCTGCACGATCAGCTCGGTTGCCGCGGGCCAGGAAAAGGCTCCGGTGTCGATCACGAGGTGATAGTGCTTCGGGTCCCTGGGGTCGGCCCGGTAGAGCTGCTTGACGTAGCCCTCCCGGGCGCGGTCGTTCTGCTCGACGTCGCGTTTCGCCTGCTCGCCAGGGATCCCCTCGATCCGCGCGTGCTCGGCGATCCGCCATCTCTTGGGAGCCGTCAGACGCACGTGCAGGGCGTCCGGGTGGTCGGCCAGCACGACCGCCGCAGCGCGGCCGAGGACCACGCCGCCGGCCGAAGCGATCTGGCGAAGCACCCGCTCGGTCTCGACGCGATACTCCCTCTCGTCGCCGAAACCGCTGCCGGCCAAGGGATTTGCCCCCGTGGGGTCTGGCACGATGGCCATCGACGCCAGCAGCCGCCAGAAGCGACCCTCGTTGCGCCCTTCCCGCTGCTCGACGTCGGCCTCGGTGACGCCGAGCTTGGCGGCGACCTCCTGGGAAATGGCCCGGTCGTAGAACTGAACGCCCAGGTCGTGCGCGACCGCGGGTCCGATCTCGCTGCCACCTGCGGCGTACGCCGCGGAGATGGTGATGACGCCCATCACTGCCTCCTCGCCGGTCTTGCTCGCCAGCTGTCCGACCTGCGGATCGAGACTGAATCAGGCCCACATCGGGGGCGGCCGGTCGCCACGGTTCGCGCACGGTGCGCTCTGCAGTCCCCTGTGAAATACGCGGTGAAACGCTCCGGGTGAAATGCCCCCGGTAATGCCTCCTGTGAAATGCCTCCTGTGAAAATGCCTACGTGAAGTGGTCGAATCCTGCCCCCTCCCGGGGTGTCCCGTCCAGCAACACGACGGGCGGGCCGGATTGGATTCGACCGACCGGCCTCCACTCGGCCGGCAACGACACGTCCTCGGCGAAGGCGGCGACCAGCGCGTGGTCCTCCCCGCCGTCGAGGACCCAACCGGCGGGGTCGGCGCCGAAGGCACCGGCAATCTCCTGCAGGCGCGGGGCGACCTCGATCGCCGCGCGGTCAAGGGCGATGGTCACGCCGCTGGCCCGGGCGATGTGCTCCAGGTCCTGGATGAGCCCGTCACTGACGTCGCACATGGCATGCGCCCCGAGCAGGGCGGCCTGCGGCCCGGCGTCGTACGGCGGCTGCGGGCGGCGGTGGGCATTGACCACGACCGCCGGCGACCGGAACCCGCGGCTCAGGATGGCCTGGCCGGCCGCGGACCAGCCGAGCCGCCCGGCCACGGCCACGATGTCGCCGGGCTGCGCCCCCGCTCGGGTGATCGGGTTGCGCCCGCGCATGTCGCCGAGGGCGGTCATGGCGACCGTCAGCGTCTCCGACGCGACTACATCCCCGCCGACCACGGCCGCGCCGGCGGTCTCCGCCTCCGCGGCGAGCCCGGTGCACAGCTCGTCCACCCACGTCGCGGGCAGGTCCGGAGGGCAGGCGAGCGCAACGAGCAGCGCCGTGGGTACGCCGCCCATCGCCACGATGTCCGCCATGGCTTGGGCCGCGGCCTTGTGGCCGACGTCCTCACCGCTGGACCAGTCCCGCCGGAAGTGCCGGCCCTCGACGAGGATGTCGGTCGAGGCGACCAGCCGGCCGTCCGACGTGCGGACGACGGCGGCGTCATCGCCCGGCCCGAGTGCGATCGCGTCCCCCGGCGCGGCCGCCGAGCCGAGCCGGGTGACGATCCGGTCGATCAGGCCGAACTCGCCAATCTCCCCAACCGTTACCTGGGCTTTCTCTTCGGCGGCGATGGCTGCCTCCTCATGGCTGCGCGGACGGCGTACCGACGCATCTGGGCTCGCACGATGCGTGCGGTAAGTTCCTATAGGTTCCCCGCCCCGACGACGAAAGGGCTCGCCGTGGTCAACGCGTACATCCTCATCCAGACCGAGGTCGGCAAGGCGGCCGCGGTGGCGTCGGAGATCGCCTCGATCAAGGGTGTCACGGTGGCCGAGGACGTCACCGGGCCGTACGACGTCATCGTGCGCGCCGAGGCCCGCAACGTCGATGAGCTCGGCAAGCTCGTGGTCGCCCGCGTGCAGAGTGTCAGCGGCATCACCCGGACACTCACCTGCCCGGTCGTCCACCTCTGATCGGCGCAGCTCGCTGAACGACGTACCCGACCGATCGCCCGCATCGAATCGCCGGGCCGGGCTGATCGCCACCGCGGTCGCCGTGCCCGTCGCCGTGGTCGTGGCCGTCGTCCTTTTTCTGGTGGCCGACCATTCGACGTCGACGCCGGACAGAGCGGCGCCGTCCTCGCAGCCGGCGATTCCCACCGGCTCGCCCGTCTCGGTCGCTCCCGTGCCGCGGACCGCGGCAGCCGATCGCGCGTGCCCGGCGATGCTCACGGAGCTGCCCGGCAAGATGGTCGGGCAGCCGCGCCGCCCGGTCACGGGCGCCGAGTCGGAGTACGCCGTCGCCTGGGGGCAACCGCCGATCATCCTGCAGTGCGGGGTGCCCAAGCCGGCCGGATTCACTCGGACATCCCAGGTCTTCGACATCGCACAGGTCACGTGGTTCACGCCGGCCGGCGCCTCGCCGACCGCGCCGACGGCGACCTGGACCGCCGTCGACCGGGAGGTCTATGTGCGAGTTGTCGTGCCGTCGGCCTACCCGACCGACAGCGTGCTCTCTCAGGTCGCGGCCGCCATCCGGCGGACGATGCGAGCCCGGTGACCGGACGGTCCTCTCGAGGCGGCTGCGCCGGCGCACCTCGATCGCTGACAGCGAACTCCCTTGACCTCAATATACCTTGAGGTCTGATCCTGGCGGTTGCCACCTTCTTTCCGCCTGCCAGGGAGACAACATGTCACGTGCACTCATCACCGGTGGATCGGCCGGGCTCGGCCGCGCATTCGCGGCCGGGCTGGCCGACCGCGGCTGGGACGTCATCGTCACCGCTCGACATGCCGTCGAATTGGCTCGCAATCCCGACCGGTCCGCCGGCCGCCTGCTCCCGGTCGCCGGAGACGTCACCGACGCTGATCATCGCGCCGCGCTCCGGAACGCCGTCGCCGATGGGGCGCCCCTGGACCTGCTCGTCAACAACGCCAGCACCCTCGGCCGCTCGCCGCTGCCGCCCGTCCTCGACCTGACGCCGGCCGAGCTGCGCTTGCTGTGGGAGACCAATGTCGTCGGCCCGGTCACGCTGATCCAGGCGCTGGCGGCCTACCTCGCCGAGGATGCCGCGGTCGTCAACATCTCCTCCGACGCCGCGGTCGCCCACTACGAGACGTGGGGTGGCTACGGCGCGACCAAGGCGGCGCTGGATCACCTGACCGCAACCCTGGCGGCGGAGAATCGCGCGATCCGCTGGTACGCCGTCGATCCGGGCGATATGCGCACGCAAATGCATCAGGACGCCTTTCCTGGCGCGGACATCTCCGACCGTCCCTCCCCGGCAAGCGTCGTACCGGCATTTCTTCGGTTGCTCGACGCGCGGCCCCCGAGCGGCCGCTACCGGAGCAGCGATTTCGCGGTGCCGGCCGAGGCGGCGTCGTGACCCGGATCGCGACGGCTCCGACCACCGTCTTTCCGGAGCCGGCCGTCGCGACCGCGCACCGACCGGCCGAGTGGCGGGGCGTCGACCGGGACGCCGTACGGCTGCTCGTCGCGCACGGGTCGGGCATCACGCACGCGCGCTTCCGTGACCTGCCGGCCTTTCTCGATCCCGGTGATCTGCTGGTCGTCAACAATTCGGCCACCGTCGCCGCGCAATGCGACGCAGAGCTCGACGGCCGGCCGGTCGTCCTGCACGTCGCCGCCCACCTCGGCGATAGCGACTGGGTGGTCGAAATCCGATGCGCACCGGACGCGGCGCGGGCCGTGCTGGACGGCCGCGACGGTCAGCACATCCGCTTCGGCGATAGCGCCGGCCTGACGATCCTCGCGCCGTACCCACGACGATCGTCCTCACCCACCGGCCTCGGCAACCGGCTCTGGCGGGCGCGCTATCACGGGCCGATGCCGCTGCGGGACCTCCTTGCGCGGATCGGCCGCCCGATCGCCTACGGATATCTTGACCGGCGCTATCCGCTGGCGGCGTACCAAACGGTTTTCGGTAACCGGCCGGGCAGCGCCGAGATGTCGAGCGCGGCGCGGCCCTTCACACCGGAAGTGGTGACGGCACTGGTCTCGAGGGGTGTGGGTATCG
>JBBSHJ010000058.1:0-20160 GCA_038253135.1 Mycobacteriales bacterium | reverse complement strand
CCTTGCCGCAGGTAGTCGCTGAGAAGCACGCTGTCGTGCCTACCGGGTACGGCGCTCTCCGTCACTGGCGTGGCCGTGATCGGTCCCCGACGGTGCGATCCTCACGAGCCGGATTCACACGTAGCGATGCCGGCCGGGCGGCCTCCGGGCGGTTCTGCCCAGTAGGCGTCACCCCCGACGCCCGCGCGCTGATCCGGGCGAGGATCGCTATTGCCCGGGCGCGAGGATCGCTATTGCCCGGGCGCGAGGATCGCGACGCACTCCACGTGCTCCGTCATCGGGAACAGGTCGAACGCCCTGAGGTCGCGCAGCATCCAACCGGCGGCCGTTGCCGCCTTGATATCACGGGCCAGCGCGGCCGGATCGCAGGCGACATAGGCCACTGCTCGGGCGCCCACGCCCAGGATCGCCGTCGTCAGGTCGATGCCGGCCCCGCTCCGCGGCGGGTCCAGTACGACGAGGTCGGCGCGCTCACGGCGTACCAGGTCCACGGTCACCGGCTCGGGCCGCACGGTCGCTCCGGGCAGATTGACCGCCGCGTCCGCGGCCGCCGTCGGGTCGGCCTCCACGACGGTGACCTGCCTGGGTGCGCCGGTGGCGTCGGCAAGAGCGGTCCCGAAAAGGCCGACGCCGGCGAAGAGGTCGAGGACCCGCTCGCCTGGCCGAGGTGCGAGCAGTACGCGAACGCAGTGCGCCAACACCGCCGCGGCCTGCGGATGGACCTGCCAGAAACTCCCGCCGTGCAAGCGGAACTGGTGGCCCAAAGCGTGTTCGCGCAGTTCCGGTCGTGGCCCGGTGGCGCGCCGTTTCCGCCGCATGTCCACGACGACGGTGCCCCCGGCATCGGTGACCTCGACGATCGAGCCGGGCGGATCGTGGCGACCGACGAGCGCACCGCGGACGCCGGCGGTCACCAGCGGGCAGTCGGCGGCCGGCTCGATCTCGTGCGACCGGTGCCGCCGCAATCCGAGCCGGCCCTGCCGGTCGACAGCGAACTGCGCGCGGGTCCGCCACCCGAGGTCCGGCGGATCCAGCGCGTGCACGACGAGGCCGGCCACCGGCCCGGCGCTGGGGTCGACCCCACCGATCCGGGCAAGGGCCGAGCGCACCAGATCAGCCTTGAGCTCGCGCTGCCGCTCGGGTCGCACATGCTGCCAGTCGCACCCGCCGCACCGTCCCGGCCCGGCGTGCGGGCACGGCGGCTCGACCCGGTCCGGCGCGGCGTCGAGGATCTCGACCGCGTCGGCTCGGCAGTAGGACCCGCCGCGGTCCCACGTGACGAGGGCGAGCACCCGCTCGCCCGGCAGTGTGTGCCGCACGAAGACAACGCGGCCGTCGTACCGGGCCACGCACTGCCCGCCGGCCGCGACCGCGTCGACCGCGAGTTCGATCCGCTTGCCGGCCAGCGGACCGGACTGATTCGGCCGGACCCGGCCCGGCGGGCGGCGGCGCGACCGGGAGCGGGCGCCGGCGCTCACGGGCCGGGCGCCTTCGGCACCTTGTTGGCCTTGCGGAACGCCTCGATTCGACGCCGGCTCGAGGTCAGCTGCCACGGCACGCTGGTCACCATCACCCCGGGCTGGAAGAGCAGCCGGCTCTTGAGCCGCAGCGCGCTCTGGTTGTGCAGCAGCTGTTCCCACCACCGACCGACGACGTACTCCGGGATGAAGACGGTGACCAGCTCGCGCGGGCTCTCCACCCGGATCGACCGGACGTGCTGCATGATCGGCCGCGTGATCTCGCGGTACGGCGACTCGATCACGGTGAGCGGCACCGGGATGTCCATCTCATCCCATTGGCGCTGCAACGCGCGGGTGTCGTGGTCATCGACGTTGACCGTCAGGGCGGTGATCGTGTCGGGTCGGGTGGCCCGGGCGTAGGCCAGCGCCCGCAGGGTGGGCTTGTGCAGCTTGGAGACCAGGACGATGACGTGGTTGCGGGACGGGAGGATCGTCTCGTCGCCCGTCGGGACGAGCTCGGCCGCGACGCGGTCGTAGTGCCGCCGGATCCCGTTCATGACGGCGAAGATCACGACCATGGCCACGATCGCAATCCAGGCGCCACGGGTGAATTTGGTGATGAGTATGACAACCAGCACGGCCGCGGTCATGCACAGGCCGAAGGCGTTGATGGTCTGGGAGCGGCGCATGCGCCGACGGGCGGCCGGGTCGCGCTCGGTCCGCAGCAGCCGGTTCCAGTGCCGGATCATGCCGGCCTGGCTGCAGTTGAAGGAGACGAACACGCCGACGATATAGAGCTGGATCAGCCGGTTGGGATCGGCGTTGAATCCGATGATCAGCGCACTGGCGAAGATGGCCAGCAGCAGGATCCCGTTGCTGAACGCCAGCTTGTCGCCCCTGGTGCGCAGCTGTCGGGGCATCCACCGGTCCTGCGCGAGAATCGACCCGAGAACGGGGAAGCCGCTGAACGCGGTGTTGGCGGCAAGGACCAGTACGACGCCGGTGGCGGCGAGCACGAAATAGAAACCCGGACTGAATCCGCCGAAGACCGCATGCGCGACCTGGGCGATCACCGTCTTCTGCTGGTATCCCGACGGCGCGTTGGTGAGGTCGGACACGTGCTCGGTCACCCGGACCTTCGTGATCCGGCTGAGCGCCAGGATGCCCAGCATCATCGTGATGGCGATGACGCCCATCATCAGCAATGTCGTGGCGGCGTTCTTGCTCTTCGGTTTGCGGAAGGCCGGCACGCCGTTGCTGATCGCCTCGACACCGGTCAGCGCGGCCGAGCCGGACGAGAACGTCCGCAGGATCAGGAAAGCCATCGCCAGGCCCGCGTAGCCGTGCTCCGCGCGAACGTGCAGCCCGGCGCTTTCCGCGTGCATGGTCGCGCCGGTGGCGGCCCGGAACAGCCCCCAGCCGACCATGCCGAGGATGCCGAGGATGAAGCAGTACGTCGGGACGGCGAAGGCCAGCCCGGATTCCCTGATCCCGCGCAGGTTCAGCGCGGTGAGCAACACGATGATGGCCAGGCTGACAATCTCCTGATTCCCGTTCAGCGCGCCGATCGCCGACGCCGCGTTCTGCACCCCGGACGAGACCGACACCGCTACGGTCATGACGTAGTCGACGCAGAGCGCGCTGGCGACGGTCACCCCGAAGCGGGGGCCGAGGTTGGTCGTCGCGACCTCGTAGTCACCGCCGCCGCTCGGGTAGGCGTGCACGGTCTGCCGGTACGACAGGACCACGGTCAGCATCACCGCGGCCACGGCGAGGCCGATCCAGATCGAGTAGGTGTACGCGGACAGCCCGGCGATGCTCAGGGTGAGCAGGATCTGATCGGGGGCGTAGGCGACCGACGACAGCGCGTCGCTGGCGAAGATGGGCAGCGCGACCCGCTTGGGCATCAGCGTCTCGCTCAACCGCTTGCTGCTCATCGCGCGACCGAGGACCAGCCGTTTCGGCAGGTTCGTGAACCAGGGCACGAGCGACAGCCTAAGGGCCGTCGGAGCCGGCCCTGCGCTCCGGCGGTACGCCGTGCGCCGCGTCACCATCCGGCGGTCTCCCCGTGTAGCGTCGCGGGCGTGCACATCGTCGTCATGGGCTGCGGGCGCGTGGGCTCGTCGATCGCGCAGCAGCTCGACCATCGCGGCCACTCGGTCGCGATCATCGATCGCAATCCAATCGCCTTCCGCCGGCTGGGGGCCGATTTCGGCGGCCGGCCGATCAAAGGGGTGGGCTTCGACCGCGAAACCCTGGTCAAGGCGAACATCGACGAGGCGGCAGCCTTCGCCGCGGTGAGCAGCGGAGACAATTCGAACATCATCTCCGCGCGGGTGGCCCGCGAGACGTTCGGTATCGAGCACGTCGTCGCGCGGATCTACGACCCGAAGCGGGCGGCGGTCTACGAACGGCTCGGTATCCCTACGGTCGCGACTGTCCCCTGGACGACCGATCGGTTGCTGCACGCGTTGCTGGCGGGCGGCCACGCCGAGATCTGGCGCGATGCGACCGGGTCGGTATCGATCCGCGAACTGCAGCTCGACCCCGGATGGGCCGGCACCGCGCTGGCGGCGCTGGAGGAAGCCACCGGCGTTCGGACGGCCTTCGTGACCCGATTCGGCGCCGCCATACTCCCCACCGATTCAACCGTGATCCAGGACGGTGACCGCGTGCACGTCCTCGTCACCGACGAGATCGCGTCGCCCGCACTCAGCGTCGCGGGCGCACCGCCCGAGGAGGCGCGCTGATGCGGGTCGCCATTGCCGGCGCCGGAGCCGTCGGGCGCTCCATCGCCGCCGAGCTGGTCGAGAACGGCCATCGCGTGATGCTGATCGAGCGCGACGAGGACGCGATCCGCACCGAGAGCGTGCCGGAAGCAGAGTGGGTCCAGGGCGACGCCTGCGAGTTCAGCAAGCTCGAGGAGATCGGCCTGCAGACCTGCGACGTCGTCGTCGCGACCACGGGTGATGACAAGGTCAACCTCGTGGTGTCGCTGCTCGCGAAAACCGAGTTCGCCGTCGGGCGCGTGGTCGCGCGGGTCAAGGATCCGCGCAACGAATGGCTTTTCAACGAGTCGTGGGGCGTTGACGTCGCCGTGTCGGCTCCCCGGGTGCTGGCCGCGCTGGTCGAGGAAGCGGTCAGCGTCGGCGACCTTGTCCGCCTCATGACGTTCCGCCAGGGCCAGGCCAACCTGGTCGAGCTGACCCTCCCGCCGAACTCGCCAGCGGCGGGCACGGCGGTCGGCAAGCTGGCCCTGCCGCGCAATGCGGCGCTGGTGACGATCGTCCGCGGCAGTCGCGTGCTCGTGCCGTCTCGCGATGATCCGCTGGAAGCCGGCGACGAGATGCTGTTCGTCGCCTCCGCCGATGTCGAGGAGGAGATCCGCGCGGTCTTCAGTGTCAGCCACTCGCACAGCCCGCCGGCGCGCACTCCGGAGTGAACCGCGGGCGCTAAGCCGACCCGTCCCGCGCCTGGTCGTCGCTCGCCGGTGGGTCGGCGGCGGCATCACCGCGCCGTGAGATCCGGCCCGGCGGGGCCACTCGTCGTACCACGACGACGGTGACCAGCGCGGCAGCGATGAAGAGCGGGTAGCCCAGGATCAGAGACACCACGGCCAGCCACCCAGCCTCATCGCGGTGATAGAAGTACATCTGCAGGGCGAACCGCAGCACGAAGACCGCTGCCCACATCAGGGTCAGCTGGTCGTAGATCCGCAGCAACGCTCGGCGGGTCCGCCAGGCCGTGCCGCGACCCTCGAGGTACTCCCAGAGCACGCCGACGATCGGCCAGCGCACCACCGCCGAGATGAGCAACGCGAGACCGATCGCACCGTTCCGGATGATCCCGACCAGGAAATAATCCCGCGCATGTCCCGTACGGTGCGCGATGAAGGCGGCGATGGCGACTCCGACGAAGCCCGAAATCGCCTGTTGCGGAGACTCTTTGCGCATCAGCCGGAACAGCAGGATGACCGCGCCGGCCCCGAGAGCGGCCCAGATCGCCGGCGTCAGCCGGGTCACGGCGTTGACGACGACGAACACCACGATCGGCAGGCCGGAATCGATCATGCCGCGCCAGCCGCCGACGGAGTCGGCGAGCGACGTCGCGAAGCGGTCGCTGCTCGACGGTCCGGCCGCGCCGGTGCCGGCATCTGAGCCGGTTACGGGTACGCCGCGGGCCGGCGCGTCGACCTCCGGCCGAGGCGCGCCCTTCAGGTGACGCGGACTCACGGCGCGGATGGCTCGAGTTCGTACCAGGGGTTGTAAATGAGACGCTCCTCGCCGCGCCGGGCCACGCGGCCACGCACGATCAGGGTTCGGCCGGGCTCGATGCCGGCGATCTGCCGCCGGCCGAACCACACCAACGTGACGGACCCGGAGCCGTCCCACAGCTCAGCCTCCAGCGTCGGCACAGTCTCCTTCGGCTTGAAGACGACGCTGCGGACCCGTCCGCGGACTGTGGCCAGGGCGCCCTGGTGACACTCCGAGACCGCCTTGGCGCCGCACTCCACCACGTCCTGCTGGAGTTCCTCGGCATCCAGGTCGGATTCGTCCGCGACGAACCTGCGGACCGTGCGCGCCAACCAGCCGCGCTCACCCATTGCTGCCATCCTGTCGTGTGCCAGCCGACCCTGTCGGGTCCAGGGTATCTGCCTCCCGGCCGGTTCACTCGCGTTCGGCCGCAGCCCCGTCCTGGGCGGCCTGGTGCTGGGCCCCGATCTGCTCGGCGACCTCCTCGGGCAGCCGCAACGGCAGCGGTTCGCGGACGGGCATGGGCTCGGTCCCGCGGTCGACGACAACATCGCGAAGCGCGCCGGCGAGCGGCGCGAACATGTCGGCGTCGCCGGCGGCGGGGCCTGATACGACCGCCCGCAGGAACCAGCGCGGGCCGTCGATCCCGATAAACCGCAGCTGATTGGTCCCCTCCGGGGTGCGGACCTCCGCGTTGACCTCGGGGCCGAAATCGCCGTCGTTTTCCCGTGTCTTTCCGCCCTGCGAGCGCACCGACGCGACCAGCTCGGACCGAACGTCCGACCAGATGCCGTCGGTGCGCGGCGCGGCGAACACGCCGAGCTGCATCTCACCGGCCGGCCCCGACAGCGTCACCGCGATGACCTGTCCCTCCGGCGTCATCTCGACGCGCAGCTCGTGCAGGTCCAGCGCGGGCACCCGCAACGGTCCGAGATCGAGCCGCTCGACCGCGTCGTCCGCCGGTACGTCGGTGACGTCCCAGGGACCGGACGTGGCCGGCTGCTCGATGTCCGGCGCGGCGTCCTGGCCGAGCCGCGTGGCGTCGATCTTGTCCCGCTTCAACCGCGAGCGACGACCCAGCGCCATCAGTGCTCCCCGTCGGTATCGAGCAGGGCGTGACCACCGGTCGAGCCATGGCCACTCTGGCCGCGCTCGGAGTCCGGCAGCGACGAGACGACGTCGAATGCCGCGTACTCGACCCGCTGAATGACCAGCTGAGCGATCCGGTCGCCGGGGCGGATCAGCACCGGTCCGGCCGGATCGAGGTTCGCCAGAATCACCATGATCTCGCCGCGGTAGCCGGAGTCGATGGTGCCGGGCGCGTTGAGAACGCTCAGCCCGCAGCGCGCGGCCAGGCCCGACCGTGGATGCACGAAGCCGGCGAATCCGGTGGGGATGGCAAGGGCGATCCCGGTCGGTATCGTGGCGCGAGCGCCGGGCCGGATCTCCGCTTCGACGCGGCTGTGCAGATCCGCGCCGGCATCACCGATCCGCGCGTACGCCGGGATCCGGCCGCCGTCGTAGAGCCGGCGGACCGGCACGTGTAGTGCGGGATGATCGGCTAGGGACCACTCTGCTGACACAACGCAGCAGGCTATCGCGGCGGGCGACGTCCCAGATCGGCGAGGATGCGCCGACCGAATGCCTTCGTCCCCCGGCTGTTCAGCGCGGAGCCGGCGGCGGCCCCCACCAGCATGGGAGCGAGGCTGGACGAGTTGCGGCCGAGCTGGCGGACCAGCCGGGCCCGAACCCGCCGGATCGCCGCGTCCCGCACGGCGCCGGGTGCGGCACGCGGACCGGCGACGCGGCGCCGCTCGGCCCACGCGATCAGGTAGGCCGCGGTGCGCTCGCCGGGATTCACCGGGACCGGCACCTGGTACAGCTCGTGCAGCTCGGCCAGCAGCCGGATCTCGATCGCGGCGACCGCGACCGTCTCGGCAGCGACCTGAACGGGCGCGGCGAGCAGCAGCGGTGGCGCCGCGAACTCCGCGGCCGACAAGACGCCGGCCGCCGCGCCGACGGCCGCCGTGCTCCTCGAGCTGGCCTGAATGAGTGCGGCCGCGATCTGATCGCTGTCCATCCCGGGATGGGCAGCGAGCAGCAGAGCCTGGCTGCGGATCGGGATCCGCGGGGTCTGATCGGCCAGCACGTCGGCCAGCACCCGGCCCTGAGCGACGCCGCGGGAGAGCCCGCGCGCACCCTGTTCCCGGGCATGCCTGACCAGCTCGGCAGCCAGCTCGGTGAGGCGACGGCGCCACTGTCCAGGGTCGGATCGACCGGCTCCCTCGTCGGTGGCGCCCGCGATCATCGCGTGCCCGTCGGGGCGCCGCGGGTCCGGCGTCGCAGCCTCAGGCGGCACAGTCGCGACAGATCGGCCGGCCATGGCGCTGACCCGCGAGCCGACTGCGGTGGTGCACGAGGAAGCAGCTGCTGCAGGTGAACTCGTCGGCCTGCTTCGGAAGGACTTTGACCGTAAGTTCCTCAGTGGACAGATCGGCGCCGGGAAGCTCGAAGGACTCGCTCAGGTCCGATTCGTCGGTGTCGACCGTGCCGGACTGCGCCTCGGCCCGGCGGGCCTTGAGCTCCTCGAGCGAATCTTCACCGAGGTCGTCACTGTCGTTACGCCGCGGAGCGTCATAGTCGGTGGCCATGGAAACTCGTCACTCCTGTTTGTCCGTACGTGGTGGCTTGTATCGGGTCGCCTGCGGATCCGATTGACGCGCTCGTGAGGCGACCGGTGCTCGAAGAGATCGTCGATGGCCGGTCCGGGATGGACTCGGCGGCTGGGGTAACGCATCAGGTCTACGAATTGTGCCCGCGCCGGCAACTTGTTCCGAGTCGGTTCTGCGCGTGCGGTCTGCGAGCTCTATCACATCGGTGCGTCCCGCGGTTCCGGCGTACCGCAGGACGACGAAGGTACCCGATCGCTCACACCCACCGCGCGCCGTTTCCGGCGCGGATCCGCCTGCGGTACGCCGGACCTCATCGCCGCATCGCGACGATGGAGCTCGCCCACTGCGATGGGTGCCGTGGGATTCGTGCCGTGGGATCCGCGGGTGGGTTTACAGTGCGGGGCTATGTCACGGACCACGGCGTCACGGACCACGGCGTCACGGCCCACGGCATCGCGGCGCACGACGCCCGGGAGCACCGCGCCGCGGGTGCGGCCCGGCGGGCCGCCGGGCCGGCTCGCAAGAGCGCGCGCCCGGCGCCGAGACCGTGGACGCCGTGCCTGGCCGATGCTGGTCTTCCTTCTCGTCCTCGCAGTCGCGGCCGGCGCCGTGTGGGCCCGGGTCTTCTCCGATCACGACCGGCGGGAGGCGGCCGCCGCCGCCAGCGCGGCCAGCCCGTCCTGCAGCGCGCCCGCGCGGCGCATCACCACGCACCTGGTGGCACTACGGGTTTACAACTCCACCGATCGGCAGAGCCTCGCCGCGAACACGGCCAAGATGCTGCGCACCCGTGGTTTCAATGTGATCGGCGCGGCGAACGACCCGATCACGACACGCAAGGTGACGGGAGTCGGCGAGGTCCGCTACGGGACGGGCGGCACGGTGCAGGCCGGGCTGGTCGCGGCCGCCGTACCCGGCGCGCGCCTGCTCAAGGACGACCGAACGTCATCGACCGTTGACCTCGCGCTGGGTCCGAACTTCCGTTCGGTCGCGCCGACGTCGACGATCGCCGCCGCCGAGCGCGCGCTTCCCGTGGTTCCAGCCTCGGGCTGCTCCACCTGAGCACCTGCTCGTCTCACCGTCCGGCCGCGTCCGAAGGAGTCGTTATGGCTACCGGTCAGCCCGAACCGGCAACGCCCACCAACAAGCCCCGCAACGCGGCGAACCGCGCCTACGGGATCGACATCGGCGGGAGCGGCATTAAGGGCGCGGTGGTGGACGTGCGGACCGGCAAGCTCCTGACGGACCGCGCGCGGAGAGACACCCCGCAGCCCTCGGACCCGGACGCCGTCGCCGAGGTGGTGGCCGAGCTGGTGGCGGGGCACGGTTGGACCGGAGAGATCGGAGCAACATTTCCGGCCGTCGTTCAGCACGGTGTGACGCTCTCGGCCGCCAACGTCGATAAGGCCTGGATCGGCGCCGATGCCGATGCGCTGTTCACCAAGGTCACCGACCAGGACGTCCTCGTTATCAACGATGCCGACGCCGCGGGTCTGGCGGAGGCTCGGTTCGGCGCGGCCAAGGGTGTCGACGGCGTGGTCATCGTGCTCACGCTCGGCACCGGAATCGGGAGCGCATTGCTCCACAACGGCGTGCTGGTTCCGAACACCGAGCTCGGCCATCTCGAGCTCGACGGCAAGGACGCCGAGCGGCGCGCCGCGTCGTCGGCCCGGGAGCGGCACGGCCTGTCGTGGTCGGACTGGGCCAAACGGGTTGAGCATTATCTCGAGCACGTCGAGCGGCTCTTCACCCCGGACCTCTTCGTGCTGGGCGGCGGGGTTAGCAAGAGGTCCGACAAGTGGCTGCACCACGTTGACATCCGGACGCCGATAACGACCGCGAAACTGCTCAACGATGCCGGTATCGTCGGCGCGGCGCTCGCGGCGAACGAGCATTTCGAGGAGTAGGAATGCTCCTGTGCAGGACAATCTCGCCGGTCGGGCCACAACGATATCGACCGGCTCGGCGCACGCGGGCGGCCGGAAAAGTTACAATGTGTGGCGAGGCACGGCGCCCCGGGAATCCCGGCCGCTGGACACGTTCCCCAGCAGCCCGGCCAGGCCCCCGAGATACGCTGCCCTCCGGACCTGTCAGCCTCCTTTGTCGGCGTTTCGTGCCGCGTGGGCGCCGGCCGCTGCACTCGCGACATCCGACCTGGTGAAAGGCCATTCGTGGTTTCCCGAGACTCATCCCCTGCACCGCATCCCGCCGAGCCCGCCGCCTCCGTCGCAGAGGCGCCGCAGCGTAAGTCCGTGGCTGCCGCCACGTCATCAGCCCGTACGACCGTGAGTCGCCGCGCCCGCGTCGCGACCGCCGCCCCAGAAGCTGACGAGGCGCCGGCCAAGAAGAAGTCCGGGGCCAAGAAGCCGGGCAAGACGAGCGGCAAGGCACCGGCCAAGAAGGCAGATGCGAAGAAGCCGCACGCGGTCAGGGCCGTGGACGACAAGGACGATCCGGGTCCGAAGGACGCCGCGAAGAAAGGTGCTGACGGGCTCGCCATCGACGAGGAGATCGAGATCTCCGACTCCTCCGAGGATGAGCCCGGTGAGCTTCCGGCGGCCGCGACCGACACGTCCTCGGACGAGGACGCCGAGGAGTCCGACGCGCTGCGCCAAGCCCGCCGCGACGCGGAGATGACCGCGTCGGCCGATTCGGTCCGCGCCTACCTGAAGCAGATCGGCAAGGTCGCCCTGCTCAACGCCGAGCAGGAGGTCGAGCTCGCCAAGCGGATCGAGGCCGGCCTGTACGCCGCCGAGCGGCTCCGGATCGCCCATGACGACGGTGAGAAGCTCGCCGTACAGATGCGCCGCGACCTCAACTGGATCGTGCGCGATGGTGAGCGGGCCAAGAACCACCTGCTCGAGGCCAACCTGCGCCTTGTCGTGTCACTGGCCAAGCGCTACACCGGCCGTGGGATGGCCTTCCTCGACCTGATCCAGGAGGGCAATCTGGGCCTGATCCGGGCGGTGGAGAAGTTCGACTACACCAAGGGCTACAAGTTCTCCACCTACGCGACGTGGTGGATCCGGCAGGCGATCACCCGCGCCATGGCCGACCAGGCCCGCACCATCCGCATCCCGGTGCACATGGTCGAGGTCATCAACAAGCTCGGCCGGATCCAGCGCGAGCTGCTGCAGGACCTCGGCCGCGAGCCGACTCCTGACGAGCTGGCCAAGGAGATGGACATCACCCCGGACAAGGTGCTGGAGATCCAGCAGTACGCCCGGGAACCGATCAGCCTTGACCAGACCATCGGCGACGAGGGCGACAGCCAGCTCGGTGACTTCATCGAGGACTCCGAGGCCGTCGTCGCCGTGGACGCGGTGTCGTTCACGTTGCTGCAGGACCAGCTGCAGTCGGTGTTGCAAACGCTGTCCGAGCGGGAGGCCGGCGTCGTACGGCTGCGCTTCGGTCTCACCGATGGCCAGCCGCGCACGCTCGATGAGATCGGCCAGGTCTACGGCGTCACGCGCGAGCGGATCCGCCAGATCGAGTCCAAGACGATGAGCAAGCTGCGGCACCCGTCGCGGTCGCAGGTGCTCCGCGACTATCTCGACTGACTCCGGAGGTCGGCGAGGGCGCGAGCGCCCACTCGGTGCGGGTTTGACGGGGTAGGACGCGCGGCCGTCAGCGGGCGCGGAGGGCTCGATAGCGCCCGACCAAGCTGCGCGTTGACTCGTCGACGTCGATGCCCTCCGGCCGATCGCCGGTAACGAGCAGCCGGGCGAGCTCCTTGGCCATCGCCTTGCCGAGCTCGACGCCCCACTGGTCGAACGAGTCGATCCCCCAGACCGTCCCGGTGACGAACGTGATGTGCTCATAGAGCGCCACCAGCTGACCGAGCGTCGAGGGCGTCAGCTTGGGCGCCAGGATCGTCGTGGTCGGACGGTTCCCCGGCATCACCTTGTGCGGTATGACGGCCGCCGGAGTGCCGTCGGCGGCGATCTCCTCGGCCGTGCGGCCGAAGGCGAGGGCGGCGCTCTGCGCAAAGAGGTTGGACATGAAAAGGTCGTGCATGTCCGCGCCGTCGGGGCCCACCTCGGCCACCTCGTTGTTGGGCCGGCCGAAGCCGATGAAGTCTGCGGGCACGATCTTGGTGCCCTGGTGCAGCAGCTGGTAGAACGCGTGCTGCCCGTTGGCGCCCGGCTCGCCCCAGTAGATCTCGCCGGTCTGCGTCATCACCGGCCGGCCGTCCCAACGCACCGACTTACCGTTGCTCTCCATTGTCAGCTGCTGCAGGTACGCCGGGAAACGGTGCAGGTACTGGCTGTACGGGAGTACGGCATGCGTCTGCGCGCCGAAGAAGTCGTCGTACCAGACGTTCAGCAAACCGAGCAGGACCGGCACGTTCTGGTTGAAGGGGGCGGTCCGGAAGTGCTCGTCGACGGTGTGGAGGCCGGCCAGCATCTCGTCGAACTGCTCGGCTCCGATGGCGATCATCAGGGACAAGCCGATGGCCGAGTCGTAGGAGTAGCGCCCGCCTACCCAGTCCCAGAATCCGAACATATTCGCGGTGTCGATGCCGAAGTCGGCGACGCCCTGCGCGTTGGTCGACACGGCGACGAAATGCTTGGCGACCGCTTCCGCCCCGCGCCCGAGCCCGTCAAGGAGCCAGTCGCGCGCGGCGTGCGCGTTGGTCAGCGTCTCGAGGGTCGTGAACGTCTTGGAGGAGACGATGAACAGCGTCGTGCCCGGGTCCAGGTCCCGCGTCTTCTCGCTGATGTCGGTCGGGTCGATATTAGAGACGAACCGGCACTCGATCTCTCGTTGCGAGTAGTCCTTGAGCGCCTCGTAGGCCATCACCGGTCCGAGATCCGAGCCACCGATCCCGATGTTGACCACGGTCTCTATCGGTTTGCCGGTCGCACCCTTCCACTCACCGGACCGCACTGTGCCGGCGAAGACACCCATCCGGTCGAGTACGTCGTGGACGTCGGCGACCACGTCCTGCCCGTCGACGACGAGCACCGCGCCGCGGGGCAGCCGCAGCGCGGTGTGCAGGACGGCGCGGTCCTCGCTGACGTTGATGTGCTCGCCGGCGAACATCGCGTCAATGCGCTCCCGCAGTCCGGCTCGGTCCGCGACCTTCAACAGCAGGCCGAGAGTCTCAGCGGTCGCCCGATGCTTGGAGTAGTCGACCCAGAGGTCGCCCGCCGTCACCGTCATCGCCTTCACCCGCGCGCCGTCGGCGGCGAACAGCTCGCGCAGGCTCACGTCCTTGACCTGCTGGTGGTGCGCCGCCACGGCGGCCCATTCGGGCGTCGTCGTGATGTCGGCTTCCGCCGGTGCACCGGTCATGTCGTCAGCTCCTCGTCGCGACCCGGCGCTCGCGTCGTGAGCGCGCCCTAGCGCGACGATATCGTCGCCGCCGCGATGACCGCGCTGCGGTCGCGCTCGGGCACCGGCCACGATTTCGCGCGGCGCGTAACTCGGAACACCACGGCGTACCTGCGCGCTCAACCGGGCGTGCCCGAGATGAGGAGGCCGAGCGGATCCGCCGGCGGCGGAGATGTCGGCCTGATCACTCCGGCGCGTCCAGAACCGCATTCACTCGCATCGCGTCATACGGTTGAAGAAGCATTGACCACCACCGACGACACGGACGGCCCGACGCGCACCAGGAAGGACCAGCTGTGAGCACTGCTACTGCCACCGCCTCCGCCCCTCTCACCGCCGCTGATCACTGCGACCGGTGTGGCGCCCGCGCGCAGATCCGCGTCGTCCTCCCGAGCGGCACCGATCTCGTCTTCTGCGGACACCACGCTCGGGCCTATGACAACAAGCTGCGCGAAGCCGGCGTCGAGTTCGTCCACGCCGGCGTCGGCGAGGGCTCGCCCACGGACTGAGCCCGCCCTGTCGTTGAGCGGTACGACGCGTCGGCTGGCGCGTCGTACCGTTTTCGCGTCATTTTGGCGGTTTGCGCGCGTGCGCCGTGACCGCCGTCGACAGAACAGGCATCCTTGACGCTGTGTCGACGCCTGAGCCGCTACCCGTCCCGCCGGTACCTGCCCCGTTGCGCCCGGTGCCCAAGCCGGCGCCCGACGCTCCCATGGAGGAGATGCGGATCCCGCGGGAGCGGTTCACGGCGGCCACCGCAGCGCGGCGGGCCCGGGAGCGGGCCCTGACCGAGCAGGATCGTCTGCGTGAGATCCGCGCGAGCGTGCGCCAATCGGTCCGGCCCGTCGTCTCGCACCGTCCGTTCCGGCTGCTGCGGCACACCCTCGCCGAGGCGTGGCGCGACCGCGTGTGGGGACTCTCCGCCGAGGCGGCGTTCTGGCAGCTGCTGTCGGTCCCGCCGCTGATGCTGGCCCTGCTCGGAAGCCTCGGTTACCTGACGCCGCTGTTCGGAAAGGGCACGATCCGGTCGATGGAGAACTCCATCGTGAACTGGTCCGGGCGCACGCTGAGCCCGTCTGTGCAGGAGGACATCGTCGCGCCGATGGTGCATCGGGTGCTCGAGGGCGGCCGGGCCGACATCGTGTCCATCGGCTTCGTGCTGGCCCTGTGGGCCGGGTCCTCGGCGACGGCGACCTATGTCAACACGATCTCGATCGCCTACGGCATGCGGGACGTCCGAAGCGTGGCGCGGGCCCGGCTGGTCGCGCTGGCCATCTACCTCTGCTACATGCTCGGCGCGGTCACGATCATCCCGGTCATGGTGCTCGGGCCGTCCGAGATCGTGCACCTGCTGCCGGGCAGCCTCCAGCACGATGCCCGGAGCTTCGTCGATGCGCTCTACTGGCCCACGGTTGTGCTCTTCCTGCTGGCCGGCCTCGCCACGTTGTACTACTTCGCCATTCCGAAACGACTGCCTTGGCACCGGGGCCTGCCCGGCGCGGCCTTCGCCGGCCTGATCTTCATCGGCGGCTCCTACGCGATCCGCGAGTACTTCGCGTTCGTTTCCGGCCGGACGGGGGCGTACGGCGTGCTCGGTGCCCCGATCGCCGCGCTCCTGTACCTGTTCCTGCTGGCACTGGCGATCCTGTTAGGCGCGGAGCTCAACGCCGAGCTGGAACGGATCTGGCCGTCGCAACCGAGTCGCCGTCGACGCCGCCGGGACACCCGCGCGGGTCATGCGCCGTTGGGCAGGGATTCGTAGATCCGCTTGCACTCCGCGCACACCGGCGAGCCCGGCTTGGGGGTGCGGGTGACCGGGAAGATCTCCCCGCACAGCGCCACCACGTTGTTCCCCATCACGGCGCTTTCGGCGATGCTCGCCTTGCGCACGTAGTGGAACATCCGATCACCGGTATCGGCATCGGTCTCCTCCGGGGCGATCTGGGTGTCGGTGCTCACGCGTCGTCTCCTCGGTCCGTGGGAATGCCGGCTGCATCCGGCTGATCGGGGTTGGTCGTGCCGTCGCTGCGGGTCGCGTCCGCGCGTGATCCCACGACGGTCAGCTCGCGGGCCGGCGTACCGGTATAGCGGGTGAACCGCGAGCCGTGCCGGGGAAGCCGGTCGTTGGCGAGCACGACGGCGATCCAGGGCAGCGCCATGGCGCCAACGACGAAGATCGGGAACAGCCAGATGATCTTGTAGGTGACGGCCGCGAGGATCAGGCACACGATCCGGATCGACATGGTGATGAGGTAGCGCTTGCGCCGGTAGTCGAACTCGTCGTTCGGGTTCGGCGGTGCCCCGGTGATCAGATGTGCGTCTGCGGCGTGCCCCCTGCGCATCCACACCACCCCTTCCGGCTCCGCAGCCAGTGTCCCACGCAGGCGGACCGCTCAGCCGCGCGCCGCCTTCGCGGCGGCCTTCATCTCCTTCTTGTGTGCGCGCACCTTCGCCAGGCTGGCGTCATCGACGATGTCGGCCACGGAGTAGAAAACGCCGGTGCCGCCGAAATCGCCGGCCGCCTCCTGCCAGCCCGCCGGTGCCACGCCGTACTGCTTGCCCAGCAGCGCGAGGAAGATGCGGGCCTTCTGCTGACCGAAACCGGGCAGCTTCTTCAGCCGCTCGAGCACGGCTGGTCCGTCGCCGTCCGCCCAGACGGCCGCGGCCTCGCCGCCGTAGTTGTCGACAACCAGCCGGCACAGCGCCTGCGTGCGCTTCGCCATCGCCTGCGGGAACCGGTGGATCGCAGGCGGTCCGGCGAAGATCGCCGCCAGCCGATCGGGGTCGTACGCCGCGATCTCGGCGGCGTCCAGGTCGTGCCCGATGCGCTCACGCAGCACATGAGGGCCGACGAACGCCTTCTCCATCGGCACCTGCTGGTCGAGCAGCATCCCGATCAGCAGCGCGAGCGGATCGGTCGCGAGCAAGGCGTCGGCGTCCGGGTCGGCGGCGAGCACGATCCTCGGCGCCGCTTGCTGGTGCGTTTTCGTCTTCGTGGCCACCGTCTCAGCGTGCCGCACCGGCGGCGTGAATGCGAGGGGTCACGCGTGCGAAGGTTGGTCCTCGTCGATGCTTCGCGCTCGCCGGAACCGAGCTGATGCCTGAGCCACCCAGGCGCTTATACCACGATCGCGTTCCGGCGGGAACACCCTGGCGACCCACGCGTTGAACAAGTGATGGCGCCCAGCCCGACACGGCCGGGCAGCACCGCGTCCCGGGAGGACACTTCATGACCGAATCCCGCGCCGAAGCAAGCGCGCATTCGAGCACCGGCACCGCACCCCGACGGACCGTACGTCGGACCGCGTCGGTCGAGCCGCGCATCTCCGCGCGTCCCCACCGCACTCAGCACCGAGCGGTGGATACCAGTTCCCTCGTCGAGCAGCGCGCATCCCGCCGCGATGTCAGCGCCGAGGCCACCGCGACCGCCGATCTCGTGCGCGTCTATCTGAACGAGATCGGCAAGGTCGCGCTGCTCAACGCCGAGCAGGAAGTTGACCTGTCCAAGCGGATCGAGGCGGGTCTCTACGCCGAGCACATCCTGAACGACCCCGACACCGACATCACCCGCGCCCGCAAGCGCGACCTGAAGCTGCTCGCCGGTGACGGCGCCCGGGCCAAGGACCATCTGCTCGAGGCCAACCTGCGCCTCGTCGTCTCGCTGGCCAAGCGCTACACCGGCCACGGGATGTCGTTCCTGGACCTGATCCAGGAGGGCAATCTGGGCCTGATCCGGGCGGTGGAGAAGTTCGACTACACCAAGGGCTTCAAGTTCTCGACCTACGCGACGTGGTGGATCCGGCAGGCGATCACCCGAGCCATGGCCGATCAGGGCCGCACCATCCGGCTCCCGGTCCACATGGTCGAGCAGGTCAACAAGCTGCAGCGCGCTCGGCGCCTGCTACACCAGCAACTCGGTCGCGACGCCACCGACCAGGAGCTCGCGGAGGAGCTCGACATCAGCCCGGAGCGGGTGGCCGAGCTGACCGCGCACGCCCGTGACCTCGTCAGCCTCGACCAGAACGTCGGCGACGACGGCGAGAGCCAGCTCGGCGACTTCATCGAGGACACCGACGCGACGGACGCCGAGGACGCGGTGACGTTCCAGCTCATGCGCTCCCAGCTCGACGACGTGCTCGGCACACTCGAGTCCCGCGAGCAGCAGGTGCTGCGGATGCGGTACGGCCTCGATGACGGCAAGCCGCGGACGCTGGATGACATCGGCAAGGAGTTCGGCCTGTCCCGCGAGCGGATCCGCCAGATCGAGCGGGAGACGATGGCGAAGCTGCGGCATCCGTCGCGGTCGCAGTCCCTCCGCGATTACGTCGACTGAGCAGAAATATCGCAGCGCCGGCGAGGGAGGCGCGCACCAGCTGAGTTCCACTCGAGGCCGCACAGGTAGGGACAACGCAAGCAGGTACGCCGTCCGGGCAGCTGCCCGGCCGGCGTACCTGTCTGTGGAACCGTGAACGCGACGCGAACGTCGGAACGATCCGGCACCATGTTCGTGAACAGCCGACACTGAGGGCCGAGCCGGGCGGCCAACCGCGGAGTCCACCATGGCATCGAGGCGAACCCCGACGAGGTCGGTCGGCGTCGTCACGCTCGCGGCTGGTGCGCTGCTGGCCGGTGCGCTCGTCGCCGGCTGCGCGGCGACGGTGTCCGGTAACCCGTCCTTCGACGCCGGCAACCGGGCCGCCGCGCCGTCGGCCGGTGGCGGGCCTGCCGGTGGCGGCATTGCCAACAGCGCGCCCACACCCAGCTCGCCGCCGTCTGGGGTGTCGTCGTCCAACCCGCCGGACAGGACACGGACGGGGACGCCGACCGGCCCGGACTCCAGCCCGCCGACCGAGGCGACGTCGGCGCCGACGCTTGGGTCGCCCGGCGGGTCGAGCAGCACCAGCCCGACCGCGATGACGACCGCGAGTGAGCCGGGCCCGCTGTGCGCGGCCCTGTCGCCCGAGCGACTGAAGCAGATCTTCGGCCAGACGGTGACCACCTCCGGCGCCGGCAACATGTGCAGCTTCCAGGCGGGAAGCGAAGTGATCCCGGTCAATCTGCTCGACGCCGGTTTCAGCGTCGCCGAGCAGAAGACATCCACCTCGGAAGCACCGACCATGAGCCTGACGATCGCCGGCCGGCCCGCCCTCATCGGTGAGTCCGGAACGGGAGACATCATCGTGAGCCTCAGCTCCGACCCCAGCACGGAAGGCGTGCTCAAGGCCTATCTGACGGGCGAGCCCAGGAACAGCCCCGGCCAGAGGACGGCGATCGCGTTGCTGGAGGCGCTGCTGTCCAAGTACAAGACCTCATAGCGGGCAGACGGCCGGTACCATCGGCCGAGCACCCGGCATGACACGGCTCGCGACGGCATCATGTACCAGCTTCGACAGACAGTCTGATCACGGCAAAACCGATAACCGACTCCAGGCAGATTGGTAACCCATGGGGATGCACGGACGACACTCCCGCAGCGCGCTGGTCGCCGTTGCCGTGGCCGCAATGGCGCTGCTCGGCGCCGGCTGCGCCTCCAAGGTCGGCGGCAGCGCCTCCTTCGCCGGCGGTGACACCGCCACGTCGTCGAGCGCGCCGAGCAGCGGCCCGTCGAGCCCATCCGGTGGCCCGACCTCCTCCAGCGCGCCGAGCACCGAGCCGAGTTCGTCCAGCGCGCCGACCACCCAGACCACCCCGTCCGCGCCGCCCACGACCTCCGCCGCGCCGCCCACGACCTCCGCCGCGCCGCCCACGACCTCCGCCGCGCCGCCCACGACCTCCGCCGCGCCGCCCACGACCTCCGCCGCGCCGCCCACGACCTCCGCCGCGCCGCCCACATCCGCATCGAAGTCGTCCACTACCGGCGCTGGCGGGCGCATCGCCCCGGCCACCTCGCCGTGCCACGTCTTCACACAGAAGGAGGTAGACGCGGCGTTCGGCGCATCCGTAGCGGTCACCGCACCCGACAGCTACGGCTGCACGATGGAGGCAGGCTCCAACTACATCATTGTGTCGCTGTACTCCACCTTCACGGTCCAGTCGCAGGCCTCGACCAACAGCGGATCGAAGATCGTCAAGATCCAGGGGCACCCAGCGGCAATCACCGGCGGCGGCGCGATGATCGTCGCTCTCGGCAACAGCGCGAGCGCCCCGGGTGTCGTCAAGTTCTACACCAGCGATCCGCAGGAGCAGGCGATCGGCAGGAAGCTGCTGCCCAAGTTCTTGGCCAATTGCAAGCTGAGCGCCGGAGACATCGCCTGTAGCTAGGCTAGACCCGTTTTCCGCATTGCTGGGCGCCTACCTCTGCGTTCTCGGGCCAGGGTAGGGGGATGTCAAGCAGGGCGAGGATCATTCGTTGGACGGCGGTGAGTCGGTCGAGGGTGAGACCGGTGGGGGTGTGGGTGAGGGAGAGCTGATCGAAGGCGGCAAGGGCAGCGCGTGCGG
>JBBSHJ010000057.1:0-20165 GCA_038253135.1 Mycobacteriales bacterium | reverse complement strand
GGACTGTCCATCGGGTGGACGAGACGCTCGCACGAATTCTGAGCGTAGCGTTGCGCAGTCGGTGAGCGAGCATCGCAAGGAGTTCGCGACGCGGCCAGAACTCCTTGCGAGGAGGCGCCGTGCCTAGGAAGCCGTGCCTAGGAAGAGGCGTGCAGTGCGTGCGATGGGGCCACAGTGCGTGAGGAGGTCGTGCCGACCCGGCGCACCGGTTCACCGTCGCTGGACCGGGCGTGCCCTGGGGGAAGGGGTATATCGGTTTCGGTCGGTGCCTTGGCCCGCCCCCGGTGTGGTCCCGGGGGTGGTGGGGTCAGAAGTGGGCGGGTTCCGCTACAGCGGGTCCCCCGGCCACGTGCCGTCCCGGGGCGGCTGCGCACGCGGTGCACGGGTGCTTCCCGCGCCGGGCGTCGTCCTCTCCGCGTGGTCAGGAGAGTCCGACGATCTTGCCTTCGTCGTCGATGTCGATGCGGGTCGCCGCCGGGGCCTTGCCGAGGCCGGGCATGGTCCGCATGTCGCCGCAGATGAGGTAGACGAACCCGGCGCCGGCGCTGGCCCTGGCCTCGCGCACCGGCAACCGCCAGCCGGTCGGTGCGCCGAGCAGCTTGGGATCTGACGAGATCGACAGGTGCGTCTTGGCGATGCAGACCGGGAGCCGGCCGAAGCCGGCCTGCTCGTAGGTGGCGAGTTGCCGACGCGCCGTGGGGGAGTAGTCGACCCCGTCCGCCCCGTAGACCTTGGTGGCCACCGCTTCGATCTTGTCGGTCAGCGACGCCTCGTCCGGGTAGAGCAGGCGGAAGTCGGTGGGTTCGCTGGCGGCCTCGGCCACCGCCTCGGCGAGCTCGACCGCGCCGGCGCCGCCGTCGGCATAGTGGGTGCAGACGGCGACCCGGGCGCCGCGGGACTCGGCGATCTCCCTGATCGCCTGGTGCTCGGAGTGGTGGTCGGTCGGGAATGCATTGATCGCGACGACCGGCGAGACGCCGAAAAGCCGGATGTTGTCGATCTGCTTGAGCAGGTTGGCCGCGCCCGCCTCGACGTCGGCCGGATTCTCGGCCAGCATCTCGGCCGGCAAGGGTTTCCCGGCGACGAGCTTGTACTTGCCCGAATGCGCCTTGAGCGCCCGGACGGTCGCTACGACGACCGCTGCGTCCGGTTGCTCCTTCGCCGTTCGGCACTTGATATTGAAGAACCGCTCGGCGCCCATGTCGGCGCCGAAGCCGGCTTCCGTGATGAGAAAATCGCCACACCGCAGCCCGATCCGGTCCGCGAGCACGGACGAGTTGCCGGTAGCGATGTTGCCGAAGGGCCCGGCATGCACGAGGACCGGCGTGTTTTCCAGCGTCTGCATGAGGTTGGGTTTGATCGCGTCCCGCATGATCACGGTCATGGCGCCGCCTGCGTCGAGGTCGTCTGCCGTGACGGGCTTCTTGGCCTTTGTATAGCCGACTACCGTCCGGCCGAGACGCTCTCGCAGATCGGCCAGCGAGGTGGTGAGTCCGAGGGTCGCCATGATTTCCGACGCGGCGGTGATGTCGAATCCCGTTTCCCGCGGTACGCCGTCCGCGCGGCCGCCGAGGCCGATCACGATATTGCGCAGCGCGCGGTCGTTGACATCGAGGACCCGCCGCCACGTGATCTGGTGGGGATCGATGCCAAGCGCGTTCCCCTGGTAAAGGTGGTTGTCGATCATGGCTGCGAGCAGATTGTGGGCCGCCGTCACGGCGTGGAAATCGCCGGTGAGATGCAGGTTGAGCAGCTCCATCGGCACGACCTGGCTGTATCCGCCGCCGGCCGCGCCGCCCTTGATGCCGAAGGTCGGCCCCATCGACGGCTGCCGCACGGCGATCGTGGCCCGCTGGCCGATGTGGCCGAAGGCCTGGCCGAGTCCGACGGTGGTCGTCGTCTTGCCCTCGCCCAGCGGCGTCGGCGTGATCGCGCTGACGAGCACGTATTTCGCCCGCGGCCGGTCGGCGAGCGCGTCGATGGCGTCCAGCGAGATCTTCAGGACGTCATTGCCGTACTGCTCGGTGAGATCAGGCGACAGGCCCATCTCGCGGGCGATGTCGCCGATCGGGCGCAGCTTCGCGGCCCGCGCGATGTCGATGTCGGCCGGGACGCTCTCGCTCGCAGTCACGCGGCCCAACCTACCGGCGGCCCGTCCTACTGGTCGTAGGCGTCGCGGAGGTTGCCGAAGAGCAACTTGTCCAGCCGGTAGCGAATCTCGCGGCGGCATTCATCGTCGGGAAGCACATCCGGCGTGTACGCCGTCCACCGCAGCCTGGTGCCGCATCTATGCGGCTCGACCTCGAGCTGGATCGTGTCGTCGGGCCGGTCCGGCCACAAGGACGACCAGGTCACGCGCTCGGCCTTCGTCGACTCGAGCACGCGTGGCTCGACCTCGTCGTGGAGCAGGATCAGCCACCGCCGGGTCGGGTCCGCATGTGGGTCGATCAGCGAGGCCCAGACGATGTGCGGCGGCGGGGCAAGCGTCTTGTTCCGACTCATTACCCGCTGCATCGTGCGACGGTACGTCATGGCCGACGGCGTCGACCGCGGCTCCGGTGCAGGGGGTGCGGATAGGGCGCGGGGCGCGTTGAGGGCGGCGAACCCTTGGTGGTCGGTCGAGCTGATCGGTCGAAGCTGCAGGTCAGTCAAAGAGGGTGGGCGCGACACCGGCGGAGCGGCGTTCGATGGACAGCAGCCGGTCCTTGGTCGCCAGCCCGCCGGGTGCGCTGAACCCGCCCGGCCGGCCGTCCGCGGCGAGGACGCGGTGACACGGCACGATGACGGGCACCGGATTGGCCCCGAGCGCTCGGCCCACGGCCCGCGCCGCACCCGGCTCGCCGATCTCGCGAGCGAGGGCGCCGTACGACGTCGTCTCACCGGGACCGACGCGGCGCGCGGCCGCATAGACGGCGGCGGCGAAGCCCGGCACCCCGTCGAGGTCGACGCGGACATCGCAGAGGTCGTCGACGGCCCCCGAAAGCAGGGCGCTCACGCGCCGCACGGCCTCGGCCACCGGCGCCGGTGCCTCGGCGAGCGGCAGCACGCTCGCGCTGACGGGGAGCACGGACGCGAGCGTCGCCGCGTCGCACGAGGCCGGCAGGGCGACTCCGGTGACACCCTGCTCAGGATCGCGCCAGGCGACGGCACAGCGGCCGACGGCCGTGTCGAAGAGCACCACTCCGGTCACCGGCTCAGCTTGACATCGGCCACCGACAACCCGCAGCACCGTGCCCGATGCCGACTGGGGCGAGCACGAGTAGCGGCGGATTCAGCGGCAGGCTGGCACGATCGTGGGAAGCTGACGACGGGTCGTCCGACGTAGCGTCGGGTGGAGCCGGTGCCGAGTCCGCGCGCAGGAGCGGATCGGCCGGCGCACGGTCGGCGGGGAGAATGGCGGAGGATGGCGTGGATCTTTGTGGGTCGGTAGCGCAGCTTGCCGCTGCCATCCGCCCGCAGCTGAGCCCGCCGGTCGCCGACCGGGTCGAGGACGTGGCCGGCCGCCTCGGCGGTCCGCTACAGCTCGCCGTCGCCGGCCGGATCAAGTCGGGCAAGTCGACCGTCGTCAATGCGCTGATCGGCCGGCGGGTCTCGCCGACCGACATCCGCGAGTGCACGCGGATGGTGACCCGGTTCCGCTACGGCACGGTCGACCGGGTCGAGATCGTGGGCACGAAGGGCCAGCGCAAGACCATCCCGTACGACGACGAGGGACTCGTGCCGGCCGAGCTCGGCGTGCCGACCGATCAGGTGGCCTACGTCGACGCCTACCTCACCAGCGAGGCGCTGCGGGACATGACGGTCATCGACACCCCGGGTCTCGGGTCGCTGGACGAGCAGAGCGCGCAGCGTACGACGGATCTGCTCGGCGGCGGCGTCACGAGCGCCCGGCCAGGACACGTGCCAGGCGGTGGCCCGGGCCGGCCCGGCCGCGGCGGCACCGGCCGGGACGATCCCGGTCTCGATCGAGGCTCCAGCGAGGCGATCGCCCGCGCCGAAGCGGTGCTCTTCGTCCTGACCCAGGCGGCCCGCGCCGACGATGTCGAGACCCTGTCGATCTTCCATGCGCACGCGACGCCGCGCTCGAGCAACCCGATCAACGCGCTCGCGCTGCTCAACAAGGCCGATCAGATCGTCGCCGCCGACGATCCGGGCAGCGACCCGTGGCCGGCCGCCCGCGAGCTGGCCAAGGCGCAGTCGGCGGCGCTGCGGCATCGCGTCAGCGACGTCGTACCCCTGATCGGTCTCATCGCCGAGACCGCCCGGACCGGGCTCTTCACCGAGACCGACGCGGCCGCGTTGCGCGCCATCGCCGAGCTCGACGAGGACGAGCGGATGATGCTGTTCTACTCGGCCGACTTCTTCATCAACGCCGATGTCGACGTCGACGCACGGGTGCGCGGCCGGCTGATCGAGCGGCTCGACCTCTTCGGCATCCGGTACGCCGTCGAGCAGCTCGTCGCCGGACCCGACGTGTCCGCCGGCGAGCTGCGGCGCCGGCTCGATGCGATGTGCGGCTTCCCCGAGGTGCGGGAGGTCGTCGACCGCGCGTTCCGGCGGCAGGCCGACGGCATCAAGGCCAACTTCGCGCTGGCCACCCTCGAATCGATCTGCGCCGGGGCGCCTCCGGCGGATCGCGCGTGCATCCGCGACGCGCTGGAGAAGCTGATGCAGCGCCCGGAGGCCCATCAGCTCCGGATGCTCGAGGCGGCGTCGATCGTCGGCACCGGGATCGTGGCGCTGCCGCCGGAATTCACCGAGGACCTGGCGGCGCTGATCGGCCACGACACGCCGTCCGAACAGCTCGGCCGGCCGGGCGCCCCGATGGAGACACTGCGCCAGATCGCCCTGGACAAGGCGGGACGCTGGCGGTCCTTCGCGACCTTCGGCTCGACGCCCGCGCAGAGCCGGGTGGCGCACGTAGTCCACCGCGGCTATTTCCTGCTCTACCAGCAGCTCTCACCGGGGCGGACCCGATGATCTTTCACCGACGACCCAGCCAGGCGGTGGCCGCGCCGCAGCCGGATCCCGCACTGGTTGGCGAGCTCGACCGGCTGCACGCCGAGCGGCAGGAGCTGATCAAGCTCTGCCTCTATGCCAGGGATCGGCTCGAGAGCACCGCGACCGCCCGCCGGATCGACGAACGCCTCGAGGAGCTGGGCGTGGTCGCGCTGGTGCCCGACGGGCAGCGGTTCGATCCGGCCGGGTTCGAGGCCGCCGCGGTGATCGAGACCGACGACCCCGAGCTGCACGACACGGTCGCTGCGACCGAGCTGCCCGGCTACACCGACCGCGGCGTCATCGTGCGCGAGCCGGTGGTCTCGGTCTATCGGGCCGATCCGGCGCCGGAGTCGCTCGCCGGTCCGGCGGCGCCGCCCGATCCGGGTGCCGGCGCGCCGACCGACGGTCCGCCGGCGTTCGGCGTGCCGGTGGGCTCGGAGCTCGATCTCGACGAGCCATCCTTCGCGCCGGAGGACCTCGCCGACCCGGAACCGGCCGGCAAGTCCGGCGATCGCCGGCCGAGCGAGCCGGTCGAGGCGGCCGGGTACGACGTTGCGACCGACGGGCCGGCCGGCGACACGGTGTACGACGTCCCCGTCGTCTCGGAGGTCCCGGGCGGGCTCGCCAACGAGCACCAGCTGCCCGAGGAGCCGCTGGCCGACCCGGGCGAAGCCGCCGAGCACCAGCTGCGCAAGGGGGGCTCGCAGTGACCGTACCCAGCCCCATTCGTCCGCCGCTGCCGGCGCCGGGAGAGGTGGCGGAGCAGGCGATCGAGGTGCTGCGCCGGCCGCGGCCGGAGGCGGCTCGTCGGGTCGAGGAGCTGCACGATACGCGGCCGGGCACGCCGTCGGTGGTCATCGTCGGTGAGACGAAGCGCGGCAAGAGCTCGCTCGTCAACGCGCTGCTCAACATGCCGGGCCTGTCACCGGTGGACACCCATGTCGCGACCCGGAGCTATCTCAGCTTCCGGCACGGTGACGTGGACCGTGCGTTCGCGACCGTCCCGGGCGCGCCCGAGCCGGTGCCGCTGGAGCTGGCGGACCTGCGGGACTGGGCCACTGAGCGCGGCAACCTGCCCGACGGCCAGCCGCCGGCGCGGCTCATCGACGTCGAGTGCACGTCGCCGCTGCTCACCAACATGACGGTGATCGACACTCCCGGCGTCGGCGGGCTCGACTCCGCGCACGGCGAGATCGCGATGCACGCCGTCCGGGCGGCGACGGCGTTGCTGTTCGTCGTGGACGCCTCGTCGCCCTTCACCAGCCACGAGCTCGCGTTCCTGCGCCAGGCGAGCGAGGCGATCGACCTGGTGATCTTCGCGATCACCAAGATCGATGCGTACCGGGGTTGGCGGCAGGTGGTCGAGGACGACCGCGCGTTGCTGGCCAAGCACGCTCCGCGGTTCGCCAAGTCGCAGCTGCATCCCGTCTCGAGCCGGATGTTCGAGCAGGCCGCGTCCGCGCCCAAGGCACAGCTGGCGATTATGCTGCGTACCGAATCCAAGATCACCGCGCTGCAGATCGCGCTGCAGAGCCAGGTGGTCGCCAAGTCCGGTTCCCTGCACCGGGCCAACGTGCTGCGCTCCGCGCGGACGGCGCTCGCCGCCTACTACCGCGACCTCGGCGTCGCGCTGACGGCCGTCGACCCCAACCCGCAGAAGGTCCAGGCGCTGCGCTCGGACCGGGAACGGCTCGTCGCGCAGAAGCGCTCCGACGGGCGGCAGTGGCAGCTCAAGCTGCGATCGGAGATGGCCCGGGCCCGCCTCGAGACCATGCACGACGTGCAGGGTCAGATCCGCGACGCGCTGCATTACTGGCGGATGCAGATCGACGGGTCGAACAAGGAGCGGCTGCAGGGAATCCCCGCCGAGATGGATGCAGCGCTGCATGCGATCAGCCTGGGCGTCTTCGACCGCATCGTCGGGCGGTTGCGGGCGGTGACGGAGACGACGCTGCGGGACACCTTCACCGCCGACGAGCTGGACGAGGTCTATGCGGAGATCACCCGCAGCCCGGCCTTCCACGGTCAGGTCACCCGGCCCGATGCCCGGCCGGCGACCTCGGAGGACAAGATCCTGCTGTTCGGCGGCATTTCCGGAGGTATGGGAATGAGCCGGCTGATCGCCTACCTGCCGGCGGCCGTGGGCGCGGGCGCCGCGTCGGTCGTGCTGGCGCCGCTGTCGATCGGTCTCGGCCTCGGCCTGACGGCGTGGATGATCCATTCCCGCCGGCACATCGCCGAGAAGAATCACCTCAAGGTCTGGGTGAGCGAGGTCCTCGGCGAGGCCCGGTCGATGCTCGACGCGGAGGTCGGCAACCAGTTCATCGACGCCGAGCAGACGCTGACGCTCGCGCTGGATTCCGCCGTGCAGCGCCGGATCGGGCAGCTGGACGAGGAGATCAAGGACATCGATGCGGCCTTGAAGCTGAACGCTGCCGAGAAGGACAAGCGGCGCACGGAACTTACGACCCGCCAGAACGTCGTAAAGCAGACGGTGGGAAAGATCGATGCCGTGCTGCCCGCACTCCGGGCGGCGGGCCGGCCGACCAGCAAGCCGAGCCTTTTCTCGGGACCGGTGCTGACGAACGGTGGTGAGCAATGAGCGACGAGTATTTCGGTGACGGCCCGGATCCCGATCACGACTTCGACCACGGCTTCGACCATGGCCTCGACCCTGGCCCTGACCATGGCCTCGACCCGCTCGGCGGCCACGATCTGGGCGGGCACGACGGTGCGGATGGGTCCGGCGGCGCGGATGGGTACGACGGCGGCGTGGGGCACGAGGACGGCGGCCTCGATCACCTCGTGGGCTCGGACGGTGCCGACGGCCAGCCGGCCGGCGAGCACACGGCGTACGACCGCTATGACCTTCCCGAGCACGCCGACGGCCACGGGCTCGAGGCGATCGACGACACCGACGGTCTCGCCGCGGATCCTTACACCGCGGAGGGTTTCCCGGAGGCGCTGCACACCGAGGTCACGCCGGCCGACGGGCTGTCCTGGACCGAGCCCGAGCTGCTGGGCACGGGCGAGGCGGCGGCCGAGCACGGGACGGGCCTGGTCGACTGGGTGCCTCGGGCGGAGCTGGTCGACGGGCTGCCGGACGACGATCCCGCCGGCCGCGCCCTCATCTCGTTCTGGTCGCAGAGCTGACGGTCACGCCGATCGCTGGCGACGTACCACCTGTGCCCCGCCGTCTCCCCTCGCCGTGTGATTGAGCAGGTATTTCGGTGCGGATCTCCGGCTGTTGGTCCTGATTATTCTTTGGCCGTCGCCGAAAGCGCGGTCGGCGACCTCGGCGGCGCGCCGCACGCCCCTCTCGTCGTCGACGACGTGCCCGTCGGCGGCAATCGAAGAGAGCAGGTAGAGCTAGCAATGCCCACGTCGCTGTGCTGCCCACCGGGGCCGGTGCTGCGGGCAAGGTCGTCGACCTACTCGAGATCGAGTCGCATCCGCAGGTCGAAGTCGCGGAAACCCAACCCGCGGTAGAGCTCATGGGCGGCTGCGTTGCCCGGGTGCACGTTGAGCACGACGGTCGCCGCTCCGCTCCCGCTGGCCCAGTCCTGGGCGGCCCGCATCAGCGCTCTCCCGATGCCGTGCCGGCGGGCGCCGGAGTCGACCACGATATCGCCGATGTGGGCGATCTTGCCGGTCAGCTTGTGCAGACCGCCTGCCGGCGCCTCGCTGACCGACGCCGTGACGACGCCGACGATCCTGTCGTCGGTCTCGGCCACCAGCAGGCAGGCGGATCCGGGGGGCTCGCGCCGGAATTCCTCGATCAGCCCTGACATGTCCGGGAGTCGGAAATCGGCCGGGAACTGCTCGGCGTGCCACCGCGCCGTCTCGGCGAACAGCGCGGCCAGCCGCTCGGCATCGTCCGGGAACCGAGGCGGCCGGATGCTGATCGGCAGCGGCTGGGTCACGCCGCTCATCATGACGCGTGGGGTACGACGGCATCGGTCGGTCCGGACATCGCGACGGAAATATGATTGATCAATGTCCTTTACCGGGTTTCCCGTGGCGGCACTCGACTTCTACGACGACCTCGAGGCCGACAACTCGAAGTCTTACTGGGAGGCGCACCGCACGACGTACGAGAAATCCGTCAAGGCCCCGATGACCGAGCTGGCGTCGGCGCTGGAGCCGGAATTCGGTGCGGCCAAGATCTTCCGGCCCTACCGGGACGTGCGCTTCGCCAAGGACAAGACGCCGTACAAGACGCACCAGGGCGCGTTCGTCTCGATGGGGCCTGCGACGGGATGGTACGTCGAGATCTCGGCTGCCGGTGTCAGGGTCGCGGCGGGCTTCTACGCGTCCGGGGCGGACCGGCTCGCGGAGATCCGCGAGGCCATCGATTCGCCCGCCGGCGCCGAGCTGGAGGCCATCCTCGCCCGGCTCACCACGATTTGGGATCTCGGCGGCGAGAAGCTCAAGACGACCCCGCGCGGGTACGACGCCGACCATCCCCGCGTCGAACTGCTGCGGCACAAGGCATTGACGGTGTCGAAGTCCTACGGTTTCGCGCCGGTCGTCCATACCGCGAAGCTGCTCGCGCGGGTCCGCTCGGACTGGCGCGCCGGCCGGCCGCTGGTCGAGTGGTTCGCCGATCACGCCCGCGGGGCCTAGATCCGGCCTAGATCGGGCGGGAGCGCGGTGGCGCCGCGGGCGGCCTCGGTGCGCGGTTCGCTACTGCGCGGCCTCATCCAGCCGGGCCCGCACTCCGGCCGGGTCGCCGGTCACGGTGACGCCGGGCGCTTCGCGACCCCACAGCCACAGATCGACCGCCGCCGGATCGCCCGCGACGGTGACATCGGCCGCCTCGGCCGCGTCGGCGGGCGCGGGGCGCAGGCTCGCGGCTTCGCGGGCGAAATCGACCGCCCACGACCGGCCGCCGGAGCTGACGGCCAGCGTCGTACCGGCACCGGCGTCCGTCGGCTCGTCGGCCCACCAGGGCCCGGCGACGAAGACGTCGAGGAATTCGTCGATCCCGTCGAGCGCGAGGTCGGCGTCGATCTTGGAGACCGCGCCACCGCTCGCCTGCTCCGCGTCCACGCGGTGCACGACGGTCTCGTGCGCCATCCGGCGCTGCCAGAAACCGACGCTCTGATCGGCGGCAACAAACGTCCACGCGGCGTCGGCCGGCCGGCGGCCGGCGAATTCGGCCAGCAGTGCCGCCCGCGAGGAGTCGAAGAACGCGACCGGGTCGCTCCGGTCGAGGTCGGCCGGCGGCCATGGATCCGGCCTGGCTCCGGTTTGCATCGCGACCGTCTTGTGCAGGTAGACGATCGCGACGTGGCCGAGGAGCTCAGCGCAGGTCCAGTCGGGGCAGGCCGGCACCGGAGCCGACAGATCGCGAGTTGCGGCCCGGCGCAGCAACGCCGCGTCGTGCGTGACGTGCGCGACGAACGGGATGTCAGTCATGACGCCCACCGTGGCACGGCCCACCGACGCCGTCCCCGCGCGGGCGGGGATTCACCGCGCCGGCGCGGATCAGCATGAGCGTAGTCGGGTGTGCTTCGGCGGTTTGACCGCGCACATGCGCCGCCCGCACTCCCGAGCTGGGCCGTCGGCACTCGGGACGAGGCGGCGGTCCTGCCGGCCTGGGACCGACTCAGCGCCACGTAGTGCGGGCATCGCCCTCGAGTGGTGTCAGGGCCGCAGCGCCGGCGGGACCCGGATTCCGAAACCGGGCGCGGTCGGCACCGTCAGCACGCCCCCGGCGAGGCGGTACGCCGTGCGGTCGACTTCCTGCCCGTCGACCCAAGCGGTCCCCGGCACACCTTCGACGGTGAGCACGTTGCCGAGACCGGCGGCGACCTGCGCGGCGTAGAGCGACTTGAGCGGTTCGCCCCAGGCATGCGGGGACGCGCTCACCCCGACCTCGATCAGTCGCGGCATTGCCGCCCGCCACGCGGTCAGGCCGAAAGACCCGATGTCCATCAGCAGCACGTCAAGGACACCGGCCGCGCCGAGCGCGAGCAGCGGTTCGAGGTCTGGGTCGCGCTCGCCGTCGGCCAGCAGCGTCGGGATTCCGGTGTCGGTGAGATGCGCGTAGAGCGCGGTCAGGTCGGCGCGGTTCTCCTCGAACGGCTCCTCGAGCCAGAACAACCGACATTCGGCGGTCGCGTCAAGGAACGTCCGTGCATCCTGCAGGGTGAAGCCGTCGTTGGCGTCGGTGAGGATGTCGATGTCCGGAAAGGCCTCCCGCACGGCGTGCACCACGGCGATGTCGCGGGACAGTCCGCCGGCCGTCATCCATCGGTGCCCGCGGCCGACCTTGAGTTTGAGCGCGCGATAGCCCGCCGCGTAATCGTCCCGGCAATGGGCGAGCACCGTGTCGATGCCGTCCGGCGCGTCCAGGTCGTCGAAATAGATCGCGCCGCTGTATGTCGGCACCGACGGCGTACCGCGCGCACCGAGCAGGCCGGCGACGGACCGACCGAGTACGACCCCGGCGAGGTCGTGCAGGGCCAGGTCGAGGGACCCGGCCGCGTCGTCGATGACGCCGATCTGCGGATCGAAGAGCGCGGTCAGGTCGCGTCCGACGAGGTCGTCGACGCCGTCCAATGGACCGGTCGCGAGCGCCCACCCGATCGCTCCGACGTCCGTGGTGACCGCGACGGCGGTCGTCGCCGGCCCGGTGCCGTGCCGGCCGAGCCGCGCATTGCGTCCGATATCGCGCGGGTAGCGGCTCTGCGTCGTTGCCGTCGTGACGGCCGCGATCCGGTGCCCGGCCAACGTGGCCCCGCGGCCGGCTGTCGGTGGGGTCGCGTGCTCGAACCCCGCTGCGGGCGGGTCGGTGCGGTCCATGGGCGGCAACGTATCGCGACCGCGGTGGCCGCTAACGGGCATGCCGCATCGGCAAGTGGGTGGATAGGGTCACGGTGACCCGACGACGCTGTCCCGGGGAGGTCCGGTGCCGACTATCGATCCCGAGTTCCTCGCGCTGCCGCTGCGACCGATGGCCGCGGCCGCGCTGGCGCGGGCGAGCGATCTCGGCGCGGAGCACGTCGATTTCCGACTGGAGCGGATCCGCGATCAGATCCTGGTGCTGCGCGACGCGAAGCTGATGACCGCGCGCGACGGTGAGGACCTCGGTTTCTCGGTCCGCGTCGTGCACAACGGCACCTGGGGATTTGCCGCCGGATTCGCGCTCACGGTCGAGGCTGCGGTCGCGGTGGCCGAGCAGGCCGTCAACGTGGCCAGGGTCAGCGCCGCGATCAACAGCGAGCGGGTCGAGCTGGCGGAGGAGTCGACCTACGGCGACGTCTCGTGGATCTCGTCGTACGACGTCGACCCGTTCGAGGTGCCCGACGGCGACAAGATCGCCTTGCTGACCGACTTCTCCGAACGGCTGCTGGCCGCCGACGGTGTCGACCATGTCGACGCCTCCGTGTTGCAGGTCAAGGAGAACAAGTTCTACGCCGACTCCGCCGGCACCGTCACCACCCAGCAACGGGTCAGGCTGCATCCCGAATTCGAGGCCGTGCACGTCGACCCGTCCCGTGGCCTCTTCGAGACGATGCGCACCCTCGCGCCGCCGGTCGGGCGCGGCTGGGAATATCTGACCGGCACCACGTGGGACTGGCCCGGCGAGCTGGCCCAAATTCCGCAGCTCTTGGTGGCAAAGGTCAAGGCGCCGGCGGTCATGGCGGGTACGTACGACGTGGTCATCGACCCCTCCAATCTGTGGCTGACCATCCACGAATCGATCGGGCACGCCACGGAGCTCGACCGGGCCCTCGGCTACGAGGCGGCGTACGCCGGCACGTCCTTTGCCACCTTCGATCAGCTCGGCAGCCTGAAATACGGATCGCCGGTCATGAATGTCACCGGCGACCGGGTCGCCGAACACGGTCTCGCCACGGTCGGCTACGACGACGAGGGCGTCGTCGGGCAGGAATGGGACCTGATCAAGGACGGCACGCTGGTCGGCTACCAACTGGACCGGCGGATGGCCAAGAGGCAGGGGCTCGGCCGCTCCAACGGCTGTGCCTTCGCCGATTCATCGGGGCACATCCCGGTCCAGCGGATGGCCAACGTGTCCCTGCAGCCGGCACCCGATGGCGGCCCGTCAACCGAGGACCTGATCTCCCGCATCGACCGCGGGATCTACATCATCGGGGACAAGTCATGGTCGATCGACATGCAGCGTTACAACTTCCAGTTCACCGGGCAGCGATTCTTCGCGATCGAGGGTGGCCGGCTCGGCGGCCAGCTCCGCGACATCGCCTACCAGGCGACGACGACCGATTTCTGGGGATCCATGGAAGCGGTCGGAGGTCCGCAGACCTACGTGCTCGGCGGCGCCTTCAACTGCGGAAAGGCCCAGCCAGGGCAAGTGGCCGCGGTCAGTCACGGGTGCCCGTCGGCGCTGTTCCGCGGCGTCAACATTCTCAACACCGTCGAGGAGGGCGGCCGATGAGCTCCGATCCGCCGATGCGCGCAGCGACAGGGATGGCCGATCAGTGAGCGCGCCGCAACTCACCGCGCAGGAGACCGTCGAGCGGGCGCTGGCGGCATCCCGGGCCGACGGCTGCATCGTCATCGCGACCGAGATTTCGCAGACCAACCTGCGGTGGGCCAACAACACGCTGACGACCAATGGGGAGATGCGCTCGCGCAAGCTTGCCGTCATCAGCGTCGTCGACGGCCAAAGCGGTGCTGCCGCCGGCGTGATCGAGCGCAGCGCGGTCGACGCCGGCGCGATCGAGGACCTCGTGCGTCGGGCGGAAAAGGCGGCCCGCGACGCCGGGCCGGCAGACGATGCGGCGCCGCTGATCGAGCCGGGAGCCGATTACGGCGGCGCGGCCAGCGGGTGGGCGGACGCGCCCACCGAGACGTCCGCGGGCGTCTTCGCGGGATTCGCGCCGGCTCTGGGCCAGACATTGCGGAGAGCCGCCGGCGAGCGGCGGCTGCTGTTCGGATTCGCCGAGCACACTGCGGAAACCACCTACCTCGGTACGTCGACCGGCCTGCGGCTGCGCACGAGCGAGCCGTCGGGACGGCTCGAGGTCAATGCCAAGTCGGGCGATCTGACGAAATCCGTGTGGGCGGGTGAGTTCACCCGCGATTTCACCGACGTCGACATTCCCGCGCTTGACGCCTCGCTGCAACGGCGACTGTCCTGGGCCGACCGCAGGGTCGATCTCGAGGCAGGTCGCTACGAGACCCTGCTGCCGCCGTCGGCCGTCGCGGACCTGATGATCCCGCTGTATTGGAGTGCGGGCGCCAGGGACTCGGACGAGGGACGCACCGTCTTTTCCAAGAAGGGTGGCGGGTCGCGACTCGGCGAGAGTCTTACCGATCAACCCGTGACGCTGCGCAGCGACCCGGCGTACCCGCGCCTGGAGACCGATACCTTCCTCGCCGTGGGCGGCTCGTCGTCGTGGTATTCCGCCTTCGACAACGGCGTGCCGATCGGCGCAACGAGCTGGATCGACGACGGCGTGCTGTCCGGACTGCTGTGCCCGCGATCGTGGGCCGAGAAATCCGGTGGTACGCCGACGCCCTTCGTCAACAACCTCATCATGGACGGCGCCGGAAAATCGCTGGACGAGATGATCTCTTCGACCGAGCGCGGACTCCTGCTCACCTGTCTGTGGTACATCCGCACCGTCGATCCGCAAACGCTGTTGCAGACCGGACTGACCCGCGACGGTGTCTACCTGATCGAGGACGGCGAAATCGCGGGAGCGGTCACCAACTTCCGTTTCAACGAGAGCCCGGTCGACATGCTCGGCCGGATCACCGAGATCGGCCGCAGCGAGATCACCCTTCCCCGGGAGTGGAACGACTGGTTCACGCGCACCGCGATGCCGCCGCTGCGGGTCGCCGATTTCAATATGTCAACCGTGAGCCAGGCATCCTGAGCCATGACTGATATCGCCAGCCGGACCCGGTACGACGTCGAGCCGTTCTCCTTCTGGCGCCGCGCGACGGATGAGGAAATCGCGGCTCAGCAGGCGTTCCAGCGTGACCTCGCCGGGCGGGCCGACGTCAGGCTCGGCGAGCACGTCTACGTCTCACCGCACGCCGCCGCTTATCCCGATCGGCTCGTCCTCGGCGACCGCAGCACCATCGCGGCCGACGCCTACCTCACCGGCGCCGTCGAGACCGGCGCCGACTGCACGATCAACCTGCGCACCACGGTCCGCGGCCCGGTGCGCCTCGGCGTCGCCGTGCGGATCGGCGCCGAGGCCATGCTGCTGGCGATGAACCACGGCACCGCGCCCGACGCGCCGGTCTTCCGACAACCGGTGACGCACAAGGGCATCACGGTAGGTGACGACGTCTGGATCGGCTCGCAGGCGGTCGTGCTCGACGGGGTGAGGATCGGGTCGCACAGCATCGTCGGCGCCGGCGCGGTCGTGACCAAGGACGTGCCGGGCTGGTCGGTGGTGGCGGGCAATCCGGCCCGCATCATCGGCGATCGGCGGGCCGGACGCCGTACCGCCGACCTGCCGGGCCGGTTGGCCGCCTTCGCCGAGCGTGCCCGGGGGCAAGCCGGCGGCGTGCTCACGCACTACTGGGTCGAGTCGGCGGGCCGTTTCGCCAACCGGCCGGGAGGGCCGGCGACGGTGCGGGCGTGGTGTGATTCGGTCGAGATCGCCGATCTGCTGCTCGACGGTCCGCCGCCGCAGCTGCCCGCCGACGACGTCGCCGAGATCCTGCGCGGCCGCCAGGACCCGGGATCCGGGCTCATTCCGGAATACGGCGAGCATGATCCGCCGACACTGGCCGGAGCGGCGGGCTATCACGTGCTCTCGGCCGGTTACGCGCTGCAGCTCCTGGGGACGAAATGGGCTGAGCCGGTCCATGCGGCGACATCGCTCTCCGGCGCGGACCTCGTCGACACTCTCGAGGCCCTGCCGTGGCACGATCGGGCCTGGTCGGCCGGAGCCTTTCTCGACCATTACGGCACGGCCGCACTGCGTAACCTCGTCGATCACGGCGTACACACCGACATCGAAACCCTCTTCGGCTGGCTGCTCACGCGCGTCGATGCGGATTCCGGCATGTGGGGTACGCCGTCGCCGCAGGCCGGGTGGATGCAGGTGGTGAACGGCTATTACCGGCTGACCCGAGGAACGTTCGCACAATTCGATGTCCCGGTGCCACTGCCCGAGCGGGTCATCGACACGTTGCTGTTGCATTCCCGCGACGCTCGATATTTCGGTCGTGATCGTGGGACCGCGTGCAATGTGCTCGATGTGATCCACCCGCTGTGGCTGGCCGGCAACCAGACGGCGTACCGCCGCGCCGAAGCCCAGCACTGGGCCCGCTCGCAACTCGACCGCATCCTGACTCGGTGGGTCGACGGCGCCGGCGTCAGTTTCACCGGCGAGATCGGCGACGCGACGAAGGACCGGCCGTCACTGCAGGGCGTCGAGATGTGGCTGGCGATCATCTGGCTGTTGGCCGATTACCTCGGGGCGGCCGACGCGCTCGGCTATCGCCCGCGGGGCGTTCACCGGCCCGAGCCGGCATTGTCGATTTCCGCGACGGCCTGGTCGAAGAGCCGTGCCGCGACGGCTTGGGGCGATTCGTCGTAGGTCGACGCCAGTGCCCGATTGACTTCGGCGACGTGCTCGGGCAGGTTGCGCATCTCCTTGTCGAATTCCTTCTGCAGCGCGCGCCCGATAAATGGGCCGGCGATCATGATCGGGATCCGGAACAGGCCGCGCCCGTGAAACCGCGCATCGACCACGACATCCCACAACCGGCCATCCGCGGTGACCTCGACGTCGCCCTGGCCGGCGAGGCGCCGGTGTTTCATCGCGCCGGTGATCTGGTGCGCGCCGATGACCGGGCGCGCGAGCTGGTCGAGGTCGGCGGTTGCCTGTCCGGACAGCCGGCCGCGCATCGCGTGCGGCGCCTTGACCTCGTAGTCGACGGTGGCCCCGACAGTATCGGCCCGGTCCGGCTGCACGAGCATCACGTCGACGACGACGTCCTCGCGGTCGACCCGCATCTTTACCGCGCTGCTGCTGTCCTCGAGCAGGGTCAAGGTCACCGGGAGCGGGCGGAAACGCAGTCCGCCGATCTCCTCGGCCGGCACCCACGACTCGTCGCTGGCATCGGGCTCGTCCGGTCCAGGCGGCACGGGCACGGTGATGCGGTACGCCGTTCCGACCGCCGGATGTGCACCGCTTTGCACCCGCAGGCCGGCATGGCGTGCACCCGCCGGCCGGTGCAGAAGCCCGTCGTCATCGAAGACGAGCGCTCGCCATTCCGCCAGCAGGGCCGGGACCAGCGCACGGGCCCGCTCGACGTCGACCGCCTCGACCGTGGCTTCGGAACGCAATGATGGCATGCGGCGAGCGTAGGGAAGCGCCCGCACGCATCAAGAACGACATACCGGACGGGCCCGCAGGTCGGGTCGGTGGGACACTGTGCGGCGACCGATCGTCCTCGCGCAGCAGGGAGACCGACGTGGCAGCGATCGCCAGCGACCTGCGGACGCGCGCGGTGCTCGCGGACCTCATCCCCGGCGAACGGGTGCGGGACGCTGCGCTGGTCCTCGGCGGTGCCGCGTTCGTAGGTCTGGCCGCGCAGCTGTCCTTCCACCTCCCGGGCACGCCCGTACCCGTCAGCGGCCAGACCTTCGCGGTGCTGCTCGCCGGCGCCGCTCTCGGCCCGGCCCGCGGGCTGCTGTCGATGGCGCTCTACCTGCTCGCCGGCGGTCTCGGATTGCCGTGGTACGCCGGGCACGGCAGCGGCTTCGGCGGTGTCAGCTTCGGTTACGTCATCGGGTTCGTCCTCGCGGCGACCGTCGTCGGAGGGTTGGCCCGCCGCGGCGGTGACCGCACTCCGTTGCGGACGGCCGCCACGATGGTGCTCGGAACGCTCCTGATCTACGCGGTCGGCGTACCGTGGCTGGCCGCCAGCCTGCACACCTCCTTGCCGCACGCCGTCCGGCTCGGCGTCCGGCCGTTCCTGGCCGGGGACGCGCTCAAGGTCATCGCCGCCGCCGGCCTCTTCCCGCTCACCTGGCGCCTGGTCAACCGCCGCTCCTGACCCGCGCCGGCTCCGGCACTCCCGTCGCGGGGCCAGCTGAGCTGCCCGACGTCCCCGACGCTCCGCCCGCGCGCGTGGCCGGCTCCTGTCAGGAGTCGGTACGCCGCCCGGTGACGGTGTGAGATGGCATCCATGACCGCACCGATCGCTGGCCTCACCCCGGGCCAGACCGCCTGCCTGCTCGCCGCCGCGGGCCGCGTCGTACCGGCCGACGCGGACAGTCCGTCGGGAGCGGAGACCTTCGCCGCCTTCCTCCATGCCGAGGCCGGACGCGACCTGCGCTGGGCGCTCGACCCGTTGCGCGAGCTGGCCGATCACGTCGACGCCGGTGCGACGGCGTACCCCGACCGCTCCGACGACGAGCAGGACGCCGCGCTGCGGGCGGCCCCACCAGCGCAGGTCGAGGCACTCGTGCGGGTCGCGCTGGAGGCCTATTACGCCGGCACCGAGGACGCGCCGCCGCCCGGCTGGGCGGTCAACGGCTGGCGCCCCCTGCCGCCGAACGTCCGGCGGATCGAGCCCGACCTGCCGCCGATGATCACCCCGGAGCGTCTCGCGGAGGACTACGACGTCATCGTCGTGGGCAGCGGCCCCGGCGGTGGCGCCGCCGCGGAGGTGCTCTCCGCCGCCGGCGCGCGGGTGCTGATGGTCGAGCGGGCCACGCCGCGGCGCAACGCCGAGCTGCGCGGGAACCACCTGCGGGACAAGCGAAGCGGCGCCTATCGCTCCACGGTCGGGCCGGGGACGGGGAGCCCGCGCGTGGTCGATTACGGCGACGAATCCGTCATCGTGGACAGTGAGGGCGACCAGTTCGCCTGGGGCCTGAACGCGATGTGCCTGGGTGGCGGCACCCGGATCTGGCAGGCAATGGCGTGGCGGTTCATGCCCGAGGACTTCGCCATGGCGACGACGTACGGCGTCCCCGCCGGCAGCACGCTCGCCGACTGGCCGGTCGACTACGCCGAGATGGAACCCTTCTACGACAAGGCAGAATGGGCGCTCGGCGTCAGCGGCGAGACCGGTGCGCTCACCAAGCGGACCCCCCGCACCCGCGATTACCCGATGCCGGCCACCCCGGGCGGCGTACGCCGGGAGCTGCTCTCGGCCGCCGCCGACCAGCTCGGCTGGGGCTGGGGTCCGATCCCCTACGCAATCAATACCCGGCCGTACGACGGCCGCGCGGCCTGCTCCGGCTGCCAGCAGTGCCTCGGCCACGCCTGCCCCGTCGACGCCAAGAACGGCAGCCACAACACGTCCATCCCGCGGGCGATCGCGACCGGCAACACCGATCTGCTGATGGGCGCGCAGGCGGTCGAGATCGTGTATCGAAAGGGCGCAGCCCGCGCGGTCCGGCTCACCATCGCCGGCGCCGGGGAGCGCACCGTCCGCGCCCGCCATGTCGTCGTCGCCGCGGGCGCGGTCGAGACGCCGCGGCTGTTGCTGGCCAGCGGCATCGGCAACGCGCACGTCGGCCGGCACCTGCACGCGCACAGCGGCTGCCTTCTCTACGGGCGCAGTCCGGTGCGGCTGGGCCATTTCGACGGACCGGCGCACTGCGCGTCGACGCTGGATTTCGTGCACGACGGGCGGACGGCGTACGGCGGCGGTGTGCTCTTCGACGCCCCGCCCCAGCTGCCGATCATGGCCGCCAGGCTGGCTCCGGCCGTCGGCGTTGCGGCGTGGGGCCGGGAGCACAAGCACTGGATGCGGGACGGCTTTCACCACCTGCTCGGGGCCATGTCGATCACCCAGGAGGTCCCCGACAGAGCGGCCTCGGTCGGGATCAGCCCCGACGTCCGTGATGCCGCCGGGATGCCGGTCGCGCGGATCCGGCCGGTGATCAATCCGGCGACGGAGCGGATCGGCCGGGAGATGACCGTGCCGGCCCGGCAATGGCTCGAAGCGGTGGGCTGTTCGGACGTGCGGGTGCTGTACGACGGCACGGCCGGCGGCCGGCCGGGTCCGGCCAGCGAGCATTCCTGCGGTACGACGCGGATGGGCGATGACCCCACCGCGTCGGCGACCGACCGCTTCGGCCGGGTGCACGGCACGTCCAACGTCACGGTCTGCGACGCCTCGCTGCATCCGACCAACGGCAGCGTCAACCCGGCCCTCACCATCGTCGCCAATGCCTACCGGGTCGC
>JBBSHJ010000056.1:0-20292 GCA_038253135.1 Mycobacteriales bacterium | reverse complement strand
GTCCGGTAGTGAGATCACGGCCTCTCCTCTCCATATGCGATATATCGCACCATATCGCGTCGCGATGAGATCCCAGTGGCGGGTTCGGTACGGCCGCTGAGACAACGTGCGGGCCCGCCCCTGCGCCCCGGGCTCCGCGTTGCACGCCGAGTCGCAACCGGCCGCGTCTGGTGGAACGCATCGAGACGAAGCCGCGCTGGCCGCGCCCTGGCCCTGGTCGGCGCGATCGTCGCCGGCGCGGGCACGGCCCTGCTCTCCCGCCGCGGCCGGTGACGGTTCCGCGCCGGATATCCACCGTTGCCCGGGATCCGGACGCGTCGTACCGACGTCGGAGCAGTGGGCCGCAGGTACGAGGGGGCCGGTCAGGCCGGAGGAGGGCGACGTGACCACCGAGATCGACGTACTCGCCGGCATGATCAGCGAGCTACGCGGGCGCGGGGAGATCAGTGAGGACGAGTACGCCGCGCTGCGCAAGCACGTGCTCTGGGATGCGCCCGTCGCCGACGGCCTGCTGCGCCGACTGTCCGCCTCGACGGCCTCGACCTCGTCCCCGGGCTCGCAGCTGCCCGCCGGCCACCCGTCCGCTGCTCATGCCGTCCCTCCCCCGCCGGTGTGCAACGTCTCGGCGGGCAATCGGTCCGCCCCCGAACGACCCGTCCGGCTGCCGACCGGCCCGGTCCACCCACCGCACCGGCAGCAGCCAATGCCGCGACCGCCCGCTCAGCAGCCCAGACCGTCAGCACCACCCACGCCCTTTTCGCCGACGCCGCAGGCCCCGCGGCGGCTGGCGGATTTCCCGACCGTGTCTATGCCGCTGATCCGGCCGACGCCAACGGTGGCTCTCCCGCCGGTCCGCTACCTGCCGGCCCGAGCACCGGGGCGGCCCGTCTCTCCGCCCGCGCCTCGGCCGATGCCGCCGACCCCGCGCGGTTTCGCTCCCGCGGCACGCGGCTACCCGCCCCCCGTACTCCGTCCGCCCGCACCCTGGCCTCCGCTGCCGCCGCCGCGCATCGGGCGCGGACAGCCCGCACCGTTCCGCCCCACGCGAAGTGGCGGGTTGGACACCAATTCGGGACAGATAAACGTGCTCAACGCGCCACTCGGCCGAACGGAAGGCACCGGCAGAACGGACCGCGCCGGCAGAGCGAACGGTATCGGTGCAGGGCACGGCGCAGACGCATGCGGCTGTGGACGCCGCTCACAGCACTCGTTGGACCGGCTGATGGCGATCCTGGTCCTTTTGACGCTCGTGCTCGCCGGGGTCGGCTACGCCGCGATGCGGCAATTCCGATAGGCCACATCCAACACTCCCGGGCGACGAACGACAGAGCGACACGGTCGGCGCCAGCAAGCCGCCCGGGTGCACCGAATGCGACGTCGGCGACGATCCGGCGGTGGCACCTCCACCACACCGACTCGCTGCACATCACCGCGATCGGGCGCTGGACGGCCTCGCCCAGCACCCCGTCGAGAGCGGCCGTGAAGTCCGCCGTGCGAGCATGTCCGGGATAGCCGCGGAACGCCTCGTTGCGCCAGACCACATCCGGCGAGTCGGCCGCGGCGCGCCGGAAACCCCGCCGACTATTCCCACTCGATCGTGCCGGGCGGCTTGCTCGTCACGTCCAGCACAACCCGGTTGACCTCCGGTACCTCATTCGTGATCCGGCTGGAGATGCGGGCGAGGACGTCGTAGTCCACCCGCGACCAGTCGGCGGTCATCGCGTCCTCGCTGCTGACCGGCCGCAGCACGATGGGATGCCCGTAGGTGCGGCCGTCGCCCTGCACCCCGACCGACTGGACGTCGGCCAGCAGCACGACCGGGCACTGCCAGATGTCCCCGTCCAGGTCGGCGGCTGCGAGCTCCTCGCGGACGATCGCGTCGGCCCGGCGCAGCAGGTCGAGCCGCTCCGGGGTGACCGCGCCGACGATCCGGATGCCGAGGCCGGGGCCGGGGAAAGGCTGCCGTCCGACGATCGCCTCGGGCAGGCCGAGCTGCCGGCCGACCTCACGGACCTCGTCCTTGAAGAGGGTGCGCAACGGCTCGATGAGCTCGAACTGCAGATCATCGGGCAGCCCGCCGACGTTGTGGTGCGACTTGATATTCGCCGTGCCGGTGCCGCCACCCGACTCCACGACGTCGGGATAGAGCGTGCCCTGCACGAGGAAGTCGACCGACTCGTCCGCGACGACGTCGCGGGCGGCCGCCTCGAAGACGCGGATGTATTCGCGGCCGATGATCTTGCGCTTCTCCTCGGGATCGGTGACACCGGCCAGCGCGCCCAGAAACCGGTCGGCAGCACGGACGACCCGCAGCTCGAGGCCGGTGGCCGCGACGTAGTCGCGCTCGACCTGCTCGGTCTCCCCCGCCCGCATCAGGCCATGGTCGACGTACACACAGGTGAGCTGGGCACCGACGGCGCGCTGCACGAGAGCCGACGCGACGGCCGAGTCGACGCCGCCGGACAACGCGGAGAGCACCCGCCGCCCGCCGACCTGCTCGCGGATGCGGCGTACCTGATCCTCCACGACCGCCTTGGCCGTCCACTGCGCCGGGATGCCCGCGAGATCGTGCAGGAAGCGTTCGAGGACCCGCTGGCCGTACGCCGTGTGCACGACTTCGGGGTGGAACTGGACGCCGGCGAGGCTGCGGTCGACCGCCTCGAACGCGCCGACCGGGGCGTCGGGACTCGAGCCGGTGACCGTGAAGCCCGGTGGCGCACCGGTGACCGCGTCGCCGTGGGACATCCAGACCTGCTGCTGCTCGGGCAGGCCATCCAGCAGTGCCGACTTCGGCCCGGCGACCGTGAAGGGGGTCCGGCCGTACTCGGACCGGCCGGTGCGGGCAACGGTGCCACCCAGCGCCCGGGCCATCAGCTGGAAGCCGTAGCAGATGCCGAAGACCGGCACGCCGGCGTCGAACAGCGCCGGATCGACGCCCGGCGCGCCGGCGGCGTAGACGCTGGCCGGGCCGCCGGAGAGGATCAGCGCGGCCGGCCGCCGGGCGAGCATCTCGGCGACGGGCAGGTCGTGCGGGACGATCTCGCTGTAGACGTGGGCCTCGCGGACCCGCCGGGCGATGAGCTGTGCGTATTGCGCGCCGTAGTCGACAACCAGGACGACCGGGCCCGTGTCGGTGCTGCTTTCGCTCACCGGTCGAGCGTATCGGGGCATGATGGCGGGCGTGGATGCCGTGGCCAACACCCAGGACGACGCGCCGGGGATTACGGCCGCGAGCCGGGACCTGCACATCCGGGCATGGCGAGAGGGCCGGCAACTCGCCGACGCACCGAAGATCGGCGAGGTCAGGGAACGGGCCGCGCACGGCGACGTCATCTGGATCGATGTGCCCGACCCGGCCTCCGGCGCCCTGGCCGAGATCGCGCGCCAGATGCGACTCAGCCCGCTGCTGGTCGAGGACGCCGTGAGCCATCACGAGCGGGCGAAGGCCGTGATCGAGGAGAATTACCTCTTCCTCAACTGCTACTCCGTGCACTACGACGCGGAGAAGGCCGAGATCACGACGTACGAGATCTCGGCCTTCGCCACGAAATCGATTCTGCTCACGGTGCGGGTGTCCGCCTGGGAGTACGCCGACGAGCTGGCACTCCGGTGGCAGAACTCGCCGTCGCAATGCCGGTGCGGCGCCGTCGGCCTGCTGCACGTCCTGCTCGACACCGTCGTCGACGGGCACTCTGAGGCGGTCGAGGTGCTCGATGACCAGACGGACACGTTCGCCGACGCGATCTTCGACGACCGGCCGCTGACCCACGACGAGCACATCCGCATCTTTCGGATCCGCCGGGCATTGGTGAGGTTACGGCGGGTCGCGATGCCGATGCGCGAGGTCCTGAACACGCTGACCCGGCGTGACTCGGACCTCGTTCCGGATCCGCTGCAGCCCTACCTGCACGACGTCTATGACCACGTGCTGAGGGTCAGCGAGCAGGCCGAGAGCCTGCGCGACACGGTCACGGACCTGTTCGAGACCAACCTGTCGCTGCAGGACCAGCGGATGAACACCATCATGAAGAAGCTCACCAGCTGGGCCGCGATCATCGCCGTACCCACCGCCATCACCGGCTATTTCGGCCAGAACGTGCCCTACCCCGGCTTCGGGCACGAGCTGGGCTTCGTGCTCAGCCTCGTCCTGATCGTGCTGATCGCGGTGATCCTTTACCTGTTGTTCCGCCGCAAGGACTGGCTCTGAGCCCCACCCGCCCGGCCGAGGGCCGACGTCCGCGTAGCCAGCGGGCGCGGGAGGATTGGGACATGACCTCGGAGCGCGTCGACGGCCTGCTCGTCCTTGCCGTCGAGACCGCCCGGGCCGCGGGCGCGGAATTGCTCCGCCGCTACGGCCGGATCGAGGGCCTCGAGACGAAGTCGACCGCCACGGATCCGGTCTCCGATGCCGACCGCGCGTCGGAGCGCCTGATCGTCGACGCGCTGGCCAAGGCGCGCCCGGACGACGCGATACTCGGCGAGGAGGGGACCAGCCGGCCCGGTACATCGGGCATCCGTTGGGTGGTCGACCCGCTCGACGGCACCGTCAACTACCTCTATGGCATCGATGGTTGGGCGGTGAGCATCGCGGCCGAGGACGGCGACGGCCGGTTGGTCGGGGTCGTGCACCAGCCGGCCGAGAACCGGATTTTCAGCGCGACCCGTGGCGGTGGTGCCTTCGTCGACCGTCAACGGCTGCGAGCCAACGACCCGGTCCGCATGCAGCAGGTGCTGCTGGCGACCGGATTCTCGTACCGGCCTGACCGGCGAGCGGCGATCGGCGGGGTGATCGCCGGGCTGCTCCCGCAGGTGCGCGACATCCGGCGGCTCGGCACCGCCAGCGTCGACCTGTGCATGGTGGCGGCGGGGATGGTCGACGCCTATTTCGAAGAAGGTCTCAACCCGTGGGACGTCGCTGCTGGCGCGCTCATCGCGACCGAAGCCGGCGCGGCGTACGACGACGTGCTGGCCACGCCTGCCGGCGGACAGGGGATGCTCGCCGCCGGGCCGGCCCTGCAGCCGATCCTGCGAGCCGCAATCGAGAAGCTCGTCGCGGCGGCGGCCGTCTAGCCGGGCGTGGTCGGGGGCTGGCGGGGCCTTGTTCGCGAATCCGGCGAGGATCGAGCCGTCTCAGCAACACGGCCGCTGGGCAACCGGCCAGGGCACTCATCGCATCGGGTGCACGGTGGGTGACCGTGCGGCTGGCTCGCCGCTGTCAGGCGAGGTCGGGCGGCCTATCTGGTTGCCAGCGAGATCCGGAACCAGCCTCCGATGTCCCTTCGGCCGGTCCCCCGCGTAACGCGCGGATCGGTGCGGCGAGGAATCGCTTGTCGGCGCCGACGTCACCGAAGGCGCCGGTCGGCTCGGCGCTCCAGAGCCGCAGATAGGCCGGGCCGAACGCCCCGAACGTCTCAACGGCCATCTCGGCGAGGCCGGCCACGTCCCGAGCCTGCAGTCCTCGACTGACGATCGAGCCGTCCACGAACGGCTTGTCCACATTCCCACCCTCGTACCGCATGCTGAGCATGACGCTCAGATCGTCACCGGCAGCAACCCAGCGATCCAGCATCGCCCCCGCGGCGTGGTCGGGCGCGAACCGCGCCGCCCGGGCGCGGGCAAGATCAAGGTCGGTGGCCAGACGCAGATCATCGGCACGCTCTCCGGCAAGCAACCGCAACCGGTGCTCGTCATCGACCCAGTGGCGGGTGAGCCGATGCTGCCCGGCAAGGGCGTACTCAGCAAGCTGTCCCGCTGCCGCGAGATCTGATACCACCGGGTTCACGCTAGCGATACCGTGCGCAGAAACCGATCGAGCAGAGGCAACTTTGGTGGAATCGAGCCACGACGAACCCGCGACAGCTGCGTCCGTACAGCCGGCACTCCATCCACGGCTGATTGTCGTCACCGGTCAGGGCGGCTCGGGCAAGACGACCTTGGCGCACCGCCTGGCCGGAGCCGTGGGCTGTCCGGCGATCTGCCGCGATGAGATCAAGGAGGGCATGGTCCACGCCCATGGACCCGGGTTCCAGGCTGCAGTCGGTGACCCGCTGACGCGGCGCGCGTATCCGCTGTTCTTCGGCGTCCTCCGGCTATTGCTCGACGGTGGCGTGACCGTCGTCGCGGAGGCGGCGTTCCAACACCAGCTCTGGGAACGCGGCCTGAGCTCGTTATCCGCCGCGCCGCACGTCCGGGTCGTGCGCTGCTGGACGGGGCACGAGGAAATGCTGCGCCGCCGGCACCAGCGGCTCGCCGAGATGCCCACCCGTGTCGCTCACGCCGACCGGGGCACCCTCATCACCGAGGGCCCGCAACCGTGGGACGCCATCCACATCGAGGCGCCCACCCTCGACGTCGACACCACCGACGGCTACACCCCGGACCTGGACCAGATCGCGGCGTTCGCGAACACCCGAACAGCTGGCTAGGCCCGCACGGACCGACGACCGACTGCGCGACCTCGTCAGTCGACGCGCAAGATCAGGCCGACCCGCTGGAACTCCTTCAGGTCGGAGAAGCCGGTCTTGGCCATCGTGCGGGCCAGCGCGCCGAAGAGGTTGGTCGTGCCATCGGCGTACGACGTCGGCCCCAGCAGGATCTCGGACATGCCCACCGGGGCGGCGTCCTGCGCCCAGACGAATCCGCGCGGCAGCTTCGGGTGCGCCGCGGCCGAGCGCCACCACGCCCCACCGCCGGGGGCGCTCTCGGCTCGCGAGAGCGGGCGGCCGACGGCAACGGCATCAGCGCCACACGCGATCGCCTTCGCGATGGACGCGCTGTTGTCGATCTCGCCGTCGGCGATGACGTGCACATACCGGCCGCCGGTCTCGTCGAGGTAGTCGCGGCGGGCCGCGGCCGCATCGGAGATCGCGGACGCCATGGGTGCCTCGATACCCAGGACATCGTCGAACTCCACGTCGCTGGAGCCGTCGCCGACGATGACGCCGGCGGCCCCTGTCCGCATCAGGTGCAGCGCGGTCTGGTACGTCGCCGCGCCGCCGACGATGACCGGCACGTCGAGATCGGCGATGAATTCCTTGAGGTTCAAGGGCTTGCCGTGCTGCGACACCCGCTCGGCCGAGACGATCGTGCCCTGGACGACCAGCAGATCGACGCCGGCGTCGAGCACAACGGAGGCGAGGTCGACGGTGCTCTGCGGCGAGAGCCGAACGGCCACGGTCACCCCGGCGTCGCGGATCGTGCGGATCCGCTCGCCGATCAGCTCGGGCTTGACCGGCTCGGAGTAGAGCTCCTGCAGCAGCGCCGAATCCTCGGCCACGGGCAGACCGCCGAGGCCGTCAGCGATCTGCCCGAACAACGCCCGCGGGTCGTCGTACCGCGTCCACAGCCCCTCGGCATTCAGCACGCCGAGGCCGCCGAGCTGCCCCACCTCGATCGCGGTGTCGGGGCTCATCGTCGCATCGCTCGGGTGGCCGATCATCGGCAGCTCGAACGGGAAGGCGTCGATCTGCCAGCCGATCGAGACGTCGTGTGAGCTGCGGGTACGACGGGTCGGGACGATCGACACGTCGCTGAGTCGGTAGCCGCGGCGGGCCGACTTGCCGGTACCGATCTCGTAGCTCTCAGGCACGGGAACCTTCAACCAAAGGAGGCGGGAGTCGAAGGCAGGGTACCTGCACTACCGGCCGTGATAGTTCGGCGCCTCGACGGTCATCTTGATGTCGTGCGGGTGGCTCTCGTTGAGGCCCGACGCGGTCACGCGCACGAAGCGGCCCCGCACCTGCAGCTCGCCGATCGTGCGGGCACCGACGAAGAACATCGACTGCTGCAGCCCGCCGACGAGCTGGTGTGCCACCGCGGACAGCGGGCCGCGATAGGGGACCTGGCCCTCGACGCCCTGCGGCACCAGCTGGTCATCGGCGACGGAGTCACCGGCGAAGTACCGGTCCCTGGAGTAGGAGGCCCGGTCGCCGCGGCTCTGCATCGCCGCGAGCGAGCCCATGCCGCGGTAGGACTTGAACTGCTTGCCGTTGATGAAGAGCAGCTCGCCGGGGCTCTCCTCGACGCCGGCCAGCAGGGAGCCGAGCATCACGGTGTCGGCACCGGCGACGATGGCCTTGGCGATGTCGCCGGAATACTGCAGGCCGCCGTCCGCGATGACCGGTACGCCGGCCGGGCGGGCCACCTTGGCGACCTCGCTGATCGCGGTCACCTGCGGCACCCCGACGCCGGCCATGACCCGCGTCGTGCAGATCGATCCGGGCCCGACGCCGACCTTGATGCCGTCCGCGCCGGCGTCGATGAGGCCTTGCGCGCCCGCGCTGGTCGTGACGTTGCCGGCGACCACCTGCACGCCGGTGTCGGCCTTGAGCTGGCGGACGATGTCGACGACCAGCCCGGTGTGGGCGTGCGCCATGTCGACCACGACGACGTCGACTCCGGCATCGACGAGCCCGCGGGCCCGCTTGTAGGAGTCGTCGCCGATCCCGATCGCGGCGCCGGCCATCAGCCGCCCGGAGGAGTCCTTGGTGGCCAGCGGGTAGGCCTCGCTCTTGACGAAGTCCTTGACCGTGATCAGGCCGTGGAGCCGGCCGTCCGCGTCGACGAGCGGAAGCTTCTCCACCTTGTGCTTGCGCAGCAACGCCAGGGCGTCCTCCTTGCGGACGCCGACCGGCGCGGTGACGAGCGGCATCGGCGTCATCACCTGCCGGACCGGGCGCGAGGTGTCGGACTCGAAGCGGATGTCCCGGTTGGTGACGATGCCGACGAGCACCCCGGACTCGTCGGTGACCGGCAGGCCGGAGATCCGGTAGCGGGCGCAGAGCCGGTCCACGTCGGCGAGCGTCTGATCCGGGCTGCAGGTGACGGGATGGGTCACCATCCCGGCCTCAGACCGCTTCACCAGGTCGATCTGGGCGGCCTGATCCTCGGCCGAGAGGTTGCGGTGCAGGATGCCGATACCGCCCTGACGGGCCATCGCGACCGCCATCCGCGACTCGGTGACCGTGTCCATGGCCGAGGACAGCAGCGGCACCTGCAGGGTGATCTCGCGCGTCAGCCGGCTCGACGTGTCGGTCTCGCTCGGATTGACGTTGGACTCGCCGGGCAGGAGGAGGACGTCGTCGAAGGTCAGGGCCAGCGGGATCTCAGTGAGATCAGGATCCGAGCGCATACCCCATGTTAGCGGCCCGGAGCGGGCGTACTGCGCGTCGGCGACCGGGCGTAAAGGGGCGGCATCTCGGTGCCGTCGGAACGGGCCGGAATCGCCGCTCCGCCGGGACACGCCGACGCCCGGCGCCGGACCGGTTACCCTCGACTCCGTGAACAACGAGGGACGCCCTCCTCACGGACACGGCGCGCATGGACAGGGCTCGGACTCCGGGCCGCTCGACCCCTTCCTCGGTGATCCCGATGACCCGGCCGCGGAGCTCGGCCAGGAGGCGCCGGAGCCCCTGCGCCCGGAGGAAGAGCTGGAGGTGCAGGGCGATCTCGAGGATCTCGATCTCTTCGAGACCGTCCTCGGTTCCCGCGGCATCAAGGGCGTCGTCATGGAATGTGACGACTGCGAGGAGCCGCACTACTTCACGTGGGACCTCATGCGGTCCAATCTGCGTTACCTGCTCGAGGCCGGGCAGACCAGGGTGCACGAGCCGGCGTACCAGCCCGATATCGACGATTACGTCACGTGGGAGTACGCGCACGGCTACGTCGACGGTGTCACCGGGGAGTCACCGCACCCGTAGGGGCCGCAGGCCGGACCCGAATGCGCCCACCGGCGACGCGGGCCCCGTTAGCTGTGCCGGTGCCGGTGGTGGCGTCCCAGCTTGCTGGGGTGGGTCTCATGCCACTCATGCACGGCCGCCCAGGTCACGAACAGGAACCACGCCCAGCCGAGGACGTCCACCACCACCGGATCCATGCGTATCCCTCCCGCCGCCCCGGCGAAAGGGGGACCGGCCGGAGCATCCGAACAGCTTCACCGTACTCCGGCGGGCAAGGCTCAGAGCGTATCCGCGCAGGTCAGCGCACCAGTCCGAGCCGGAAGCCGTTCGCGACCGCAGCGGCCCGATCGTGCACGCCGAGCTTCTGGAACAGCCGGCGGGCATGGGTCTTGACGGTGTCCTCGGACAGGAAGAGATCCTGGCCGATCTCCTGGTTGGTCTTGCCGCAGCTCATGCCGACGAGCACCTCGAGCTCACGGGAGGTGAGACCCTCGGACAGCGGCGTCACGGTCGGCGTGCCATCGCGCGCGCCGTCCACACCGGCCGCGGCAGGGTCGGCCAGCGCGTGCGCGAGCGCGGCGTAGACCTCGATCGCGGTGGCGTCCCAGCACAGGAAGCCGCGGGCGCCGCACGTCATCGCCTCGGCAACGTGCTTCTCGTCGTCCACCGAGCCGAAGACCAGGACCGCAGCCTGCGCGTGGGCGGCGATCAGCCGTCGGATGGTCTCAATGCCCGTGTCCAGGGCGCGCTGGGTGCCGACGAAGACGATGTCGGGGTGCTCGTAGGGGTAACGCTCGAGCAGCTCGTCGCTGGTCGCGACGGTGTTGACCGGCGACAGGTTCGCGATCCCGGACAGGAACCGGCCAAGGCTCTCGCGCACCCCGCGCCGCTCGTCGCAGATCATCACGCTCGGCACGTCGTCTCCTGTCGATCCGTGGCGACCGGGGCGCCAGTAGGGTTCGAGCCGCCCCGACCTGGTCAATCATGCACATGCCGGGCGCCGTTGGCGAGTGAGACATCCGAACCGCTCTCATTGTGCCGCTCGCAGCGCGCGATCGCCCTCATCTCAGGGGTTCGCGCCATCCGTGTACGCCGCTAACGATCCTGGCGCCGTCTCGGCAAAGTCCTCCGACCTACGGTTGCGGACGGCGAAGGGGCCCGGCACGTGCCCGCCGGACCCCTGGTCCACACCGTGCGATCAGTAACCGGCCGGCCCGTGGCTATGCCCGTGGCCACCGGCCGACGCATCGTCGGCGTGCTCCGGCTTGTCGACAATGATCGCCTCGGAGGTCAGAACCAGCGCGGCGATGGATGCCGCATTGACGAGTGCGTGCCTCGTGACCTTGACCGGGTCCAGGATGCCGCGGGCGACGAGGTCGGTGAACTCCCGCGTGTCGGCGTCGAGGCCGAACGCGGCGTCGTCGCGAGCGCGAACGGTGCCGACCGCGACGCGGCCGTCGAGGCCCGCGTTCTGCGCGATCAGGCGCAGCGGCTCGTCCAGTGCGTACCGGACGATCGACACGCCGATGAGTACGTCGCCCGTCGCCTCGACCTTGTCCAGCGCGGTCGCGGCATGCACCAGGGCGGCGCCGCCGCCGGTGATGGTGCCCTCCTCGACGGCGGCCTTGGTCGAGGAGATCGCGTCCTCGATCCGGGCCTTGCGCTCCTTGAGCTCCACCTCGGTCGCCGCGCCGACGCGGATGACCGCCACCCCGCCGGACAGCTTGGCCAGCCGCTCCTCCAGCTTCTCGCGGTCCCAGTCCGAGTCGGTGGTGTCGATCTCGCGGCGAATCGACGCGATCCGGGCGGCGATCGCGCCGCTCTCGCCGGCGCCGTCGACGACCGTGGTGTCGTCCTTGGTGACCTCCACGCGGCGTACCGACCCGAGCACGTCCAGGCCGATCTCGGCGAGCGCCAGTCCGGTGTCCGGTGTGATGACGGTCGCGCCGGTGACGACGGCCAGATCGTCGAGGAACGCCTTGCGCCGGTCGCCGAAGAACGGCGCCTTGACCGCCACCACGCGCAGCGTCTTGCGGATCGCGTTGACGACCAGCGTCGAGAGCGCCTCGCCGTCGATGTCCTCCGCGATCACCACCAGCGGCTTGCCGGACTCGATCACCTTCTCCAGGATCGGCATCAGATCGGCCATGGCGCTGATCTTCTGGGGGGTGATCAGGACGAGGGCATCCTCGTAGGTCGCGACCATCTTCTCCGTGTCGGTCGCGAAGTACGGCGAGACGTAGCCCTTGTCGAACTGCAGGCCCTCGGTGAACTCGAGCTCGGTGGCGAGCGTGCTCGACTCCTCGACGGTGATGACACCGTCGTCGCCGATCTTCTCGATCGCGGTTCCGATGATCTCGCCGATGGTGGCGTCCTGGGCGGAGATGGTGGCCACGTGGGCGATCGAGTCCTTGCCCGCGACCGGGGTCGCCGACGCGACCAGGGCGTCGACCACGGCGGTGATCGCCGCGTCGATGCCCTTCTTGATCTCGAGCGGGTTCGCGCCGGCGGTGACGTTGCGCATGCCGGCGCGGATCATGGCCTGCGCGAGGACGGTCGCGGTCGTCGTACCGTCACCCGCGATGTCGTTGGTCTGGGTGGCGACATTCTTGGCGAACTGCGCGCCCAGGTTCTCCCCCGGGTTGGGCAGGTCGATCTCACGCGCGATCGTGACGCCGTCGTTGGTGATCGTGGGCGCACCGAAGCTGGTGCCGAGTACGACGTTGCGGCCGCGCGGGCCGAGCGTCACCTTGACCGTGTCGGCGAGCCGGTTAACGCCGCGTTCGAGCGACCGGCGAGCCGCCGCGTCGAACTTGATCGTCTTGGCCATGTGTCAGGTCCTTTCGAGAGCACCCGCTCGGGGCGCCCGATCCGGGCACCGGCGAGCTGGTGCGGGCAGGCAAACGCTGGCGCGCAGGTGGAAACTGTGCAGTGCTGGGTCGCAGGGCAGGGACGGGCGGCCCCGGTGACCCCGTGCGCAAGCCGCACGTCACAAGGTCACCGGGGTACACGTCCTGCAGTATGGATCGGCGTAAACGTCGGTCCGGATCCTTATGCCGACCCGGCCCTATTTCTCGATGACCGCGAGGACGTCGCGGGCCGAGAGTACGAGGTACTCATCGGCGCCGTACTTGACCTCGGTGCCGCCGTACTTGGAGTAGAGGACGGTCTCGCCCTCCTTGACGTCCACGGGGACGCGATTGCCGTTGTCGTCGATGCGGCCGGGGCCGACGGCGATGACGGTGCCCTCCTGGGGCTTTTCCTTGGCGGTGTCCGGAATGACAAGGCCCGATGCGGTCGTGGTCTCGGCCTCATTGGCCTGGACAACGATGCGGTCCTCGAGCGGCTTGATGGACACCTTGGTAGCAGTAGCCACAGTGCGTTCTCCCCCTCCTAGCGGGGTCGGAATCTGCTTCGGGAATGCCACGAATCGGTGGCGTCTGGTCGTGCGATATCGGTGTCGTGCTGTGCGACTGCCCGCCCGTGCCTGCCGTCGCGGGTGTCAGTCCGAGCGGGACCGCACTTGGCACTCTAGCGCCGAGAGTGCCAGCACATCAACCGGGTCGGCCGGTGCGCCCGGCCAGCCGCCGTCCGTCCCAGAGCGCGGCCACCGCCAGCACCGCGACCGCCGGATAGAACGGCAGGCTCTGCAGGTGGTAGCGCCACCCGAAGATCGACAGTACGTCGTTGGGTACGACGGCCAGGAAGCCGACCGCGACGAGCACCAGGCAGCGGATCCGCACACCCGACCCGCGTGCTCGCCCGACACCCGCCGCGGCCACGAGGGCGAGCACGATCGCGACCACGTCGAGCGAGCCTGGCCAGTACGCGTACGTGCTGTAGTGGGTCATGAAGCCCGACAGGGTGGGCCGCACGCGCACGTTGCCGCCGTCGAAATCATCGCTGAGCCGCTGCTGATTGATGCCGGTGCCGGGCATGCCACGGTGGAACTCCCAGTACTGCGAGCCACCGGCCGCCCGTGTCGGCCGCAACGAGTGGGCATAGCTCTGCACGATCGACCAGGCGAAGCGGCGCGGCTGAGCCTTGATCGCGCGCTTGGCGAAGTCTCCCGCCAGCTGGTCGGGCGTCCTCGTCGCGGTCGGTTTCAGCGCATAGAAGGGCGATTTCGGCGACCAGATGAGGTACGACGTGTCGCGGCGCGGATCGTTCTTGTCGCCCAGGCACAGGATCTGCTCGGCCGCGGGGACCGAGAATCTCGAGCAGTCGGCCAGCGGACCGACCCGGCCGTAGAGGAACTGCCCGCCGCTGGCGGTGATCGAGTAGCTGCCGTAGTGCCCGTGGAAGTCGACGGCGTAGAGCACGATCGGCACCAGGAAGGCGGCGAGGAGCGCGGCGACCCGCCGGCCCGCGGCGCGCCATCCGCCCCAACGCAACAGCAGGTAGCCGAGGGCCGGCACGATGAGCGCGATCGCGGCGTACCGCGTGATCACGCCCAGCGAGAGCAGCAGGCCGGCGACGGCCGCGGCCCAGACCGGCGGCGGGCGGCGCCGGTGCCAGAGCAGCAGGACGAAGGCGAAGACCGCCAGCGCCTCGCACAGCACGTCGGCCATGACGTAGTGCTCGAGATCGAGCTGGAGGGTGTCGAGCAGGACGGGCAGCACGCCGATCGTGGCGAGCCAGCCGCGCACGCCGGCGCGCACGAGCAGGGTGTAGACGGCGAGCGCGATGCACAGGCCGAGCAGGTGCTGGCCGATGATCGCCAACCGGATCGGGTCGCCGATGTGCAGGAAGACGCCGAGGTAGCCGGAGTAGCCGAGCGGGCGGTGGATGTCGGGCACGAAGTGCGTGAAGAGGGGCTGGGCGTTGCCGAGGTACTGCCGGGAGTCCGGGTAGAAGAAGCCCGGGGTGTAGGCGAGGATGACGACGACACGGATCGCGATCCCCGCGGCCAGGGCGACGAGGAAGACGACGTGGGTCCTGGCGAGGACGGCCAGCGACGCGCGTCGGGACGGGTTGGCGAAGCGGACCGCCGTCGGTGTTTCCTCCGGGGTCGCCTCGGCAGCGATACGGTCATGCATCGTCTCGCGAATCTACCCGCGCGCTCCCCCGGACCGGCAGCGGAGCGCGGGGAGAGAGGGTCGCGGATCGCGAATGAGCTCCATCCTCTCGCTGCTCGCGGTTGCGGACCGGGAGGTCGTGATCGCGGCCGCCGCGGCGTCGGGGGTCGGGCCGGACCGGTTGCTGGCGACGGTCGCCGCGCTGCGGGCGTCGTACCCGCCGGACGTCGTCGCGGGTGCCGTCGAGCAGGCGCGGCTGCGCGAGCGGGCGGTACGCCGCTTCGGTGCCGACGCCGCACGGATGTATTTCACGGCGGCCGGGCTGGAGCAGGCGACGCGGCCGTCGGTGGCGGCCTACCGGGCCGGGCGCTACGCCGCCGCCGGCGCCGACCGGGTGCTCGACCTGTGCTGCGGGATCGGCTCGGACGCGATCGGGCTGGCCCGCGCCGGGCTCGCGGTGACCGGCGTCGAGCGGGACCCGGAGACCGCTGCGGTCGCGGTGGCCAATGCCGCCGCGCTCGGCCTGACGGACCGGATCAACGTCAGGACAGGCGACGCGCTCGAGGTCCCGCTGGCCGGGTGGCGAGCGGCGTTCTGCGACCCCGCCCGCCGCGAGGGCGGCCGGCGGATCTTCGACCCCGCCGACTACTCGCCGCCGTTCTCCTTCCTGACGGACCTGGCACGGCAGGTGGCGATGACGGGCGCGAAGGTCGCGCCGGGCATCGCGCACGGCCGGCTGCCGGCCGGCGCCGAGGCCGAGTGGATCTCCGACCACGGAGAGGTGGTGGAGGCCGCCGTGTGGTGGGGCCCGCTGGGCTCGGTCATGCGGCGCGCGACGCTGCTGCCGGGGCCGAACTCCCTGCCGGCAAGCGGTTCCGGGCCGCCGGCGGTGCGCCCGCCCGGTCGCTATCTCTACGAGCCCGACGGGGCCGTGATCCGGGCCCACCTCGTCGCCGAGGTCTGCGACCTCGTCGACGGCTGGCTGCTGGACCGGCAGATCGCCTACGTCGCGAGCGACCTCCTGGCACCGACGGCCTTCGCGCGCTGCTACGAGGTGACCGACGTGCTGCCGTTCTCGCTGAAACGGCTGCGGGCGGTGCTGCGCGCCCGCGGTGTCGGCGTGGTGACGATCAAAAAGCGCGGCTCGGCCGTCGTACCGGAGCAGCTCCGCCGCGACCTGCGGCTCTCCGGCCCGGCTGAGACGACGGTCGTGCTCACGCGGATCGGCGCTGCCCCTACCGTCTTGCTCTGCCATCCGGTCTGAGCGCCGTCACCGCGGCGCGGAGCGCTGCATCACGGCGGCGTCGGTGTTGCTCGGCTGGTAGTAACCCTTGCGGATCCCGATCCGGGTGAAGCCGTGCCGCTGATAGAGCCGCTGCGCCACCCGGTTGTCGACCCGCACCTCGAGCAGGCATCTGCTGACGCCGCGGGCATCGGACTCGGCCAGAAGTGCCTGCAGCACCAGGGTTCCGAGACCTTTGCCTTGAGCTGTGCGGCGGACGCCGAGGGTCAGGATCCAGCTCTCGTCCCCGAAGAAACCGAGGCCGCCGTAGGCCGCGACCCCACCATCGGCGTCCTCGACGAGCAGGTAGTGCCGGGAGTCACGCTGGGCCAGCTCGCTCCAGTAGGACCGGGCCGACCACGCCTCGGCGCCGAAGAGCTCGTCCTCCAGCGGCAGCACCGCGGCGATGTCCCACCAGCGCATCGGCCGCATTCCCGCCGGCGGCGGCGCGTGGGATCGCGGCTCGGTCATCCCGGCTGGACGACATCACGCGGCGGTACGGCGTCCGGATGCCGCAGGTAGAGCGGCACCAGCGCCTCGGCCGGCGCCGCCGCGCGCACCCTTTCCGCCGCCAGCGCGGCCAGCTCGGCCACGGCGGGATACTCCACGTCACCCAGCCGCAGCCCGAGCACGTCCTCGTAGGCCCGGGCACCCGGGCCGACCATCGTCAACACCCCCAGCTCCCCGAGCCGGGCCGCGAGGCCGGCCGGAGTCGCGACGCCAGGCCCGGCGCGGCGCGCGCCATCGGTGTACGTCGCCCAGTAGACCTCGCGCCGGCGCGCATCGGTCGCCACCAGCACGCCGTCGCCGGCCGTGCGGGCGCCGATCCCGTCGAGCGAGCACACGGCGTACGTCGGGATGCCCGCGGCCAGCGCGACCGCATCGGCTGTCGCCAGGCCCACCCGGAGCCCCGTGAAGGGACCCGGTCCCACCCCCGCCACCACCCCGGTCAGGTCGGCCGCGGTGCAGCCGGCATCGCGGAACGCAGCCGCGATCGAGGGGGCCAGCACCTCGCCGTGCCGTCGCGGCCCGACGACCACGTGCGCCGCGCGGACGACGACGGCGCCCCGAGCGACCGGGATCTCCACGACGCCGGCGGTGACGGCCGGGGTGGACGTATCGATGACGAGTACGAGCACAGCCGCCGACCCTATCCGCGCGGGCCCTATCTGCGCGGGCCCTATCTGCGCGGGCACAGTGGTGTCCGGTCGAGGTACGCCGCCCCCACTCCCGTGCCGGAGTGCGACGAGCCGCCACTTCTGCACCATCCGGCGCCGAGCCCGGGGCAGGGCGCGGCCGGCTACGAGCCGGCCACCGGGTGCGGGGCGACAGCGACGGCCAGGGCCGCGAGGGCCCCGGCGCGGGCGAGCCAGCGCGGCCCGACCGGTGTCAGCGTCGCGACCCGCACGTCGTCGTCCTCGTCGTCGCTGCGCGTCAGCCGCACCAGCAGGAAGCCGTCGGCGAGGTGGTCGGCCAGGCCCTCGCCCCATTCGACCACGGTCACCGAGGCGTCGAGGGATTCGTCGAGATCAAGATCGTCGAGCTCGCCGACCGAGCCCAGGCGGTAGGCGTCCACGTGCACCAGCGGCAACCGGCCGCCGCCGTGCACCCGCGCGATCACGAAGGTCGGCGACACGACCGGCCCGTCGACGCCCAGCCCCGCTCCGATGCCGGCGGCGACGACGGTCTTGCCGGCGCCGAGTGGTCCGGCCAGCGCGATCACGTCGCCGGGCTCGGCCAGCCGCGCGATCCGCTCCCCCAGCTCGCGGGCGTCCCGGGCGCCCGGCAGCGCTACGGGGCCGATCGGCGGGGTCACCGGCGCCTCTCGCGCGGACGTCGTACCGCCGCGGTCACCAGGTCCCGCAAGGCACCCGTCACGCGGTCCGGCTGCTCGAGCATCACCAGGTGCCCGGCGCCCTTGACGACGGTGAGCTTGGCGTCGGGCAGCGAGTCCGCGATGTCCTGACTGTGCGACGGTGGGGTCAGGAGGTCGCGCTCGCCGACGACGATCCGGGTCGGCACCGCGTCGAGCGCCGGCAGCGCGCCGTGCTGATCGCGGTCGCCGAATTCCGGCAGCAGCTCCCCGATCACGTCGACCGGGGTCGCGCCGATCATCCGATCGGCGAACCCCACGAGGCTGGGGCTGGCGTCGGTCGAGCCGAAGCCGTAGCGGCGGGTCAGCATCCACGCGATGTCGGCGCCGGCCTTACGGGTGCGCTCGGCCAGTGCGGCCGGCGTACGCCGCAGGCCCGCACCCGCGACGTAATGCATCTGCCGCACGGACCGGGCGACGGCCGCCCCAAGGAGCCCGGTGGCCAGCCGGCCGGCGGAGGTCGCGACCAGGCCGAGGCCGCCGACGCGGGAGGCGAAGAAATCGGGCCGCTGCTGGGCCAGCCCGAGGATCGCCATGCCACCCATCGAATGCCCGATCAGCACCAGGCGGCCGGTGCCGGCGACCGTGTCGATGACCATGCCGAGGTCGGCGCCCAGTTGCGTGATCGTCGCGTGCGCGGCCGGCCCGCGCCCGGACCGTCCGTGGCCGCGCTGGTCGTAGAGGACGAGGCGGACGCCGGGCACCTCGGCCAGCGCCAGGATCTGGAAATGCCACGATTCGAGGGACAGCGCGAAGCCGTGCACCAGGACAACCGTGAGCGGCGCGTTCCTCGGGCCGATCTCGGCGACGTGCAGCGGTACGCCGTCCATCGCGACGACCGTGCACGTGCGGTCCACCGGGAGCTCGCCGAACGGTTCGCCGGCGAAGCGGTCCTCGCCGGTGTGGATCCGGCCGATGGCGTACTTCTCCACCGCGACGCCGACCGCTGTCAGTGCCGCGACGCCGCCGATGGCCGCACCGATGATGCCGGCGGTGCGCTTGCCGCTCACCGCTGCCCGCCGCGCGACCGGACGCCGCCCGGCGCGCTCTCCGCGATCCCGAATTCGGGCGCCGGCCGGTCCGCGAGCCGCGCGCCGGTCGCCGGGTGGGCCCGGACGTAGCGCCGTGGCACGCGCGCGCCGACCCGGGTGACGATCTCGTAGCCGATCGTGCCGGCGACGTCGGCGAGGTCGTCGGCCGACGGGGCCGGCGGGGGGCCGAAGACCGTGACCGGTGTGCCCTCCGCGACCGGCTCGCCGCCGAGGTCGACCACGAACTGGTCCATGCAGACCCGGCCCAGGATCGGCCGCCACGTCCCGCCGACGAGCACGGACCCCACCCCCGAGGCGTGTCGCGGCACGCCGTCGCCGTAGCCGAGCGGGACGACGCCCAGCGTCGTGGCCGCCGGGACCCGATAGGTGTGCCCGTAGGAGACGCCGACACCGGACGGGACCGCCTTGACCCTGGCCAGGTGCGAGACCAGCGTCATCGCCGGGGTGAAGCCGTCGTAACGCACGGCCGGGCCCGGCGCCACTCCGTAGCAGGCGATGCCGGCCCGCAGGACGTCGTACCGCGCCTCGGGCATCGTCAAGGCGGCCGCCGAGTTGGCCAGGTGGCGCAGCTGCGGGCGCACCCCGAGGCGGGCGGCGGTGGCGAGGGCGTCGCGGTACGCCGCGAGCTGCGCGGCGTTGGCCGGGTTGCCGGGCTCGTCGGCGCAGGCGAGGTGGCTCCAGATCGCGACGATCTCGACCGGTGCACCGGCCGCGGAGCGGACGAGACCGCCCCATTCGGACGGTGTGGCACCACCGCGCGACAGGCCGGTGTCGATCTCGAGGTGGATCCGCGCGCCGGCTGGCACCCGGGCGAGCACTGACGGGGTACCGACGCCGAGATCGATCCCGGCCGCGGCGGCCGCGACGAGGTCGTCGGATGTGGTCGTGATCAGGGCCAGCAGTGGCTCGTCGATGCCGGCGGCCCGCAGCGCCATGGCCTCCTCGACGAAGGCGGTCGCCAGCCAGGCCGCACCGCCGGCCACGGCCGCCCGGGCGGCTGGGATCAGGCCGTGCCCGTAACCGTCAGCCTTGACCACGGCCATCACCGGCGTCGCAGTCAGCGCGGCCAGCCGGCGCACGTTGGCGCTGATCGCGCTCAGGTCGATCTGCGCGACCGATCGATCGGTCGCGGCGTCGGCACCCGCGGGGGCGGTCGCGGCGGCGTCGGGCACGCCGTCCAGTGTCTCAGGCGACGGGGTGTCTCAGGCGATGGGGACGATCCGGTCGCCCGGCGACGGCGGCGTGCCGCGGACGCGCAGCAGCGCGGCCGGGATCGTCTCGAGCACGTCGAGCGCCGTGACCGACGCGGCGAGCCCCGCGATCTGACCGGCCAGCCCGTGCAGGTACGCCGCGGCGGCGGCGGCCACGTCCGGCGCCACGCCACCGG
>JBBSHJ010000055.1:0-20293 GCA_038253135.1 Mycobacteriales bacterium | reverse complement strand
GGCGACCCCGGCCAGCGCGTCGGCGCCGAGCCGCATCGCCTGGGCGGATCGCTTGTGCTGGTGGGAAATCTCGACGCCGGCCGGGCCGAGGAAGACCACGTCCACACCGGCCGTGCCGGTGCGCGGGTCGGCCAGGAGCGCGTCGCCTGCGATCGCGATCCGATCCGATGCGCGCACCCCCGCCGTGTGATCGACCGTCACGCCGTCGCCGAGCGCGGCGCGCAGCCCGTCGAGCGGGGAGACGGTGTAGGAGGGGAAGACCGTCGCGCTGCCGCCGCCAAGGGTGCGCGCGACGGCGGCGTTGGGTCCGAGCACCGCGACGCGGGTGAGCGTCGCGCGGTCGAGCGGCAGCAGGTCGCCGGCGTTGCGGACGAGGACCGTCCCGGCGACGGCGGCCGCGCGGATGGTTTCAGCGACCTCGCCGTCGCTCAAGGCCGGCGGTGGCTCCGGTGCCGGTACGCCGTCGAGCGCGCCGACCCGCGCCGCCAGCCGGAGCAGCCGGCGTACCTTGTCGTCGATCGTCGCCTCGGCGACCCGACCGCCGCGCACGGCGGCGGCCAGCGCCTCGCCCCACGGGCTCTGCGGGCCGGGCATGGCGAGGTCGAGCCCGGCGCCGGCAGATGCCTCGGTCGATCGGGTCGCCATCCAGTCGGACATCGTCAGGCCGTCGAAGCCCCACTCGTCCTGGACGATGTCGGCGAGCATCGGATGCTCGGTCATGGTGTGGCCGTTGAGCCGTTGTACGCCGCCATCAGGGCCCACGCGCCGGCGGTGACGAGCTGCTCGAACGGCGCGAGGTAGAGCTCGCGCAGGGTCCGCTCGTCGACCCGGACGTCGGCGGTCATCCGCTCGGTCTCCGAGTCGTTCGCGACGATGTGCTTCACCGTCGCGGCGACGCCGTGCCGCTGCAGGCCGGCGACGTAGGCTGCGCCGATGCGCGCGGTGAGCACCGGATCCTCGCTGTAGCACTCGAAGTGCCGGCCGCCGTACGGCGTCCGATGCAGGTTGACGGTCGGGGCGAGGAGGACGTCCACGCCCTTGCGGCGCGCCTCGGCCGCCAGGAGCTCGCCGACCTGGCCGACCAGATCGGTGTCCCAGCTGGCGGCAAGTGCGGTTGGGGAAGGGATGTTGGCCGACGGATCGCTCTCGTCCCAGGACTGGCCGCGAACCCCGGCCGGGCCGTCGGAGGTCCGGATCGCACGCAGCCCGGCCGCCGGCTCGTCGTACGTCCGCCAGAAATCCGCCCCGGTCAGCAGGCGCACCTTCTGCCCGAGCGAGAGCTTGCCGAGCCGGCCCTCGATCGCGTCTGCCAGTTCCATGTCCGCACCCTCCACGCCGTACCGCCGGTGACCGTCACCCTATTGCGAGCGCGTGTCCCTCGCTCGCATGCTCGTTTTCACGGTTCCACGTGGGCGAGCACCGCGGTGACGACGTCTTCCAGCGGTGGCGTGGTATCGATCTCGATCGTCGCCATCGTGCGCAGGATGGGCTCGACCGACTGCTTGTGGTGCAGGGACTCCTCGATCTCTTCCGGCCGCTGACCGTAGGGGTTGTTGGTGCGCGTGCGCAGTCGCTGGACCATGACCTCGGCTGGCGCACTGAGCAGTACGACGTGCTCGAACTGTGGGAGAAACCTGCGCATCTTGATCGACGTGCCGCTCAGGAACATGACCTCGGCGTCCTCGGTGGACAGCGCCGCCTGGATGCGGGACTCGTTCCACTCCCACTCGCCGTTCCCATCGAAGCCCGAGAGTCCGTCACAATCCGCGTCGACAGCCTTGTAGCCGCGACGGCGTAAGACCTCGAGCACACTCGTTTTGCCCACGCCGGACATTCCGGTCACCAGCACGCGTTTCATGGTGCGGGCAGCATATCCACCGCGGTCGGCCCGTTCGCTCGCCGCGTGTCTCACTCGTCCCTCGCTCGTCGCCCGGCGCCGCGCCGCTCGGTTGTCAGCGGACGTCGGTCGCGAGGATCTCGGCGCGCGCGAGACGGGCGACGACGGTTCGGTGGCGCAGACCGTCCACCGTCAACACGATCAGCGCGATCCACACCAGCATGAAGCCGATGAGCCGGCCGATGGGCATCGGCTCATGGAAGAACAGGACGCCGAAGGCGAACTGCAGGACCGGGGCGAGGTATTGCAGCAGTCCGAGGGTGGTGAGCGGCAACCGCGTCGCCGCACCCGCGAAGCACAGCAGCGGCCCGGCCGTGACCAGTCCCGAGCCGGCCAGAAAGAGCGCCTGGCCGGCGCCGTGATGGCCGAACGTGCTGTGTCCCTGCCCGCCGAGGATCGCCAGGTAGACCGCGGCCGGGACGACAAGGACGCCCGTCTCCACCGTCAGGCTCTCCGGCGCGCCGGCGTTGACGTGCTTCTTGATCAGGCCGTAGGTGCCGAAGGAGAAGGCGAGCGCCAGCGCGATCCACGGCAGCCGGCCGTACTCGACCGCCAGCACGGCCACCGCCACCGCACCGATGCCGACCGCCATCCACTGGGCCCGGCGCAGCGATTCGTGCAGTACGAAGACGCCCAGCAGCACGGTCACGAGCGGGTTGATGAAGTAGCCGAGCGAGGTCTCGACGACGTGGTGGTGATTGACGCCGTAGATGTAGACGCCCCAGTTCACCGCGACCACGCAGGCCGCGACAGCGAGCAGGGCGCCCCGGCGCCGGTCGGCGACCAGGTCGCGGACCCGGCGACTGTTTCGCGTGAGCACCCCGATGACGGCGATCGCGACGAGTGACCAGATGACCCGGTGCGCCAGGATCTCCACCGCTCCGGCCGGCTTGACCAGCGGCCAGTAGACGGGGAAGAGGCCCCACAGCACGTAGGCGGCGGTGCCCAGGAGCAGGCCGCGTCGCGACTCGGTCACAGACCCCCCAACAGATCGCGGCGGCGTATCTTTCCGAGCTCGGTGCGGGGGAGGGCGGTCACGAAGCGCACCTCGTGCGGTGCCTTCACCGCCTCCAGCTGTGCGCGCACGGCACCGATGATCTCATCCGCGCTGATCGTCGACCCCGCCCGGCGAACCACCCAGGCGACCACCTGCTGCCCGAGCCGCTGATCCGGCGCCCCCGCGACGGCGACGTCGTCGACATCGGGCAGCGACCGGATCGCCTCCTCGACCTCGGCCGGGTGCACGTTCTCGCCGCCGCTGATGATGAGGTCGTCGGCGCGGCCGGTGAGCATGACGAGGCCGTCGGGCCGGATCACGCCGAGGTCGCCGGTACGCCGCGCGCCCGCCACGCTCAGCCGGCCGGCGATGGTGAGCTCGCCGTCGCTGACGCCGACCGTGACACCGCGCAGTGGCCGCCCCACGGTGCCGGGCACCCGCCGCAGGTCGGCCGGCGTGGCCACCGTCGCGATGCCGCATTCCGTTGTGCCGTAGGCGTTATAGAGCACGTCACCCCATCGCCGCCGGACGGCTTCGGCCAGCTCCGGCCGCAGCGGCGCACCGCCGGTGACCACCCGGCGTACCGTCGCCGGCCGTGTGCCCGCAGTCAGCAGGAGCGCCAGCATCTCCGGTACGACGACCAACGTGTCGGCGCCGTGGCGGCCGGCGTCGGCAAGGACGGCGGCCGGATCGAAGCGCGGCCGCAGCACGACGTGCCCGCCCAGGAAGAGCCCGAGGCCGAGCCCGACGAGGCCCATCCCGTGGAAGAGCGGTGTGCACACCAGCGCCGTCGAGGCCCGCGTGGGGCCCAGCCGGTCGATCAGGCCGAGCCCGAGGTCGGCCACATCTGCGGCTCTCGGCGTTCGTACCGCCTCGCGCGGTTGGCCCGTCGTACCCGATGTGAGCTGCACGATCCGGCCGGGCCGCGGCGTCCGGCCCAGCCCGCGCGGCGGCGGCAAGCCCAGGTCCCACCGGCGCCCCGGCCGGCCGGCGGGGCCCGCCCCCGCCCCCGCGGCGGCCCAACCCCCCGGCCCCCCGGGGGCCCGGCCCGCCCGGCCGCCGCGGCGAGCCCGGGATCGTGCAGCACCAGGTCGATGGCGTGCCGGGCCCGGATCGCGGCCACCAGTGCGGCCGGGGTGGACGTGGGGAGCAGCACGACGTCCGCTCCGATCCGGATCGCGCCGAGCAGCGCCGTCGCGAAGTGCCGATGGTTGCGGCCCATCAGGCCGATCGTGGCGTCCGGTCCGGCGCCCAGCCGCCCGAGCGCGGTGGCGACCTGGTCGCCGGCCCGGGCGAGATCGGTGTAGCTGAGCGTGCCGTCCGGGTCGCTCAGCGCCGGCGCGTCCGGGTCCAGTCGGGCATTGGCGGCAACGGCGGCGGCGAGCGTCGGACCGCACCGCCGTAGCGCGGCAGCGGCGGCCACCGCGCGGATCGGGCTCGCGGGACGCAGGACGCCGGCCCGGACCAGCACCCGGAGCGCCGATAATTCGCGCCCACCGGTCATTTCACGGCACCGCCCTTCCCGCCGAGCCCTTCCCGCCGAGTTTGCACATATGGCTGTACAGAAGCGCGATCGAGCAGCCATTTCTGGCAACTCGAGCGTGTCACCGCCGCGGTGTTCAATGGCAGCCGGAGGGAGGTGCTGATCCCGAGGATCGCTCTTTGCCAAGCGATACCTGAGAGTAAAGACGCAACAGTAGCGATGGGACCGAAAGCACGTGGGGCCATGCTTGGCGCTTTGGTAGCTACTCACCCTGGTGTCGGACTCGTCGCCGTTGAAAAGGAAGCTGATCCGGCAGGCGACAAGGACCCCTGGATTCTGCACCGATCCCCTCAGACCATGATCCGACGTTAGATCTTTGAGCGGACTCGAAGTCAATGGCGCCCCGGTGGTGCTGCCATCATCCTGGTCATGGCGCGCTCGATCGGGCCGCGCGCCGCCGAGGAAACCGTCTCGCCGGCGGGCAGCCACCACGGCGAGATCGTCCGCGGCCGGGTAACCACCGCCCGCGCCAGCAGACCCGCGGCCTGCGCGTTCGACAGGCCGGGCATCCGCCGGGTGGCCGCGGTCGGCGCGCTCATCCGGTTGTTCACCAGGGGCAGATACACGGTGGTCGCGGTGATGTGGTCGGCGGGCAATTCGTGCGCGATGCTGCGAAACCACTTGTCGAAAGCAGCCTTCGACGCCTCGTAGGCCGCCCACCCCGGCGCGGGCGGCAACCGCACTCCGGCGCTGGACACGTTGACCAGATGCCCGCCGCGTTCCCGCATCCCGGGGATCAGGTCGAGCAGCAGCCGCACCGGGCCCAGATAATTGACCTCGATCGTTCGCGTCACGTCGTGGAACCGGTCATAGGAATCGTGCACCGAGCGGTGGATCGACTTGCCGGCGTTACTGACCACGACGTCGACCCGGTGCTCGGCGCGGATCCGCGCCGAGGTCTCGCCGACCGCGTCGAGATTGGACAGGTCCACCCGATACGGGTACGCCGTGCCGCCGGCGGCCTCGACGGCCGCGCCCACCTCGTCGAGCCGGTCGGCGGTCCGCGCCAGCAGCAGGATCCGCGCGCCCGCCGCCCCGAAGAGTTCCGCGGTCGCCGCACCGACGCCGTACGACGCGCCGGTGATGAGTACGGTGCGCCCGGAGACGGCCGCCCGCAGCGTGACCGGATCCCGGAGCCCGCGCGGCAGCAGCAGGCGCGCCGCGAGCCGGCCGCCGTGACCCATACTCAGTCCCCGGACGCCGGCGGCCGCGTCGGCCGGTCGTCGATCTCCATCCAGGTCTCCGGCACCCGCAGCGGCCGGAACCCCACCTGCTCGTAGACCCCGTGTGCGTCCCTCGTCGCCAGCACGAAGCGCCGGATCCCGAAGCCCTGCAGGTGCTCGACGAGGCTGCCCACCAGCCACTTCCCGATCCCACGGCCGCGCACCGACGCATCGACGAAGACGTCGCAGACCCAGACGTAGCTCGCGTCGTCGGTCACCGCCCGCGCGATCGCGACCTGCCGCCCGCCGTCATAGATGCCGTAGACCCGTGAGCCGGCCAGCCGCTTCGCGACCGCTGCCCGCGAGACGCCGCGGGCCCAGTAGGTGCCGGTGAGCCACCCGTGCACCCGGTCCATGTCGATCAGCGCCCTGTCGTCGGACAGCTGCAGCCCGTCCTCGCGGACTTTTTCGAATGCCTCGCTCACGCGACCGACCAGGTGTCCGGGCCGCGCAGCAGCGCATCGAGGTCCGGCGACTTTTGCTGCTGCGCTTGGGAAACTTGAGCGCGCATGAGGTCGTCGTACGCCGGCCGGTCGATGTCGCGGAAGACGCCGATCGGCGTGTAGCGCAGGTCGCCGCTGCCGTCCTGCGCCGCCTCGTCGGCCAGCCGGGACAGCGCGAACGCGTAGGACGGATCGTGCTGCGTCGGGTCGTGTACGACGACGGACGGATCGTCGTCGGCGACGTGCTCGACGATCCGCAACGCGCCCGTTGCCGGGTCGCGCACGACGGCCTTCGCCCCGTCGCGGCCAAAGCGCAGCGGCTGCCCGGCCTGCAGCGCAATGGTCCAGTCGTCGCGGGTGTCGGGGCTCTTCAGCAACTCGAAGGCGTCGTCGTTGTAGATGTTGCAGTTCTGGTAGATCTCCACCAGCGACGCGCCCCGGTGCCGCGCCGCCGCCTCCAGCACGGACGTCAGGTGCTTGCGGTCGGAGTCGATCGACCGGGCCACGAAGCTGGCCTCGGAGCCCAGCGCCAGCGAGATCGGGTTGATCGGGAAATCAAGCGAGCCCACCGGCGTCGACTTCGTCCGCTTGCCGAGCTCGGAGGTGGGGGAGTACTGACCCTTGGTCAGCCCGTAGATGCGGTTGTTGAACAGCAGGATGTTCACGTTGACGTTGCGGCGCAGCGCGTGCATCAGGTGATTGCCGCCGATCGACAGCGCGTCGCCGTCGCCCGTCACGACCCAGACGGAGAGGTCCGGTCGACTGGCGGCCAATCCGGTCGCGATCGCCGGTGCGCGGCCGTGGATCGAGTGCATGCCGAAGGTGTTCAGGTAATACGGGAACCGCGACGAGCAGCCGATGCCCGAAATGATGACGATGTTCTCGCGGCGTACTCCGAGGCTCGGCATGAAACCTTGCACCGCAGCAAGGACCGCATAATCGCCGCAGCCCGGGCACCAGCGCACCTCCTGGTCGGTCTTGAAGTCCTTGGCCTTGGCCGGTGCCTCCGCGACCGGTACGCCGGCCAGTCCCGGCCGGCCGAGCTCGAGTGCCTCAGACATCCACGATCACCTTTTCCAGCACGCCGGCCAGCTCCTCCGCACGGAACGGCAGCCCGCGCACCCTGTTGTAGCTCATCACGTCGACGAGGTATTTCGACCGCAGCAGCGAGGCGAGCTGCCCGAGATTGAGCTCGGGTACGACGACCCGGTCGTAGCCGGCGAGGACGTCGCCGAGATTCTGGGGGAAGGGGTTCAGGTGCCGCAGGTGGGCCTGTGCCACCGGGTAACCGGCCGTGCGTACCCGCCGGCAGGCCGCGCCGATCGAGCCGTAGGTGCCGCCCCAGCCCAGCGCGAGCACCCGCGCCGCGCCGCCGGGGTCGTCGACCTCGAGCAGCGGGATCGAGCGGGCGATCCCGTCGACCTTGGCCTGGCGGGTCCGCACCATGAAGTCGTGGTTGTCCGGATCGTAGGAGATATCGCCCGAGCCGTCCGCCTTCTCGATCCCGCCGATGCGGTGCTCCAGGCCGGCGGTGCCCGGGACCGCCCACGGCCGGGCCAGCGTCTCGGGATCGCGCAGGTAGGGCCAGAATTCCGGCCCGTCCGCACCTTCGTGATTGGGCTCGGTCGCGAATTCGACCCGCAGATCGGGCAGGCTCTCCGCCGGCGGCACCAGCCACGGCTCGGAACCATTCGCCAGGTAACCATCAGAGAGCAGGAAGACCGGAGTCCGGTAGGCCGTCGCGATCCGCACCGCCTCGATCGCCGCGTCGAAACAATCCGACGGCGACTGCGGCGCGACCACCGGCACCGGCGACTCGCCGTGCCGGCCGTGCAGAGCCAGCAGCAGATCGGCCTGCTCCGGCTTGGTCGGCATCCCGGTGGAGGGTCCGGCGCGCTGGACGTCGACGATGACCAGCGGCAGCTCGAGGGTGCCGGCGAGGCCGATGGTCTCCGACTTGAGCGCGATCCCTGGTCCGGACGTGGTGGTGACGCCGAGCGCCCCGCCGAAGCTCGCGCCGAGGGCGGCGCCGACGCCGGCGATCTCGTCCTCGGCCTGGAAGGTCCGGACGTCGAACTCCTTGTGCCGGGAGAGCTCGTGCAGGACGTCGCTGGCCGGGGTGATCGGGTAGGCGCCGAGGAACAGCGGCAGCCGCGCCCGCCGCGCCCCGGCGATCAGGCCGTAGGCCAGCGCCAGGTTGCCGGACACGTTGCGGTAGGTGCCAGCCGGCAGGGCGGCCGGCTTGACCTCGTACGAGACGGCGAAGGACTCGGTGTTCTCGCCGTAGTTGACGCCGGCGCGGAAGGCCGCCACGTTGGCCGCCGCGATATGCGGCTTGGTGGCGAACTTCTGCTCCAGGAAGGCGATGGTGCCCTCGACCGGTCGGTTGTACATCCACGACAGCAGGCCGAGCGCGAACATGTTCTTCGAGCGGCCGGCCTCCTTGCGGGAGAGCTCGAAGGACTCCAGCGCGGTCGTCGTGAGGCCGGTCAGGTCGATCGCGTGCACGGTGTGGCCCTCGAGCGAGCCGTCCTCGAGCGGGTTGCTCGCGTAGCCGACCTTGGCCAGCGCTCGGGTGGTGAAATCGTGCGTGTCGACGATGACGATGCCGCCGTGCGGCAGGTCGGCGACGTTCGCCTTCAGGGCCGCGGGGTTCATCGCCACGAGTACGTCGGGCCGGTCCCCGGGCGTCATGATGTCGTGGTCGGCGAAGTGCAGCTGGAACGACGAGACACCGGGCAAGGTGCCGGCGGGCGCGCGGATCTCGGCCGGGAAGCTCGGCAGCGTCGACAGGTCATTGCCGAAGGCGGCCGTCTCCTGCGTGAAGCGATCCCCGGTGAGCTGCATGCCGTCACCGGAGTCACCGGCGAATCGGATAACGACGCGATCGATCTGTTCGACCTGTTTTCTCACGAGCGGACCTTCGACGTGGGCATCGCAGCGAGCGCCTCGGCCGGCCGCTGTCCGGACGACCCGCGCGCGCGAGGAGCGGAGCGGAGGAGATCCGCGGGAAGTGTGGTCACGGCGACGGGGTCTCCCTTAAGAGAACGGGACTGGGAACCGAGGCGCGCCTTTGCCCTCCCGGCTACGGGGCTCAATAGTAATCGGCCGGGCGAAGCCTCCCGGTCAGCGCTTGAAGTAGGTCGTCCAGGCCGCGTTCTCCGCCACCGCCGAGCTCGGCGGCCGCTTGCCGGATGGCGTGAGAAGCCCGAAGACGACGCCGTTGCGGTCCCAGTAGAGCGCCGGTTTCGTCGCCTTGCCGTCATACCGCCAGGTCCGCAGCCGTCCCTGGCCGGTCCCGGACGCCCACCGGGCCTCGCGCCAGGTCCTGGCGCCGGTCCCGACCATCTCGCTTGACAGTGGCAGGGTAGCGGTCCGCCGGGTGCCCGACCCGATCTCGGCGGACAGCCCGCCCGGCAGCCGGCACGTCGTCGACGAGGTCTTCGGGTCGTACTTCTCACAGGAGCGGAAGCGTGCGCTCGCCGGCCGCACGTAGTCCCACACCGCCGGGTCGGGAAAGTTCTTGCGGTACGTCGCCGGCGGCGCGGGCCCCCTGCCAACCGTGCGCGCGGCCTGGTGGGATCCGGGTGGCGACGCCGCGCCGCTGGTCGCCGCGGCGCTGGCCGCCGGTGACGGTCCCTGCGATCTGCTGCCGGCGGTGCCGAGGATGATGCCGAAGATGATGCCGAGCACGACGATCACGACGAGCGCCGCGACGCCGATGATCTTTCCGGTGGTCCACCAACCTTCATCTAGCGGCGCGGGTGGCGGTGGCCGAGGCGGTCCCGCTCCGTGAGAAGAGCTGCCGCCCGGTCGTGCGGGCGGCTGCGCGGGATGCGATCCGGTCGTCGGTGGTACGCCGGCCGGGCGGTCGGGCGGTGCAGGCACCGCGGGCCGGGACGATGACCTGGCGGGCGGGCGCGGTGCTCCAGGCTGGCCAGGCGTCGCGGGCGGGCGCACGGCCGGGGTTGGCGCGGACGGCCGGCCCGGCGGCACGGGCCGGGGTGGCGCTGCCCTCGGCGGTGCACCTCGAGCCGGCGATCCCGCGGCGAGCAGGGCTCCCGCCGCGACGACAGTCTCCGGCTGATCGAGCGCGATCGGTGTGGCTCCGAGGGTTTCCGTGATCAGCCGGGTGATGAGCGGAATGCGCGAGCTGCCGCCGACCAGGTAGACGCCCGAGACCCACCCGGCCGGCCCGCCGGCGGCGGCGAGCTGTGCGGCGAGCAGATCGACCGTGGATCGGACCCGGTCACGGACGGCACCCTCGAACTCGGACCGCGTCACCGTGACGTCGTCGAACGGGGTCGGCATCGGCACCTGTGTCTCGGTCCAGCGGGAGAGCGACTCCTTGCCCTCCCGGACGTCGGTCACGAGGGCCCGGCGGGCGCGCCGGAAGTCGGCGTCGGGCGGGGCGAGGATCGACGCCCACCGCTCGGGATCGCCGGCGCCGACCCGTCGCCCGATCAACCTGAGCAGGGCCTCGTCGAAGTCGACTCCGCCGAGATCGGGCAGGCCGCTCTCGGCGACTACCTGCCATCCGTGGGGGGTACGGCGCAGGACGGCCGCGTCGAAGGTGCCCCCGCCGAGGTCGTAGACGGCGACGCCCGAACCAGGCGCGAAGTGCCGGTCCCCGCGGTCGGTGAAGTGATGGGCGGCGGCGACCGGTTCGGGAATCAGGACGGGCTGCGGCAACCCGGCGCGGCCGGCGGCGTCGAGCAGGGTCTGCCGTCGGCGCGTGCTCCAGCGGGCCGGATGCGTGAGCACGACCTGCGCCGGCATCCGGCCGATGATCCGGAGCGACTCATCGAGGGCCCGGCGCAGCACGGCGCCGATGACCTCGGCCAGCGCGAGCGCCGTCGGTCCGAGCAGGAGCTCGCCATCGTCGATGCGCCGCTTGGGGTTGGGCTCGAAGCGCGACGGGTCGAGCCGCGCCTGGCGCTCGGCGTCCCGGCCGACCAGCAGCCGGCCGTTGTCCGCCAGATAGATCGCCGACGGCATGAGCGGGCTGCCCTCGGTCGTGACGAGATGCACGCCCGGAGAGCGTGCGCGCCGGCCAGAGGGCATCGAGGCGTCGTCCACGCGGACGGCGGCCACGGTGGTCGTCGTACCGAAGTCGATCGCGAGCGTCGCCATCGGTCCCCCTCTCCTGCTCTGGCGGCCCGGTGATTTCATTCGGGAGTCGGTACGACCGCAGACCCGTGCAGAATAGTCACGGCCGGAGCGCGCTGTTCCCGTGCGGTCAGGCCGTCGCTCCTCCCTACGCACTCGTTGAGAAGGAGCTGAGAACGCGCCGGCCAGGAACACCGAAGGTCAAGGAATCGTTGCTTTTGGGCAGCGGGTCGATAATCGGTCGGAAACCTCACCAGCAGACGTCCACGATCGTCAACCCTGTGTCATCAAATACAGCGCTCGCCGGGCCGGCGGCGCACCCACTCGGAAGGCACTCGGTGCATCGGCATTTCAACGGTCTCAAGACGGCGGCACTGCTCGGTGTGCTGTCCGCCGCCATCATCGGCATCGGCAGCATCTGGGGCACCGGCGGCCTGATCATCGGCCTGGTGCTCGCGCTCGGGATGAACGCGTTCTCCTACTTCTACTCCGACAAGCTGGCCCTGCGCTCGATGCGAGCCCGACCGGTCACCCAGGCCGAGACGCCGGAGATGTACGCCATCGTCAAGGAGCTGGCCGACCGGGCCGGCCAGCCGATGCCGCGCCTCTACCTCAGCCCGACCAACCAGCCGAACGCCTTCGCCACCGGCCGCAACCCGGGGCACGCCGCGGTTTGCGCCACCGAAGGCATCCTCCCGATGCTCGATCGGCGCGAGCTGCGGGCGGTGCTCGGGCATGAGCTGTCGCACGTCTACAACCGCGACATCCTGATCTCGTCCGTCGCGGGTGCGTTGGCCAGCGTCATCACCTACGCCGCGCACATGGCGATGTTCGCGTCGATGTTCGGCGGCGGCCGCAACGACGACCGCGAGGGCGGGGCCCTCACCGGGCTGCTGCTGATGCTGCTCGGGCCGATCGCCGCGACCGTGGTGCAGCTGGCGATCAGCCGGAGCCGGGAGTTTCAGGCCGACGCGTCCGGAGCCCGGCTGACCGATGACCCGCTGGCGCTCGCCTCGGCCCTGCGCAAGCTGGAGCTCGGCACGGCGGCGCTGCCGCTACCGCAGGACCAGTCGCTCCTGTCGACCTCCTCGCTGATGATCGCCAACCCGTTCCGCGCCGAGGGCCTGGGCAAGCTGTTCTCGACCCACCCGCCGATGACCGAGCGGATCCGCCGGCTCGAGGAGATGGCCGCCAAGGCCGGTCAGCACTGAGCCGGTCCGCTCAGCGCACGACGCGGTCGGCCGCGGCGACGACGTACCGGCCGTAGGCGGACGCCGACTGCGCCTCGCCCAGCGCCCGCGCCGCCGGGGCGTCGATCCACCCCTGAGCGAGCGCGATCTCCTCGAGGCACGCGACGGCCAGGCCCTGCCGGTGCTCGAGGACCTGCACGAACTGGCCCGCCTCGAGCAGGCTCTCGTGCGTGCCCATGTCCAGCCAGGCCGCGCCCGGCCCGAGCGACGCGAGCTTGGCCTGGCCCGAGCGTACGTAGGCATTGTTGACGTCGGTGATCTCCAGCTCCCCGCGGGCGGACGGGGTCAGCCTGCGGGCAAAATGCACCGCCTGCCGGTCGTAGAAATACAGCCCGGTGACGACCATCCGGCTCCGCGGGTGCTCCGGTTTCTCTGCAATGCCGACGATCCGGCCGGAGCCGTCGGTCTCGATCACGCCGTAGGCCTCGGGGTCATTGACCTCGCAGCCGAACAGCGTGCAGCCCTCGGTGTGGCCGGCGGCATCCCGCAGCAGCGGGTCGATCCCGTGGAACAGGTTGTCGCCGAGGACCAGCGCGAAGGGTTCCTCGCCGACGAAGTCCGCGCCGAGGAGCAACGCCTCGGCGATGCCGTTGGCGGCGTCCTGCACGACGTAGTCGATCCGCAGACCCAGCTGGGATCCGTCACCGAACAGCCGCTCGAAGCGATCCCGCCAGTCCGGCGCGCAGATCAGCAGAACCTCGCGGATGCCGGCCCGCATCAGCGTCGCCAGCGGGTAGTAGACCATCGGCTTGTCGTAGATGGGAAGCAACTGCTTGCACACCGCGGCCGTCGCGGGTCGCAGCCGGGTCGCCTTGCCGCCGGCGAGCAGGATGCCCCTCACAGGTAATTGGCAAACTCGGCCGCTGCGCGCGAGCTTCGGCCAGTGAGCCCTCCCGAAGCGGGCGCAGCCGGGTCAACTGGTGGTCGTGAGTGGTCTCCCATGGGCACGGTGTGGACTCTCCAACGACTCGTCGCGGACCTGCGCCGATCAGCGATTCCGCCAACAGCGGCCATCTGATCGACATCGGATGGTTGTCAGTGGCCGTCCTGAGGAACCTTCCGTGGACGTCCCCAGTAAGAGCCAAGTCAAGAAGGCTGGGAGCATACTTCGCAAGTACATGCGTGGAGCATTGAACGACGAGGAGGCGGTCGTCCTAGCGTTGGACACGATGGAGGCTTGGCGCCGGGCACACTACGAGCCCTTGCTCAGCGCGAACAACGGCCTGAGATCCCGGCCTCGGACTGCTCGGGTACGGGCCGCGATAACGCAACGATTGAAGCGTCGCCATCCGATCCTCGACAAGCTCGGTCGCGAGACCGCAACCAGGACGGCGGCCACGGATCTGATTCGCGACGTGGTCTCGGATCGGTCCGACGGCAGTTCTGCGGACTCGCAGTTGCGACTGACTCCAACGGCCTGAGGTGCGCAACGCGCGGGATCAGCGGTAGTTGGTGAACTGCAGCGCGAGGCCGAAGTCGTTCTCCTTGACCAGGGCGATCACATCCTGCAGGTCGTCCTTCTTCTTGCCGGTGACGCGGAGCTGATCGCCCTGGATCTGCGCCTGCACACCCTTCGGGCCCTCATCACGGATTGCTTTGGCGATCTTGCGCGCGGCGTCGCTGTCGATGCCCTGCTTGATGGCCACGACCATCCGATAGGACTTGCCCGAGTGGATCGGCTCGCCAGGGTCGATGTTCTTCAGGGACACGCTGCGGTGCACCAGCTTTGTAGTAAAGACGTCGTACGCCGCCTTGATCCGCTCCTCGGTCTCGGCGCGCAAGGTGACGGCGTCATCGCCCGTCCATTCGATGGACGCATCGACGCCGCGGAAGTCGTAACGCTGCAGGATCTCCTTGCTCGTCTGCCGCAGCGCGTTGTCGACCTCCTGGTGCTCGACCTTGCTGACGATGTCGAACGACGGATTGGCCACGGGTGCTCCTCTCGTTCGCGCGTCCCGATGCCGCCGGATCCGCTCGCGGCGGCCGGGATGGTGCGCCGACCGGGTTCGATCCCCTTGCCCGGCGTCGGTTATCCTCTCGTGGCGACGTGCTCAGCGTCGACACGGCAGGTTGCCCGAGTGGTCAAAGGGAGCGGTCTGTAAAACCGTCGGCTCAGCCTACGTTGGTTCGAACCCAACACCTGCCACACCATTGCGGCACCCGTCAGCGCGCGCAAACGGCGGCGGACCGAGATGTCCGAGCCGCCGTTAGCGCTCGTCGGTCAGTTGCCGGTCCACTGCCCGGTCTGCGGGTCGACCACGTACGAGCCGGTGCTTCCGGTGGTGCCCATACCCGATGCGCCGCTGCCGGAGGTGCCGTTGGCGGCGGTGCCTTCGCTTGTGGTTTCAGGGGTGCTCGGCAGGTCGTTGAGGCTGGTGCCGACCGCGCCGGATGGCAGGGTCGACGGGAAGTTCGTGTCGATCGTGCGGTCCTCGGTCCAGGTGCTGCCGTCCGAACTCCCGGCGGTCACCTGCACCTTGCCGTCCGAGCCGTACGCTGCGGCGTGGTCGGCCGTCCCGTCGCCGTCGGTGTCGACGAAGACGTAGGTGAGGCCGGAATCGCTGTCGACGACGACCGCCGTGTCCGGCCTGCCGTCGCCGTCGGCGTCGTACGCCGCGGGCGCGTCGTAGTGCGTGCCGTTGAGGTTGATCGAGAGCTCTCCGGGGCTCGGCACCGGGCTGACATCGGTGCCGGCGGTGCCCGTCCCGGTGGTGTCCGCGCCCGTGGTGTCCGTGCCCGTGGTGTCCGGACCGTTGGTGCCAGTGCTGTCCGTCCCGGTGGTACTGGTGCTGTCGGTACCGGAGCCGGTGCTCCCGGAGCCGCTCGAGTGCCACTGCCCGTCGCTGCCTCGTTCGGACTCGGCGACGACGTGGCCGTCCTTGAATTCGACGGCGGCGTCGGCATGGTGGTCCCCATCGGAGTCGATGAGGAGGATCTGCGCGCCGTTCTCGGAGACGACACCGGCGTCCGGCGTGCCGTCCTGATTGAGATCGATGTTCGCATCGACGGTGCGGGTCTCGCCGCCGGCCTCGACCGTGATCGTGCCGGCCGATCCCGGTGTGCCCGAGCCGCCCGTGGTGTCGGTGCTGTCGGTGGAACCGGAGCCCCCGATGCCGCCGTCGCCGGTGCTGTCGGTGCTCGACGAGTCGCCGGTGCCCCACGTAAGAGAGTCATGGGTCAAAGGGTCGTGGGTCAGGGGGTCGTGGGTCAGGGAGTCCTGGGTCAGGGAGTCCTGGGTCAGCGGATCGGCGGTGAGGCTGTCGTGCTCGCCGCCGTGATCGGTGCAGTCATCGGTCTCGAACGAGCCGTCGTGGATCACCATGCCTGAACCGCCTTCTGCCTTCGCTCACCGTCGGGGCCGGAGACTCACCGGCTGCCGTTGGCCTCGAATCTAGGGTTCGCACCGGCACGCGGCATACCCTGAAACGTGCCAGCGTGGCATCTGCGAACCAGGGTGTCTCGGTGGCCAGGCCCCCGAAGCTGGTTTCTTCGACCGGCCCGGGCTTGTGTACGCTGGCCTGCGCAGCTCGTCCTCGCGTAGGCGGGCCTGCGCCCCCTTAGCTCAGTCGGCAGAGCGTCTCCATGGTAAGGAGAAGGTCTACGGTTCGATTCCGTAAGGGGGCTCGGCGGAGTAGCTCAGTCAGGCAGAGCAAGCGGCTCATAATCGCTGTGTCGCCGGTTCAAATCCGGCCTCCGCTACCGCCATGTGCGCCGCGGGTCGACTCGGACCACCCGGGTCGGCTACCCTCGCCTGTCGGCCCGCGCGTCGAACGGGCCCGGCCATTCGCACCGGCGCACGAGCCGGGAAATCCCGACCCAGCACCTTTTCTCGACCCCAGCACCCTGACATCCACTGAGCATCCGAAGCACTGAGCATCCGAAAGGCAATTCGCCGTGGCAGCCACTGACGTCCGTCCGAAGATCACACTGGCCTGCCAGGAGTGCAAGAACCGCAACTACATCACTCGGAAGAACCGGCGGAACGACCCGAACCGGCTCGAGCTGAAGAAGTTCTGCCCGTCCTGCCGCAGGCACACCGAGCACCGCGAGACCCGCTGACGGTCGGCCGTGCCGATCGAGCAAAGCCTTCTCGGGCGGAGCTATCCCGCTACCGCGCCCTACACCGTCTCGCGCGAGAAGATCCGCGAGTTCGCCGACGCCATCGGCGATGCCGACCCGGCGTACCGCGAACCTGACGCGGCGCGGGCGCTCGGCTATCCCGATGTCATCGCGCCGCCCACCTTCGCGATCCTGCTGACACTGTCGGCGTCGCAGCAGATCATCGACGATCCCGAGTTGCGCATCGACTACTCCCGGGTCGTTCACGGCGACCAGAAGTTCGTCGCGGCCCGGCCGGTGCGCGCCGGCGACACGCTCGTCACCGAGGTGTCCATCGATGCCCTCAAGAGCCTCGCCGGCAACGACATAATCACCAGCCGCGGCGACGTGCGCACCGAGGACGGCGAACACGTCGTCACGGCGTACTCCACTCTGGTCGTGCGCGCGGGCGGCGAGCCGTGAGCGGCCTGTCGGCTGACACCGAGATCGGTACGACGCTTCCGGAGCGGACCTTCGCGGTCGACCGCGCGATGCTGGTGCGCTACGCCGGTGCGTCCGGGGATTTCAACCCGATCCACTGGAACGAGCGGGTCGCGAGCGCCGTAGGCCTGCCGGATGTCATCGCGCACGGCATGCTCACGATGGCGTTGGCCGGTCGGGTCGTGACCGAGTGGGCGGGCGATCCCGGCGCGGTCGTCGAGTATTCGGTGCGCTTCACCCGGCCGGTCGTGGTCCCCAACGACGACGCCGGTACGACGGTGAGCGTGACCGGCAAGGTGACCAAGCGCAACCACGACGGCACGTTGGTCGTGACGCTGACGGCCACCTGCGGCGGCGACAAGGTGCTCGGCGCGGCCCGCGCGACGGTGCGGCCGCGGTAGGCGCGGTGCGCAGGTGCAGCGGGTGGATGGCTGCGGCCGCCGCGCTGAGCTTCGGTGCCGGCTGCTCGTCGCCCGCGCACCATTCCGGATCCCCGCCATCCCAGACGGTTTCGGTCGCCAGAACGAGTGCGCCCGCAAAGGCGACCTGCCCGGCGTCGTACGCCGCTCCCGACCCGAAGCGCCCGGTCGTCGATCTGCACTTCGCGCTCGCCGACGACCTGGCCACGGTGACCGGCACGGAGAGCGTCACCTTTACCCCGGACCTGCCGGTCAGCGAGCTGGTGTTCCGGCTCACCGCCAACGAACCGACGCTGTCGATCCCCGGGCACAACGGTCCCGGAGGGCAGCCCGGCCCGGCGGCCCGGAGCTCGGTCCGCGTCGGCGGGGTGACGGTCGACGGCGCGGCCGTGCGGCCCGGGTTCGATCGGGCCGGCGCCGTGCGCACCTCCCAGGGCGGCCTGCTGCGGCTGCCGCTGCGGCACCGGTCACCGGCGGGCACGACGGTCCGTGCCCACCTGACCTTCACGCTCGCGCTCGGCGGTGACACCTTCGACCGGTTCGGGCACACCGGCGCCACGGCGTGGTGGGGGAGCGGGCAGCCGTTGCTCGCGTGGGAGCGGGGCGCGGGCTGGCGCACGGAGCCGATGAGTGCGGCGGCCGGCGAGACCGCGACCAGCGAGGCGGCCCGGACGCGCATCAGCGTCGTCGCACCGGCGGACCTCTTCCTCGTCGGCACCGGGGCTTTCACCGGATCGAAGCCCGTCGGCGGGCGGCGCACCTGGACGTCGGACTCCGCGACGGCCCGCGACGTCGCGGTCTTCGCCAGCGGGGTCATGACCGAAGCGACCCGCAGGGTCGGCACGACGACGGTGACCGTGACGGCCGGGAACCGGACGCTGGCCGCGCGGATCCTCGGGTTCGCCGAGCAGTCGCTGTCGGCGCTGGGGAAGACGTACGGGCCGTTTCCCTATCCGACGCTGGCCATCGCGATGGTGGATTCCTTCAACGGGGGCATCGAATACCCCGGCGTGACCCTGATCGCCGGGCCGAGCCCACGGCTGGAAGCGCACGAGATCGCGCACCAGTATTTCTACGGCATGGTCGGCGACGCGCAGGCCCGCGATCCGTGGCTGGACGAAGCCTTCGCGACGTACGCACAGCAGGTCATCGGCGACGAGCTGGCCCCGAAGGATCTCAAGATCCCGGGACCGGTCGGCGCGCCGATGTCCTACTGGCAGCAGCACCGCGACGAATACGAACCGGTGGTCTACGCCAAGGGCGCGGCCATGCTCGCCGCGGCGCGGGCGGCGGCCGGCTCGGCGAGGTTCGACACCGCGCTGCGCTGCTATGTCCGCGCCGAGGCGTGGAAGATCGCCCGACCGCGGGATGTCGCCGCGGCCTTCGCGCAGCTGCCGGCGGCACTGGCGGTATTCCGGAAGGCCGGCGCCATCTCGTAGCAGAGCGGTGGTGGGTCGTCGGGACACAGCGAAGATCGCGGCGGTGCCAGCCGCGTGATCTCTCGCGCGCTATGGGCGCGAGACCCTGCGTGGCGGTCGGCAGGAACGTCTGGCCGGCGATCAGCCGGCGGCAACCAGCTGCTGGATCCGGCCGATGCCCTCGGCGAGGTCCGCGTCGGACAGCGCGTAGGACAGCCGCACGTAACCCGGCGTACCGAACGCCTCGCCCGGCACCAGCGCGACCTCCACCGTGTCGAGCACCAGGTCGGCGAGCTCGAGTGAGCTCTCGGCGGTCCGGCCGGCGAGCGGGCGGCCGAGCAGGCCCTTGACCGACGGGTAGACGTAGAACGCGCCGTCCGGTTCCGGGCAATCGACGCCGTCGATCCCGCGCAGCATCGACACGATCGTTCGTCGGCGCCGGTCGAAGGCGGTCCGCATCTCGGCCACGGCGGAAAGATCACCGGAGACCGCGGTGAGCGCGGCCACCTGGGCCACATTGGCCACATTGGAGGTGGAGTGCGACTGGAAGTTGGTCGTCGCCTTCACCACGTCGGTGGGGCCGATCATCCAGCCGACCCGCCAGCCGGTCATCGCGTAGGTCTTGGCGACGCCGTTGACGACGATGCAGCGATCGGCGATCTCCGGGCAGACGACCGGCATCGACACGTGCTCCGCGTCGCCATAGACGAGGTGCTCGTAGATCTCGTCGGCGATGACCCAGAGGTCGTGCTCGGCGGCCCAGCGCCCGATCGCCTCGACCTGCCCCGGCGCGTAGACCGCGCCGGTCGGGTTGGACGGCGAGCAGAAGAGCAGCGCCTTGGTCCTGGGCGTGCGCGCCGACTCGAGCGCCTCGACGCCGGCGAGGTATCCGGTGGACTCGTCGGTCAGCACCTCGACCGGTACGCCGCCCGCGAGCCTGATCGACTCCGGGTACGTCGTCCAGTACGGCGCCGGGAGCAGCACCTCGTCGCCAGGGTCGATGATCGCGGCGAAGGCGTTGTAGACGGCGTGCTTGGCCCCGTTGGTCACGAGGACCTGAGCCGCCGTGACGTCGTACCCGGAGTCGCGCTTGGTCTTCTCCGCGATCGCGGACCGCAGCTCGGGCAGGCCGCCCGCAGGCGTGTACTTGTGGTTGCGGGGATCGTGGCACGCCTTGGCCGCCGCCTCGACGATGTAGTCGGGGGTGGGGAAGTCGGGCTCACCGATGCCGAAACCGATCGCCGGGCGTCCCGACGCCTTGAGCTCCTTGAGCTTGGTGTCGACGGCCAGGGTGGCCGAGGGCGCGATCCCGCCGATGCGGGCCGCCAGGCGTGGGCGCGGCGATGCGGCGCCGGACGAGAAACCAGCTGCAGCCATGGGCTCAATGGTTGCATGATGCTCGGATTGGAGAGTGTGCGGCCACCTGCGTACACTCGCAAAGCCGACCAGTCGCGT
>JBBSHJ010000054.1:0-21433 GCA_038253135.1 Mycobacteriales bacterium | reverse complement strand
CGCCCATTCGGCGATCGCGACATAGGAACGGGCGCCGGCGAGCACCGCGCACACCGCGAGCCCGAGCACCGACACCAGCTGGTGGCGCACCCCGCGCCGGCATCGCGGATCGGTGACCAACCGCAACGCCGACAGCAAATCGGCCGGCACATCAACTGGCGGCTCCACCGCAGCGCCCGCGCCAGCGCCGGACTGGCCCGCGGACAACGCAATGAGCGAAGATAGAGATGCGGACACGGTGCACGCTCCTGTGATCACGAGTGGCCTTAAGAACCTTCATGATCACCAGCGGCACCGTGTCCGCGCCGCACCTACACCCTCACCCGCGTGTCACCGGTCAACACGCCCAAGAACACGACTTTGCCGACCCCCTGGGACCACACCCAACCACACCGCCACCGCACCGAACAGATCAACGCCACCATCCACCTCGGCGGTCCGAGGCTGGCCTCATTAGCCCGATAGGGTCAGTTCTTCGCCTTGCATTGACACGGTCGGATTATGAGCGTAACACGGGCGCATGGTCTGGGGTCCTAGACGAATAGCCGCCCTGGCGGCCGCCATCACGCTCGTTAGCCTGCTCGCGATCGCGCAGCCGGCAGCTGCCTCACCCTGCCCCGCAGGTGGATGCGCAGCAGTGGTCTTACGCACGGCTAGCGTCGACGTTCAAACCGTCACTGGAAATATCACGTTACGCGGACTCACCGCAGACAACCTCAACACGGAAAGCGCCGAGGACATCGTAGGGCTCGGCTCGAGCACGCAGTTCGGTGAGATTGACGCCGGTATGGGAGTCGGCCAAATCCTGAACGAACAACTCGGGTCATATCCGCACTACTACTGGGTGGAATATTCCGACGCAGTGAACGAAGCAACCAACTGGGGGGCTGCGGTCACTGGACACGCCATTACAACTTCCATCAGCTCGGCCGGTGGCAACAACGAGTGGATTGCCAGCGTCGATGGACATGCGGCGCATTCTTCCGATCTCATATTCGACCGCAACCAGGGTGACATCCCCGATACCGGATTGGAGTCGACGGGTACCGCCGCACGTGGCTATGGCGGTATCGACTCACTTGAGGTTACGCACGAAGGAACGGTCTACCGGTGGGGCCCCGCACGCTACGACCGGGTGCCGAGCTATGCCTACGTGGCGTACATGAACACGCCGGGTTGGTTCCGAATGGCGCTCAATTGTCAATTCTGGGAGATGTGCCCGTGACCACGAAACATTGGATGACTCGTGCAAACATTGGATCCGCCGTAGGTATCCTGCTTGCGGTGGCAGCTATCGCTGCCACCGCTGTCGGGATCGCTGCGGCCGCACGGTCCCCCAATGAGGCCAAGCATCAGGCCGCCATCCCTGTGGCTACGATAGGCGAACCCGCAGTCGGGCACGTAAATGTGCACAGCGTAGTCAACAGCGACCTGATTCGCCAAACTGTTGTGGGCGTCGCGAAAAGCTCGGGCATGGGCGCTCCCCGCCGGGTTGAATACGTGACCCACGCAATGTTCGGCCCCGCCAACTATACTTTGGCGCGGACCGGCGCAGATGCGACGCAAGCGAATCTACGCGTCACAGTCGTCCAAATCTACGGGCATTTCACCCAGTCCCCACCGCCGATCCTCCGCAAGGCAGGGGCGTCAGGGGTTGAGCGGAATGCAATATGCCTGTTCATTCGCGAGGACACCGGTGAAACGATCGCAACGCTTGAAACACGGCAACCCCCAGATCTCGCCGCTGTCGGCAAGGTTACGGAGCTGACCGGACCGCTCACCTAAGCAAACCGTATAGCCCAAGCGCGATCGGGTTGGCTCATGCTCGTCGGTGAGCAGGTTGTTGGCCTTGCCTGCGTGCCGCCCATCCGCCCATCCGCTCATCCGGGCGGACATCGATCAACACCGCGGACGAATCCGCACGGCGGCCGAAGTAGTCCGGGGGACGTGACTCCGCACCGTACCGTCGCCTCGCCTCCCCTCGCCTCGCCTCGCCTCGCCTCGCCCAGTGCAGCCAGAACGGCCGCGATGGACATCCCGACGATGAACCGGTCAAAATCCAAGGCACAGCAGCTGACCGCGTTCGGCCCAAGACTCGAACCCGTCATGCGAAACGCGTCGTCGCCATCCACCACAATTCGATGAATGGTCCGTTGCCTGCGGGACGCCCGCACCTGGCGCACCGGCGGCACCTCGCCGAGGGATAGCCCGACCGTCACCGTCGGCGAGCCACCTCGTGGTCGGCGCGAGGCGACGCCAACCGCGATGCCTCAACCACCTGAGCCGACTCGGCACGATTCTCATCCCGGCACGTCCTCGAGTTCGTCCACACCGGCAATCATCCCGGAGCCGACCGGTGGCCTCGGCAGGAGGCCGGTTCGCAACCCGCGCGCGCATCGGCAAGGATGGGACCGAGACCGAGGACGCAAACCCCGCCAGATCGGGAGCTGATCACATGAGCCAGCGGAGAGGAAGCGAACACAGGGGATGAGTGAGGGTCGACCGACGAGGAAGCGAGCACCCGAGCGAGCTCTGCGAGCGAGGCGCGCAGCGACTGAGGGGGTCGCGCGGGATGAGTGAACAGCAGGAGCATCAGGTCATCGTCATAGGGCCGGATGGCAAGCCGGTCGCGCAGGCGCCGTTCCCTGTGGGGCAGGCCACCGCCGCATCGGGCGACGAGGGTCAGGGCGACGTCAGCGACATGATCGAGCAGCCGGCCAAGGTCATGCGGATCGGCACGATGATCAAGCAGCTGCTCGAGGAGGTGCGCGCCGCTCCTCTCGACGACGCCAGCCGGGCCCGGCTCAAGAAGATCCACCAGTCCTCGATCCATGAGCTCGAGCAGGGCCTCGCGCCGGAGCTCCGCGATGAGCTCGACCGCCTGACCCTGCCGTTCACCGACGCCAAGCCGTCCGACGCCGAGCTGCGGATCGCCCAGGCGCAGCTCGTCGGCTGGCTGGAGGGCCTCTTCCACGGCATCCAGACGGCGCTCTTCGCCCAGCAGATGGCCGCCCGCGTGCAGCTTGAGGAGATGCGCCGCCGGGCCCTTCCGGGTGGCCAGCACATGGAGCTCCCCGGCATGCCGGGACAGCCGCCGCAATCGCCCTTGTCGCCGGACGGCACCGGACAGTACCTCTAGCGTCGGTGCAGCTGAACAGATGTCACCCGCGGCCGGGCAGCGGGTCAACGGTCAGCTCTTGATGAGCAACGGCGGCGTCGGCTAGCATTCCGGTCCGCCGCAGTGCTCAGCGGCGGAACCGTTTGAGCGCGTCGGTCGCCTTGCGCCTGCGGTTCTCGGCCTGGCGGCGGTCGAGGCGGGCCTCGTCGAGCATGCGCTTGGCCTCGGCCAGCCGCTCGGCCAGCACGCGGACCGCTTCGCCCGCCTGCTCCTCGACGTCGGCCGCCTCGGTAGCCGCCTGCTCGGCTGCAGCCGCGTCGCGCTCGGCGGCCTCGAGCGCGGCCCGGCGTCGCTCCTCCTGGCGGTGCCGTTCCTGCTGACGGCGCTCCTCGAGGGTCGGTACGCCGCCGTCCCCCAGCGTGGGTGCCGCCGAGCCGGACCGGCGCGGTGGCGCGGCCGTGGCGGTGGCCCGGGACGGCGCGGGCGGGTCGGGTACGACGTGCAGACCGGGCCCGTCGAAGCCGAACCCGGAGAAGTGGGCCGCCTTGAGCAGCCGTCCCGACGCGACCTCGTCAAGGACGCCGGCGTCGGCGATTGCCGCCTCGATGGTTGCCGTGACCTCGGCCGTGACGGCCGCGGACGTCGTACGCCGCCCGGTGGCCCGGCGGACCAGATCCGCCACCGCCCGCCGCCGCTCCCGGGACAGCTCCCGCAGCTCAGCGGCGTCGAGCGCCCGCTGTGCCCCCCGCATCCGGTCACCGAGATCACGCATGGTCTCGACGGCGTCGGTGTCCGAGCGCACGAGCACGTTGACCATCCAGGCCGGCATCGTGGGTCGCTTGAGCGCGGCGATCGCCGTGCCGGCGGCGGCGTCACCGGCGCGCTTGGCCGCCGCGGCGAGGGCGCTGCGGCGGGCGACGAAGTCCCCGGGCTCGGTCCGGTAGAGCTCCGAGATCGCCGCGTCGACCCGGTCCGTGCTCACGGCCCCATCCTGCCCGAACCCGCCTGACCTGCGCACCGATCCGATCGGCTGCGTCACCGGGTGAGCAGCAACTCCAGCACCTGGGCGACGCCGTCGTCGTCCACGCTCGCGGTCGTCTCGTCGGCGGCGGCCCGGGCGTCGGGGTGCGCGTTGGCGACGGCGACGGAGCGCCCGGCCCAGCGCAGCATCGGGATGTCGTTGGGCATGTCGCCGAAGGCCAGGACCTCGCCGGCGTCAATCCCGTGCTCGGCCGCGAACCGCGACAGCTCGCTCGCCTTGGTCACCCCGAGCAAGGAGATCTCCAGCAGCCCGGTGCCGGGGCGGGCCGAGTGCGTGACGGTGACGAGGTCGGCGACGGTGGCCTGCGCGCGAGCGAGCATCTCGTCGGCGCTGAGGTCGGTGTGGCGGGCCAGCAGCTTGACCGCGGGTCGGCCGGTCACGGATTGCATCGCGACGAGGTCGGCCGGCGCGTCGTCGGTGGCGAGGTAGCCGGGCTCGAAACCGAAGCCGTCGCCGTACTCCGCTCCGAAGAGCACGCCGGGGATCGCCACCCGCAGCCGGGACGTCACCTCTTCAAGGACGTCGGCCGGGATCGGCTGCCGGCCGAGCACCTGCTCGGTGTGCAGGTCGTAGCGCACCGCCCCGTTGGAGCAGATCGCGAGTCCGGCATGCCCGACGGCATCGGCGATCCCGGTCATCCAGCGCGGCGGGCGGCCGGTGACGAGCACCAGCACCCGGCCGCTGCCCTCGACCGCCTGCAGCGCGGCACGAGTGCGGGCGCTCACCGAGTTGTCGGGCCGGACGATCGTGCCGTCGAGGTCGGTCGCGACCAGGCGGATGTCGCTCACCGAGACGCGGCGCGGCGCGGCTCGATGACCGCACGCCCGCCCAGGTAGGTGCGCAGCGCCCCGGGCACGTGCACCGAGCCGTCGGCCCGCTGGTGCACCTCGAGCAGGCAGGCGATGGTGCGGGTGATGGCGCACATGGTGCCGTTGAGGGTCGCGGCGATCCGCGGCCTGCCCTGCTCGTCGCGGTAGCGGATATTGAGGCGCCGGGCCTGGTAGGTCGTGCAGTTCGACGTCGAGGTCAGCTCGCGGTAACGCCGCTGCTCGGGGAACCACGCCTCGCAGTCGTAGCGCCGCGCCGCGCTGCTGGACAGGTCGCCGGCCGCCGTGTCGATGATCCGGTAGGACAGCTCGAGCCGTTCCAGGAACGTCCGCTCCTGCGCCAGCATCCGCTCGTGCTCGCCCGCCGCGTCCTCGGGCCGGCAGAAGGCGAACATCTCGACCTTGTCGAACCAGTGCACCCGGAAGATGCCCTTGGTGTCCTTGCCGTAGGAGCCGGCCTCGCGGCGGAAGCAGGCCGAGAAGCCGGCCAGCCGCTCCGGCCCGTCCGACACGTCGATGATCTCGCCGGCGTGGTACGACGCCAGCGCGACTTCCGACGTACCCACCAGATAGAGGTCGTCGCGCTCGAGGTGGTAGACCTCGTCGGCGTGGGCGCCGAGGAATCCGGTGCCGTCCATGGCTTCCGGGCGCACCAGGGCGGGCGCGACCACGGGGGTGAATCCGGCTTCGGTCGCCTGCGCGACGGCGAGGTTGAGCAGGGCGAATTCGAGCAGTGCGCCGGGCCCGGTGAGGAAGTAGAACCGCGCGCCGGACACCTTGGCGCCGCGCTCGGTGTCGACGGCGCCGAGGCCCTGCGCGACCTCCATGTGGTCGACGGGCGTGAAGTCGTAGCTCGGGATGTCGCCGACCTCCTCGAGCACCACGAAGTCATTCTCACCGCCGGCGGGTACGCCTTCGATGACGACGTTGGGAACGGCGCGATGCGCCTCGGTCAGGGCGGCATCGGTCTCGGCCTGGGCCGCCTCAGCCTCCTTGACCCGTGCCGCCAGCCTCTTGCCCGCGTCCAGCAGGGCAGGCCGCTCCTGCGCGCTCGCCTTGCCGACGGTGCGCCCGAGGGCCTTCTGCTCCGCGCGCAGGTCGTCGGCCTCCGACACGGCCGATCGACGCGCCTCGTCGGCGGCCAGCAGGTGATCCACGGCGGCCGGGTCGGCGCCGCGCAGCCGCTGGCTGGTTCGGACGGTGTCTGGGTCGTCTCGGACGAGTCGGAGGTCAATCACGCCCTCAGGCTACCGGCGCGGAGCGAGCGGATATCCGGCCGACGCGGCGGCCTCGAGACCGGCCGCGGGTCGCGGGCGGGATAGGTTCGGTGCCGTGACGCAATGGATCACCGGACGGCGCGCGCCGCACCAGCCCCGCTGGCGAGCGGCGATGATGCCCAGCCAGCGGGGTCGTACGGCGGTCGTCACGGGAGCGACCAGCGGGCTGGGATTCGAGACGGCACTGGCTTTGGCGCGGGCCGGCGCTCGGGTCGTGCTGACGGCCCGCGACGCCGAGCGCGGGAAATCGGCCGCCGCGCGGATCCGTGCGCACGCGGCCGGCGCCGATCTCGTGGTCGCGCCGCTGGACCTCGCCGATCTGGCGTCGGTGCGGCAATTTCCCGATGCCCTGCCAGATGGCGCCGTCGACATTCTCATCAACAACGCCGGCGTCATGGCGGTGCCGTTCGCACTGACCGCGGACGGCTTCGAATCGCAGTTCGGCGTCAATCATCTCGGCCATTTCGCGTTGACCGGCCGGCTGCTGCCCCGGCTCCAGGCCGCCACGGCCGCCCGGGTCGTCACGGTCTCGAGCTTCCTGCACAAGCCGGGACGGATCGTTCCGGACGACCTTGCTCATCCCGATGCCGCGAGATACTCGGCGTGGGGGGCCTATCACGCGTCGAAGCTCGCCAACCTGCTTTTCGCCTATGAGCTCGACCGTCGGGCCAGGGCAGCGGGATCCCGGCTGCTGTCGATCGGCGCGCATCCCGGCTATTCGGCGACTAATCTGACGTCGGTCGGACCGCAGCTGTCCAGCGACCGGCTCTCCGGCCTGGTCATGCACCTCGGTGACCTTTTGATCGCGCAGTCGGCGGCCGCCGGTGCATTGCCGCAGCTCTATGCCGCGACGATGCCGGATGTGCGGGGCGGCGATTTCTACGGGCCGCGCGGGCCGCGTGAGCTGCGGGGCTCGCCCCGTCGTACGACCTCAAGCGCGGCGTCGTACAACGTCGACCTGGCCGCCGATCTGTGGGATCTGTCGATCCGTCTCACCGGTGTCAAGCCGGTCTTCGAGCAGGCTTGATAGCCTGCTCATCACCTCAACCAGAACGACCGGAGACTGCCATGGGGTACGACGATGGCGTCTCCGCATTCCGCGCTAGGGCTAGGTTAGGCAGACGCCGCCACAGTACCTCGGGCCGGGGCGTTGCCTTTGTAGTTGGTGGTACCGCGGCAGGGAGGCTGCGACGATCCATGCGCCACGCGGCGGTGGTAGCCATGACGTCGTGGATTCCGAACCCGGTGGTGCGCCGGCTCGAGCGCTAGTGGGACCGGTCGACATTTCGGGATGAATTTCCGTCTTTGTGGTCCTGCGGTTATCCGTCGTCGGTCCAGCGCTCTCCTACGACCGGTGTGATGGCAGGAGGCCGCCGGCCCGCCAGGTCGACCAGGGTGTGATGTTCCAGTCGCCGAAGCCGTCCCAGACCGGCGTCGTTTTGCCTCGGGTGTCGGTGTAGGTCACGACGTCGCCGATTCGGGAGAATTGGTAGAACCATTTGGCGGCATTGACATTGAGGTTGGTGCATCCATGTGAGGTGCTGCGTCTGCCGATGTTGCCACCGTTCCAGGACGCGGCGTGCACGAATTCTCCGGAGTTGGTCAGGCGTACCGACCAGGGCACGATCAGGTCGTAGGGGTCGGCCGGATCGTTGGAGACCATACGTACGGCGCCGTTGCGGCGTAATTTGTTGGTGCCGGGTTTGTCTTCGCCTTTTTGCATGACAATTTTGGTGCCGGCGTAGGTGGGCGTATCGGCTTTTCCGCATGAGGTCGGCATGGTGTGGACGGTTTTGCCGTCTGATGTCACGGTCATCCGTTCGGTGCGGCAGTTGACCGTGGAGATGTTCGCGGGGCCGGCCGCGATCGACAGGGTCAGGTTGTCGTTGTACGCGAGTCCACGTCCTGCCGACAGGCCACGTATCGGCAGCCGCATGAAGATCCTGGCATGGGCCGGCCAGTACCGTTGCAACCGGTAGTGTGCCTCGAGAACTTGACCCGGCCGCGCCGAGCGCTGCCAGTACCACGCGCCCCGGGCCGGCTGTCCGTTCACCGTCACCGCGGTGGCCTTGTCGAACGCGGTTGCGTCGGTCACCTTGCGGTTGACGTAGGCAACGATCGGCATGCCGACGCCATAGGTTCCGCCATCGTGCTCGAGCAGGGACACGTGCACCGGCGCCGCCGGCGGTGCGCTGCGCGTCGACTTCGACCGGGACGGCGACGACGCACGACTCGCGGCCGAGCGCGGCGGGGACGATGAACGAGGTACCTTCGAGCGGGCCGGGGAGGAGCTACGAGCCGACGCCGAGTGGGGCGGCGACGACGCACGACCCACCGTCGATCGTTGCGAGGACGATGTCCCTCGATTGGTGGAGCTATGCACCGCCCGCCGGGGACTCGTGCTCGACGAAGGCGCGGCAGCGCCTTGGCCGTCGGCGCGAGAACACGCCGCAATCAGCACGGTGGCTGCGGCTGCAACAACACCCAGCCGGGTGAGCCGGCGAGTGGGCATATGATCTGCCTCCATCCATTACGTAGCCTAGTAGCTTCTAGGCCGTATGTGTCCCGGCTGCCCCACGTGGTGTTCAGCAACGGGCGCGACGGGTTGATCCGGTGACCGCCACTGTCTACGATGCTGCATAGTAGCGTAGCCTTTTGAGAGTGGTGGACGTGCCGAAGGTCAAGACCAACCGGGAGCGCCGCGAGCGGCAGCGTGCAACGGCCGGCAACCTGCATCGGGAGAGCAAGAAGCCGACCAAGACGGCCTACACCGATGCTTACCGCAAGCTGCGTCGCTACCGCATTGCCGGTACGACGTTGATGGTCCTGGGCGTCTTGATGGCCCTCGCGCATGTGTACGAGCATCTCGCGGACGTGGCCGTGCTTCCGAGCTTTGGGCTTCGCGATCTGCTCATCGGCTTTCCCATGGCGGGCGTCTTGTTTGTCATTGGGCTCGTCCTCGCCGGGCGGCAAATCACCAAGTAGCTGGTCTCGTATGGTGGGTCGCGACCGGTTCATCGCGCCGTTTGCGACATGCGCCGGAGGCCGCCGGCGCGGCGCCACCATAATCTGTCCTGTCAGCAGCGCTAGACTAGGCGCAACCAAGAAATGAAACGCATACCGCGCCGACGTATCGTGCGATGAATGGACACGAACACTTGGAATGGCCGCCTGGATCGACGTGCTGTCCTGGGAGGCCTGGCAATTGGCGGCGGTCCGACCCTGCTCGGCGCCTGCGGGGGGAAACTCCCAACGAAAGTCCAGCACCGCGCGATCATCCACGCCGAGTCGGCGGGTGATGCCCACCAGCCCGCTCGTTCAGCACGTCGAGAACGGCCGGCCGAGCGGCGGCCGCACGATCACGTCAACACTCAGTGTGGTTCTGTCGAGGCGTTCGGGCCCCGTTGTGACGGCTTGATTCGGCCCCGCCTGCTTGTCGTGATCCACCCCGATGGGTGGGCGCGAGGGTCGCGCCGTGGATGCGTGAGCTCAACAGCAGTCGTTGCCGCGCCAGGCTTCGATGCCCTCGCGGATGGCCCACGCCGCGAGCAGTAGAGCGATGGCTGGGTCGACCCAGCTCCAGCCGAACGCGGCGGTGGCGGCGAGGCCGATCAGCACTGCGGCGGCTTGGCCAGCGCAGAGCAGGTTCTGCACGCCCTCGCCGGCCGTCGCGCCGGAGCCGAGTCGTGCGCCGAGTCGCTTCTTGACGATGCCGAGGCCTGGCATGACCAGCAGGCTGGCGGCGGTGACCGCTATCCCAAGTCCAGTGGTCTGGGCGAGGTGAGCGCCGGCCAGGTCGCGGATGGCCTCGATGGCCATGTAGGGGGCGAGGAGGAAGAAAGACACCGCGACCGCCTTCTGGGCGCGGCCTTCAGCGGTCTCGGACAAGGTGCGCGCGCCGGTGAATCGCCAGATCACGATCACCGAGGCAAGTCCCTCGATGACCGAGCCAAGCGCCCACCCGAGCAGTGAGATCGACCCGGCCTGCAATCCTGCGATCAGCCCGAGCACGCCTTCGCCGGTCATCCAGATCAGCGAGGCCCAGGACAACAGTCGGGCGTAGCCGGCGGCCCGACCCCAGCCTGGATCATCCGGTGTCGCGGCGCAGGATTCGCAGCACGCTGCGTCCGCGGAGTGGTCTGGCTTCGCAGGAGGGGAGGGCAGCAGGGTCAGATGCTGTGTCTTTGACGGCTCGACGGTCATCAGTGGGTTCCGGGTTCGTGGCCTGCGTGGCGGGCGGGTTCGAGCTGGAAGGTGGAGTGCTCGACGTCGAAGTGCCCGACCAGGCAGCCCTGCAGCTCGTCCAGCAGTTGCGGGGCGTGCCCGTCGTGGAAGCACGAATCATCGATCACGACGTGCGCGGACAAGGTGGGCAGGTTCGAGGTGACGGTCCAGACGTGCAGATCGTGCACGTCGTGCACGTGATCGCTTTCCCGCAGATGGGTCCGCACGTCGGCGAGGTCGAGGCCCTCGGGGGCGGCCTCCAGCAGTACCCGCCCGGAGTCGCGCAGCAGCCCGTAGGCAGCTTTCAGCATCAGCGCGACCACGATCAGCGAGGCGATGGCGTCGGCTCGGTTGAAGCCGGTGGTCAGGATGACGATGGCGGCCACGACGGTGCCGATGAAGCCGTAGAGGTCGGTGAGGATGTGCTGGTAGGCGCCCTCGACGTTCAGTGAGGACCGGTTGGCCCTGGCCAACACCCAGGCCACGGCGATGTTGATCGCGACACCGACCAGGGCGACGACCAGGACCGGGCCGCCCTCGACGGCGGGTGGATGAATCAGGCGCCGGATCGCTTCGAACGCGACGATGCCCGACACGACCAGCAGCGTGATGCCGTTACCGGCCGCGGATAGGATCTCCGCGCGTTTCCATCCGAATGTCCAGGCACCGGCGGCGGGGCGGGGCGCCAGGCTCATCGCCCACAGTGAGGCGCCGATCGCGCCGACGTCGGACAGCATGTGCCCGGCATCAGACAGCAACGCCAGCGAGCCAGACGCGAACGCCACGGCCACCTCTGTGATCATGAACGCGACCAGTAGGGCCAGCGCAATGATCAGGTAGCGGCGGTCCGCGTTCGGGCCGATGCCATGCTCGTGGCCGCTGCCGTGCTCATGCCCTGCGCCATCAGCAGACCCATCCTGGTCGTTTTGCTCGGTGCGGGTCATGCGGTGGCAGTCGTATCGGCAGCGTCGGCGTGGCCGTAGGCCGGACACAGATCCACCGCGTTGCCAGTGTCGGCCAGCAGCTGCTCCGCTGCGCTCAACAGGCCCAGCAGCGCCGGCTGCGTCAGCCGGTAGAGCGACTGGCGACCGACCGGCCGCGACTCGACGAGCTGGCAGTCTCGCAGACCCGCCAGATGCGCCGACACCGTGGACTGCGCTAACCCCAAGGCTCGGGTCAGATCCCGCACCCGACGCTCACCGGCCGCCAGCTCGTGCACGATCGCGAGCCGGGTCGGATCACCCAAGCTGCGAAACAGCGCCACCGCGGCGGACAGGTCCACCTTGCATGCATCGCCATGAGTCGTAGCAATCGCCATGAGACGATGATATCGGTTTACTAGGATCGCATTTGCGCCGGCCAAAGATGGGTTCCAGCAGCCAGGTCTCAGCTTGCGGCTCACCGGCCGGTCATCGAGTCGAAGATGACCTGCGCCGATCCGGCGGTCCAGCTGCCCGACCGGACAGTTGACCGCGTGCACACCCTGCGCCTGACCGGCAGCATGGCGAAATACGATTGGGGTATCAATGGCCACCACTACGACGATCGGAACCCCGTTTCGACGACGTACGACGTTCGGCGGTGTCAGCGCATCCAGATCAACTACGTCAACGACCCCATGCACCCCATGCACCCCGCATGGCCACACCTTCCAGGTCGGTAAGACCGGACCCCGCAAGGACACCGTCATTGTGAAACCTCACGAGACGGTCACGGTCTTCCTCGACGCCGACAACCCCGGCCAGTGGCTGACCCATTGCCACAACTCCTATCATTCGGCGGCCGGGATGATGGCCGTGCTCAGCTACCGATGACAACGCAGTCGTCAGGTGCTCGCGTAGCGAAATGGCCTCTGCCATTTGTCGGCTCTGTCCTGCCGACGGGGTGGTCGCTCAGTAGACCTAGACGGTGCGGCTGATCGGCGCGAGGTCGGCCGACCGGACGAAGTCTCTCGGGTTTCTTTGCCCCTGCGCCCGACGTGTCGAAATGTGGGACATCGGCGCCGGGCGACGCCGATGCGCGACGAACCGGCGCGGCCGGGATGATGGCGTGCTCAGCTACGTGTGAGAGCGCTGGAGGTCGGTGGCTCACTTCCTCCCATCACCCCGTCAACCGCGCGTATTCGCTCGGTGAGCGCGGTGAACTCGCGCTCGTTGCCGGCCGGGTCGCTGCGGGAGAGCCCGCCGACCTGGACCGTGCAGCCGCCTGCGCCGGTCGGGGTGATGCGAAGCCAGAGTCGGCGTCGCCGGACCCGCAGGGAGGACAGCAGTCCGGCCACGATCAGCACAGCCGCGAGCAGCACCAGGCTTTGCGCTGGGTCGTGCGAGACCTGCAGGTTGGCCCATTGGGTGTAGCCGCTGAAGGTGATGCGGGTGCCGTCGGCGAGGGTCATGGACTCGCCGGGGCGCAGGGTGCGGGCGGCGACCCGGCGCAGCAGGCCGCGGCTGAACTGCGCCGGGTCGATGGAGTACACCGATTGTGGCTGGCCGGCGTCGAGGCCGAGGTCGCCGCGATCGACGAAGATGGCAATCGCCGGTCGATTCGGTACCGGCGACGCGGAGACCAGCCGGCCGGCGGGGTCGAAGATGGCGCTCGGGGCGAACACCCCTTCGATGGCCAGTTGCTGCGGCCGGGCGTCCGGCAGCTTGAGGACCCCGGAGGAGGTGAGGTTGCCATCCTGGGGCAGGAACGGCGCGCTGACGCGATCGAAGACGTCCCCGGCGGGGTCGCGGATGGTGAACTGCGGCGAGAAGCCGTGACCGAGCAGGTAGAGCCGGTTCCCGCCGCGGCGCAGCGGATGGTTGACCTCGAGCCGGTATGGCGTGGCGTCGGTTCCGTCGCGGTTGGTGGTGTAGGCGATGTCGGCGCGAAATTGCGAGGCGATCCCGGCGCTGGTGTAGTCGGCGGAGAACTTCTTCAAGGTGACGCACAGCGGCGTCAACCGTGCTTGGTTGACCCACGGGCCGGCGCTGAAGCTGTCGAACTGCGAGACGGTGTTACAAAAGCCGGCGTTGGCCTGCACCACGACGGTGCCCGAATAGCCGTAGAGCTTGCCGATGGCCATGCCGAGCAGCAGCAGAACCAGTGCAAGGTGAAAGATCAAATTTCCGGTCTCGCGGAGGTAGCCCTTCTCGGCGCTGATCGTCAGCACGCCCGCCGGCTCGGTGCCGCGGCGGATCCGCCAGTGTTTGCGGCGCAAGAGCGCGAGAGCCGCTGCGTGCAGCTGAGTCGTCGGCGTGGCGGCGTCAAACCCGCGCTGATGCGGCAGGCGGTCCAGTCGGCTCGGCGCGGCCGGTGGCCGACGCAGCAGGGCGCGCAGATGGAGCCGGAGCCGCGGGATCAGGCAGCCGATCAAGGACACGAACAGCAGCAGATAGACGGCGGCGAACCACGGTGCCGCGAACACGTCGAAGAACCCGAGCCGCTGGTAGATCGGGCCGAGCGTGGGATGCTGGCGGAGGAAGGCGGCCACCTTGAAGGGGTTCAGCCGCTGCTGCGGCAGAAGCGAGCCCGGCAGGGCGGCCATGGCCAGGACCAGGAGCAGGACGAGCGCGGTGCGCATGCTGGTCAGCCGCCGCCATCCGCGCAGCAGGATCGCGAGACCGCCGGCACCGCGGGGAACGCGGCCGGGGCGGGATTCCTCCGGCGCGGTGGACAGGCGGGTGGCTGCGCGGCTGTCCGTTTGCTCACGGATGGGCAGGTTCATCTCAGATCACTGTGGAGAATCCGGAGGACCAGACCCGCAGCTGGATCGTGAGCGCGTTCCACCAGCCTCCCAGGAGCAAGGCTCCGATCACGATGAGCATCGCTCCGCCGCAGCGCATCACCGTCCGGGAGTGCCGGCGCAGGAAGGCGAACCCGCCGAGACTGCCGCGCATCCCGAGTGCGGCGAGTAGGAACGGAATGCCCAGCCCGAGGCAATAGGCGGCCGCCAGCAGGGCGCCGCGGCCGGCGCTGGCCGCGGTGAAGGCGAGGGTCTGTACCGCGCCCAGGGTCGGGCCGACGCAGGGGTCCAGCCCACGCCGAACAGCACCCCGAGCAGGGGTGCTCCGGCCAGGCCGGCCGTCGGCAGCCGATGGATGCGCACCTCCCGCTGCAGCAGCGGGATCAGCCCCAAAAATGTCAGTCCCAGCACGATCGTGACCGCGCCCAGGACCCGCTGGATCGGGTCCTGATAGCGGATAAGGCTGGCCCCGAGGTTGCCGAGGGCGGTGCCGTAGCTGACGAACACGGCGGTAAAGCCGAGCACAAACAACAGCGCACCGACAAAGACCCGGCCGCGGACCAGCAGACCCGGTGGCGCACCGCCGGCCCGGGCGGTGGTGTCGGCGCCGGAGAGGCCAGCCACGTAGGCCAGGTATCCGGGCACGAGCGGAAGCACACACGGGGACGCGAAACTGACCAATCCGGCGACAGCCGCCACCCCGATCGCCACCAGCAGCGGCCCACTGGTCACGGTGGAGGCGAACTGGGTGCCGAGCCCGGACGCCAGCGAGGTGCGCATCAGCGCGCCGCCCCGGCGAGGCGCTGGACGACGGGCAGCAGATCAGACCGCAGCAGGGGCCGAAGAAAGACCGCGGCCACCCGGTGGTGACGGTCGAGCACGATCGTCGACGGGATCGCGTTGGGCGGATAGTTGCGGAACTGCAGGGCGATCCTCCCCTCGGGGTCGAAGATGCTGGGATAGGTCACGCCCTTCGTGCGGTCGAAGGCGCGAGCCAGTGGGCGTTGGTCTTTGACATTGATCCCGACGAAGCGCACCCCGCGGGCCCTGGTTGCGGTGTAGACCGCCATCAGCTCGGGCGCCTCCGCGCGGCACGGCGCACACCACGATCCCCAAAAGTTCAATACCACCACGTCGCCGCGCAGCGAAGACAACGTGAAGTGTCGGCCGTCGAGCAGCGTGCCCGCTATGTCGGGCGCGCGGTCCCGCTTGGCGGCGGGAATGAGCGCCGCCTCGCCCGATCCGGCAACGAAACGATACTGCCCGGCGGCCTGCTGGTTGACGGCGTTGCGGCCGGTCGAGCAGCCGGCCAGCACAAGCACCGCGCCGGCGGCACAAACGGCAGCCCTGGTGAGGATCGACATCCGGTGGCGCGCCCCGCTCACCGAGACGACCGGTCGGGAAGCGTCACCGCGGCTTCGGTTTGGGGTGCCTGGCCGGCCCCGGCTCGCCCCGGCCGACGGACGACCAGGTAGGTCACCGCGAGCAGAAAGACGATCAGCGAAGTCCAGTCGTTGAGCCGCAGGCCGAGGAAATGATTGGCGTGGTCGACCCGAAGATATTCGATCCAGGCCCGCCCGAGGGCGTACAACGCGACGTAGACCGCGAAGACCCGGCCCCGGTCGAGGCGGAACCGCCGCTCTGCCCAGATGACCGCCCCGGCCGTGCCCAGGTCCCACAGCAGCTCGTACAGGAAGGTGGGCTGGAAGTGTCCGAGTACCGCGACCGCGGCGTGGCTCGACGGATCGATGCGATGAATGGTCAACCCCCACGGCAGGGTTGTTGCCGGGCCGTACAGTTCGTTGTTGAACCAGTTGCCGATCCGGCCCACGGCCTGGGCCACCGCGATACCCGGCGCCGCCGCATCGGCAAAGGCCGCGAGCCGCAGCCCGCGGCTGCGTAACCCGATCCAGGCCCCGACACCTCCCAGCGCGACGGCCCCCCAAATCCCTAAGCCGCCGTCCCAGACCTTGAACGCGTCGACGGGGTCACGGCCCGGGCCGAAGTACAGCTCCGGGTCGGTCGCCACGTGATACAGGCGTGCGCCGATGAGACCGAACGGCACCGCCCACACGGCAACGTCGGGCACCGTCCCCGGCCGGCCACCCCGGGCCACCCATCGCCGCTCGCCCATCACTATGGCGAGCACCACCCCGGCGATGACACACAACGCGTAGGCACGGATCGGAATCGGGCCGAGCTGCCAGACGTTGCGGGTCGGGCTCGGCAGGTAGGCCAGGCTCATAGCACTCCTCACCGGAGCGGGATTGACACCGACACCCTACCTACTAGGCGCCTTAGTACTCACCGCAGGCTGTCGAGTCCCGATCGATGCCCCCACCCGCGCGCTGCTCCCCTGGCCGGACGGCCCGCACGGGGCTACTACCGGGACTACTAGGGTCCTTCGTAGACTGCGGATGATGCTCAAGAGTGCGGCCATCGTCACGGTGCTCGCCGCCGCGGCCGTCGGCTGCGGACACCGCAGTCCCCCGACCGAAGATGCGGCCGCGACGGCCCCGTCCCGCGTGCATCTGAAGACCGAGCCCTGCCCCACCCAGCGCCGCGCCGGCCGGGCCGCACACCCCCCGCCGGCGATGACGGTGGCGTGCCTCGGCGCACCCGGCCGGGTTGAGCTGCGCGCGCTCCGCAACACCGTCGTGAACGTGTGGGCCTCGTGGTGTCCCCCCTGCCGCGAGGAGCTGCCCCGGCTGCAGGCCGCGCACCGCCGGTGGGGGCCGACCATCGGCATCCTGGGCGTCGACACCCGCGACCAGCCGTCGATCGCCGCCGCTTTCCTGCTGGCCCATGGCGTCACCTATCCGCAGGCGGTGGACACCGGGGGCCAGTTGCCGGCGCGGCTCGGGAGTCCCGGGCGGCCGGTCACGATCGCCATCGACGGCACGGGCTCGATCGTCTACCGCCATGTCGGCCAGCTCAGCTCTGCCGACGTCGATGAGATCCAGCACCGCCTAACCCGACGGTAGCCGGCCACCGGCGGACGAGCGCCGGTTCGGCTCGAGGCTCAGGTGCCGGCGCTAGGTGGGCAGCGGGCAGATCCCCCAATAGCGCACCGTCATGCCGAGGATCGGCAGGAGCACGGACACGAGGGGTCCCACGGCGAACAGCGCGACCAGCGTCAGCGACGGCCAACCCGCCCGCAGCGGATGCGTGCGGCCGCTCAACATCCGCTCGACGCGCTGCGCAGTTTCCACGCCGGCGGCGGCGAGAGCGTCCCGCGGCGCGGGACCGTCGGCGAGCGCGATGAGCGCCTCGGCCACCTGCTGGCACCCGTAGCGACGGGCCGCGACGTCGTCCGCGCGCATCTCCACCAGCCGCGCGGTCTCCACCGCGGCGATGCGGAACAGCGCGATGCCGGGGAAGGCCCGGTCGAGAGATTGCGCGGCCCCGAGGGGAAGGTGATGCCAGCCGTGCAGGTGCGCGCGCTCGTGTGCCAGCACGGCCTGCAGTTGGGTTCCGGTCAAGCGGTCGAGCGCACCAGCGGTGGCGACCACCCGGCCGGCCCGCCCGGGCAGGCAGTACACGACAGGCTCGATGACCTGATCAAGCACCAGCGCTCCCAGTCCGGGCCGCGGCCGGCCGATCATCCGCAGCACGGCCAGATGCCGGCGCCGACGGCGCCGCGCCACCCACCAGCCATGCATCAGACACCCGACCGCGCGGGTCGCCACCCCGACCGCGACGGCGGCCCCCGCAAGGCGCAGCCAGGCACTGTGGGGGGGCGACACCGCCTCGCGGACGACCGTGAGACAGGCATGGAACAACCCACCGGGCCCCTGCGTCGGGACGGTGGCGGTGGTCGTCATGGTGAGTCCGGCCAGGACCCATGACCCGATCACCGACCAGCTCGCCGCCTGCCAGGCGAGTATTCCCGCCCGCGGGGCGTGCCCGGTCGCGGTCGAGCGCCGCAGCAGCCGCGGACCGATGGCCAGCACGAGCAGGCTGTAGGCCAGCAGGCACACGGCCACCGTCACGGGGTTCGCCTCCGCCCCAAGCGGCGCCGCGCCCGATGCATCGCAGCCACCTCATCGGGGGTCAGCTGTTCCATGAAGCGCACCAGCGTGGCGGTGTGATCGGCGCTGGAGGTCAGGGCCTCCCGCATAAGCTCGGCGCTGTAGTTATCACGACTGGCGACCGGCCGGTAACGATACGCCCGGCCGTCTCGATCGCGGTGCAGCCAACCCTTGCGGTGCAGGTTGTCCATCACCGTCATCACCGTGGTGTAGGCGATCTCCCGCTCCGACCGCAGGTCTTCGAGCACCTCGCGGACCGTCGCTGGGTGCTGCCAGGACCACAACCGATCCATAATCTGAGACTCGAGGTCGCCGAAACCCCGCATCACCCGCCACCGCCCGTCGTTGCGTCCACCAGGTGTACCCGGCAGGCTAATCGATCCCGGCTCTGCCGAGGAGGCGACACTCGCCGCGAGACGCTGCCCCGCCGGCGCACCCGAGTTGCGTACTACTACCCTACTTCGTAGTCTGACGGCGGCAGCGAGGAGGCAACCGGTGGGATCGTCGACGCTCGCCACGCTCTCGGACGAGCTGTTCACCTACGCCATCACCGTCTACAGCGTTGCTCTCCTCGGCTTCTGCGGAGAGTACGCGTTCGGCCGACGCGGCCGCATCGCGCACACGGTCGCGCCGGCCCGCGCGGAGCACGTCCTGGTCGGGGCGGGCGCCCCGGCTCAGATCGCCTCGCCCGACGCGCAACCGGCAGCGGCACCGCCGCAGCCGACGAGCCCATTAGGCCGCGCCGCCGCAGCCCAGTGGGGCGGCCGGGCCGGAGTCACGCTGATGGCGGTGGCCGCCGCATTGCACGCCGGATCGATCGCCCTACGCGCGGGCGCGGTCGACCGGGTGCCGTGGGGCAACATGTACGAGTTCTCCTCGGTCGTCGGCCTGGTCGCGGTAGTGACCTTCGCCGCGGTGCTCCTCCGCCAGCACGCCCTGCGCTACCTCGGCATGTTTGTGCTGCTCCCCGTGATCGTCGTCATGTTCCTGGCCGGCACGGTTCTGTATGCGCGTGCCGAACCGCTGGTCCCCGCGCTGCAGTCATACTGGCTGGCGATCCACGTCAGCGCCGCCGCGGTCGCGACCGGCATCTTCCTGATCAGCTTCGTCGCCTCCATGCTCTACCTGATCCGAGCCCGCTGGGAGCGGGTCGCCACCACCAGCACCGAAGCCGCGGGCTCGCTACATTTCCCGATCTCCCTGGGCGCGCGGCTGCCCAGCGCCGAGAACCTCGACCGCATGGCCTACCGCACGATCGCGTTCGGCTTTCCCATCTGGACCTTCGCCATCATCTGCGGCGCGATCTGGGCCGAGGCCGCGTGGGGCCGGTACTGGGGGTGGGATCCCAAAGAGACGTGGGCTTTTATCTCCTGGGTCATCTACGCCGCCTATCTCCACGCCCGGGCCACCGCAGGATGGCGCGGGAACCGGGTCGCCGTCATCAACGTGCTCGGCTTCGCCACCATGACCTTCAACTTCTTTGTCGTGAACATCGTGATCGCCGGACTGCACTCCTACGCCGGCCTCAACTGAACCAGTACGCACGGCCGACCCCGGACGCCCGATGTGCTGACGGTCACCCCGTCCATGATTTACTAAGTTAGATAGTATCCGCCGAGTGCCGGGCTTCCCGACGTCGAGGCGATCCGGATCGCGGCAGGGACCGAGTCTTGGACGGCGGTGGCAAGGTCGCTGGGTAGGGCACCGGCCGCGCGAGCGGTACGGCTGCGGTAGGTGTCGTTGAAGAACGCTGCCGAGCAGCGCGATGCCGAGCACCCTGCCGAGCTCGAGGGTGACGTCGTTCAGCGCCGACGCGACACCCTGCCGGGCGGCCGGTACGGCCTGCATGATGGCATCGGTCGCCGGCGTCGCGGCGAACGTGATCCCGGCGCCGAGCAGGAACGTTCCGATCGCTACCGGTGCGTGCGTCGAGTCGGCCCGCAGACGACTCATGACGACCAGGTTGGCGGCGATCATGGCCATTCCCGCCCCGACGTTCGGCCGATGGCACCAGGCGGCGGCCAGGCGCGGGACGAAGGGAAAGAAGACCATTGGCGGCCAGCGCCAGCGGTAGCAGCGCCAGCGCCGCCATCAACGGCGAGTAACCCGAGCGCTCACGCGTGCTCAGCCGCGGGATCGAGACCACCGGCCTCACCCTCACCGGATGAGACCTCGGTGGCCGAGTAGCCGGTCGCCTCAACCGTGTCGACGAGCTCGTCAACGGTAACCTTGTCCGGGAAGGCGACCTGAGCCTTCTCGGTGGCGTAGTTGACCGTGGCCGTGACGCCGGCGAGCTTGTTCAGCTTCTTCTCCACCCGCGCCGCACAGGACGCGCACGTCATCCCGCAATGACCAGCTCGATATCGTGGGCCCGCGCTGGCGGCGCAACGGTCTCGGGTGGGTGGTGACGCTGCTCATTCGCATCCCTTCGCCACAGTCAAGGGTGAGTCGGGTAAATCGAGGATTAGATGCGCTGGTGCTTGCACGAGCGTCGCGGCGCAAGCACCAGCGGATCCTCAGGCGGTAGCGCGCCGGTAATCGCGGCCTCGTCAAGAGCCGCCGCCACCTGCTGATCGGTCAACGGCCCGTCGCTAGTGACCGTCACCGCCGACGGCCCCTCCGGGTTGAGATCGACAGTCACGTCCGAGACGCCGGCCAGATTCTGTAGCTCGGCGCTGACGGCTCCGACGCAGTGATCACACGTCATGCCGGTAACGGAATACGTTGCGGTGCTGCTCATGAAAGTGCCTTCTCGAAAATTGATGCGATGCCCGTGAGGGTCAGGAACGAACCAGTCGGTCGATAGGAGGCCTCGGTGATCTTCACCTCGGCATCGCTACCCCCGGCCTGGATAGCGTCAGCGACGCAACGCCCGAGGTGCTCCTCCAGCAGCGACACCGCAAACGCATCTCTAGAGCGCTCGCTTCGCGGCCGAAACCTGCGTCAGCACGTCGATGCAGTAGGTGTCGGACTACATCAGTCGCTGCAGCCCGCGCAGCTGGCCCTCGATCCGGCGCAGCCGAGCGATGTGAGCCTGCTTGTTCGACGCGGAGCAATGATCAGAACCTGTGGATGGCGGTTCTCGGCGAGGTGGCGTGAGGTGGCGCACCTTCCCGAGGATGATCGTGAAGTCAACATCAGCTGTGATCAGGACCGGCGTTGGCGCGCTGGTTCGGGAAGGTATGCCCAT